>NZ_CP197470.1:2139696-2445367 GCF_052180235.1 Microbacterium sp. F51-2R | reverse complement strand
CGGGATCATCGTCATCCTGCTGCTGTGGTTCCTCATCCCGGCGCTGTTCGAGCAGGGTCAGGCGCTCATCCAGAACATCCCGTCGCTCATCGCCGAGTTCCAGAAGTCCGACACCTACGGGTGGCTGCAGGATACCTTCGGCGCGCAGGCCGGCGACATGCTCCAGCAGGTGCAGGCGTTCTTCACGAACCCCGCGAACCTCGCGGCCATCGGCGGCGGGATCGTCAAGCTGGGCGTCAACATCGGCCTGGCGATCTCGGGCCTGCTCATCATCGTGGTGCTGAGCCTCTACTTCCTCGCGGGTCTTCCCGCCATGAAGGTCGCCTTCGCGCAGCTCACCCCCGCCCACAGCCGGCCCACCGTGACGAGCCTCACGAACCAGATCACCGACTCGATCGGCGGCTACCTCACCGGCATGGTGATCCTGGCCTTCTTCAACTCGGTCGTGGGCCTCATCCTCCACCTCGTGCTCGGGCTGCCGTTCCCCTTCCTCATGGCGGTCGCGGCCTTCTGCATCACGCTGATCCCGCTGATCGGCTCGGTCTGCTACCTGATCTTCGCGACCTTCCTCGCACTGTTCTCCGACCCCGTGTCGGCGCTCATCTTCTGCGTCGTGTACCTCATCTACATCCAGGTCGAGGCATACGTCCTGACCCCCCGCGTCATGAACAAGACGGTCTCGGTGCCCGGCGCCCTCGTCGTCATCGGCGCGCTCGTCGGCGGCACGCTGCTGGGCCTTCTCGGCGCGCTCGTCGCGATCCCGGTGACCGCCTCGATCCTGCTGATCATCAAGCAGATCTTCATACCGCGTCAGGACGCGAAGATCCGCACGTCTCACGCGACGGATGCCGCGCCCCGCCCGCGCCGAGCGGACGGCGTCGCTCAGGTGTAGCGACGCAGCGCCTCGCGGCGAGAGGTCACACCGAGCTTGCGGTAGATCGAGCGCTGGTGCGTCTTGACCGTGTTGACCGAGACGCCCAGCCGCTCGGCGATCTCGATCGTGGTGAGCGTCGTGCGCAGCTGCTCGAAGACGTCGCGCTCGCGCTCGGAGAGCACGGCGAGCGCCGAGCTCGCCGACACGGGGCGCAGGCACGACAGGAGGAACTCCTCGTAGTCCGTGCCCCACGCGACGTGCGCGCCGAGCAGTTCACGCAGATCGGGATCGTCGTCGGAGAATGGCGAGCGGATGAGCTCGGTCGCCGCGGCATCCAGGGCCTGCTCACACAGCTCGTGCGCCGCTTCGAGCTGGCCGTTGGACCAATGCGCGAGGGCGTTGGTCGTCAGCATCGCGACGCGGACGTACGAGATCCCCGCGAACGCCTTGAGGGTACGCAGCACCGCGAGCGCCTCGGAGTAGGCGCCCGCCCGGCGCAGGATGCCCGCCACGTGCACGGCGATGATCGGCATGGCGCTCTCACCTGCGAGCCCGCGGGCGATCTCGAGCGCGCGATCCCGATGTCCGACCGCCTCTTCGAGGAGGGCGATGGCGGTCAGGCGGAATTTCGGCCAGTGGACGCCCTGCACCTCGGTGCGCGGGAGGAACTGCAGTTCGAGCGCCGCCCTCCGGCACTGCCGGGCATCACCCGATGCCGCGGCCGCCAACGAGAGCATGACGCGCGCGAGATCGGCGAAGACGCCGTGGGGAGAGCCGAAGACGATCACGCGGCGGAACTCGTCCTCTGCGCTCTCGAGGTCGTGGGCCCAGTACGCGGCCACGCCCGCGGCGACGGCGCCACTGCCGCCCACGTAGGCGATCCAGCCCGTCGTCTCGACCTCCTGCATGTCGACGGTGGCGAGCACCGCGCGGGCGTCGTTGAGCCGCCCCGCCCACGTCAGCCCGTACGCGAGCACGCCCGTGGCACGCGCGGCGAGCGGTCGGTCGCCGATGGCCGTCGCCTCGCGCACGGCGAGCTCGAGCGTCTCGATCGTGCGGTCGGGGTGCATGCGGTGGCGTATCTCGGTCCACCCCAGCACGAAGCAGATGGCCGCGTGCTCGCGCGGCGACACCGACCGGGTGTCGAGCAGACGCGTCCGCACCGGCGCGAGTGCGACGCCGAGCTCCTCGCGGTCGTCGAGGAAGAACAGGCGGGCGATATCGAGGGCGCGCATGGCATCCTCGTCGGCCAGGTCGAGTTCGGCCTGCGCGCGCAGGTAGAGGTCGCGCGCCCATCGGTGTTCGCCGAGTACATCGCGCGCACAGGCGCGGATGAGGGCGATGGCGGGCGTCTCGGCCCGCGACGGCGGCAGGCTCAGGCAGGCACGGTCGAGCGCCGCGGCGGAGTTCAGCACGATGAGCCCGACCCAGGAGTCGAGGATGACACGCTCGGCGCGGGCGGCATCGCCCACGGCGAGCAGGTGATCGACGGCCTCCAGCGGTCGCGTCGAGGCCAGCAGCTCGGCCGCACGCGAGCGCAGCTCGGCGAGTCGCTGCGGATCGCTCTCGGCCAGCAGCTCGCGACAGTAGCGCGCGAAGAGCGAGTGCCACTGATACACGGGGCCGTCAGGACCCTCAATCCTGTCGAGGAAGAGCCCCAGGCGCCGGCACTGCTCCAGCAGCCGGCCGCCGTCGGAGCGATCGGTGAGCTGCTCGGCGACCCGTGGCGTGAGCTGGTCGGTGACGGATGCCTCGGTCACGAACCGGGCGAGCTCGGGTGAGAGTCCCGACAGCACGACGTCGCGGACGTACTCCTGCATGAGGCCCGAGGTGTGGTGCAGCGCTCCGCCTCGAGGCGGGTTGCGGGATATGAGGGCTAGGCGCACGGCGATCGGCCAGCCACCGGTCTCGGCGTGCACGGCGGCGGGATCGAGCGTGCTCTCCATCGCCGTCGCCAACGCAGCGACCTCCAGCTCGTCGAAGGCGAGGGCTTCCGCCCCGATGACCGATTCCGGGCGACTCAACACCAAGCGCGGCACCCTGAGCTCGAGGGACGTCGTTCCGACCAGGACGATGTGCAGCGCCGACGGCGTGTGCTCGACGAGCCCCGCCAGCAGCCCCGACTCGAGACTCCCGCCGGCGCGCTGCGCGTCGTCGATCACAAGCACGATCGGCTCGAGCATCTCGCTGAGCGCCGCCTCGAGGCGGTGCCGCAGGTCGACGCGCTCGTTCTCGGCCACAAGACCGAAGGGGTCGGAGGCCACGACGCGCTCCCGTGGCACGACGGACTCGATCGCCGCTACGACGGCGGCGTCGACGGTGTCTTCCTCGGCCGGTGCGAGGGCGACCCACGCCACCAGGTGCGGGGTGTGCTCGGCCCAGCTGCTGACGACCGTCGTCTTGCCGAAACCGCTCGGAGCAGTGACGATCGCGACCGGCGACTCGTCGACGATCTCATCGAGCGTCTCGAGGAGAGCGGGCCGTGACAGGCTGACCGGCTGGCGCGTCGGCGGCTGATGCCGGGTCCAGGCCCGTGACGACAGTGCACTCGACGGCAGCGTCATCCGCCCTCCTTCCACCCCGAGGAAGCGGTGTTCGAAATGGCGAGGATCGAGCACCGGCGAATTGACACGCACGACTTGCCCGCCGGAACGGATTCGACTGTACGCCTCTCGCAGGGCTGACTCTACAACGCATGAAAGGTGACTGAAGCGAACATCCGCGGAAGCGTCACGAAGCGGAATGCGACAAGAAGACCCCCGGCGCGAGGCCGAGGGTCTTCTTCGTCGCGATGCGGCGGGCCGATCAGGCGAGGGCGCGGGCCTTCAAGTGGTCGTACTCCGACTGCGTGATCGTGCCGGCCTTCAGCAGCTCGGAGGCCTTCGCGATCTCGTCGGCGGGGCTCGCTCCCGAACCCGCCACCGACTGGATGTAGGCCTGCGTCGCCTGCTGCTGACGCTTGGCGTCGGCGAGGGCGCGCTCCTGCATGCCGCGCCCGCGCGCGATCAGGTAGATCAGCGCGGTGAGGAACGGAACGAAGATCAGGAAGACGACCCAGAGCGCCTTCCACCAGCCGTTGAGCTTGTGGTCGCGGAACAGATCGCTGAAGATCGTGATCAGGACGAACAGGTACGCGACGAAGGCGAAGATCCAGAGGAACCACCAGATCACGTCCCAGAAGTTGCTCCACAGATTCATGCGCATTCCTCCCGAGGATGACTTTTCCGCGGATTCACCGTCCGCTGCTTCATTCTGTTGCGCGCATGAACGGGGCGCCGTGCCCTTCACCCGTGGGAGATGAGGACGCGGCGCCCCGTGGCGAGGTGGCCGGCCGGCGAGGTCAGCCGCCGAGCAGGCGGGCCTTCGCCGCCTCGAACTCGGCGTCGCTGAGCGCGCCGGCGTCTTTCAACGCCGACAGCTTCTGCAGCGACGCGACGATGTCTTCGCCGCCCCCGGCCGCGGGTGCGGCGGGAGCGGGTGCCGTCGGCGGCGGCGGCGCGTACGCCATCTGCTGCGCGACGGCCTGCTGCGCGGCGGCGTTCATGGCTGCCTGCTGCTGCGCGGCCTCGTACTGCTGCTGCTCGTACTGGTCCTGCGCCTTGCGCTGCTGGTGGTTGTTCATCGCCCCGTTGACGGCGGTCGCGGTGCCCGCGACGACGGCCGTGCGCGCCGCGAGCCCGACCAGGCCGGGGCGTCCCACTCTGCGGATCATTGCTTGTCTCCTTCGCTCACTGCGATCTGCTCGATCTCGTCGATGATCTCTTCGTCGACCTCGTCTTCGATGGCGTCGACGAGTGCGTTGACGACGGGCGCCGGAATACGCTCGGACGACAGCACGACGCCGCCGCTGGCGGCGAGGCTCGATGCCAGGCGGCGCGCGTAGACGAGCTCGAGCGCCACGACGGCGGCCGAGCCGCCCTCGGGGACGAGCTCGGCGAGCTCGGCGATGTCCTCCTCGCCCGTGATGCCCGACAGCACGAGATCGAGCGCCGCGTAGTCCTCGTCGTCGTCCTCGATCTCCACGACCGTGACCTCGCCGCCCTCGGACTTCGAGATCACGACGAAGTCGAGCACCCGGAGGATGCCGTCGTCGACGAGCTCGGCCAGCTCGGCGATCAGTCCCGGATCGGGCCGCTCCCCCTCGAGGCCGAGCAGAAACAGCTCGACCGGACCGTAACGGAATTCAGCCATGGTCTTCCCTTCTCACGTCGTGGGTCGACACGTGGTGAGCGATGGCCGCCGGCCCGGCGGGATCAGTCCCCCAGCGTCGATCTCAAGCTAATCCCGGGCCCTGGCAGGGGGTACCCCCGGAGGCCGGACGGTTGGCCGGATTCACCCCCTGAGGGCGAGGCGCGCGACTCGACGAGCCGCGGGAAGAATTCAGCGAGCGGCGAGAAGACAGGTCGGCGACGGAGCCGCGGAGCGGTGCCGCACGCGCCCCGGCACGCCGGTGCGCAGGTCGATTCCGAGCGAGGCGATGTCGTCGGAGAGCTGCCCTGCGACGAGCAGCGAGTCGCGCATGACGACGTGGTGACGAGGCCAGTGCACGCCGGCCTCGACGAGCGCGATGGGGCGGAGGTCGTTCCCCTCGCCCCGCACGCCGACGACGGCGATCGTGTCGCTTCCGCGCACTCCCGCGTAGAGGAAGGCGCCGTCGCGCGAAGGCGCAAGCTCTGCAGCGGTGTCGTCGGGAAGGATGCCTGCGCCCAGCGGCGTGCCCGCCACCAGGTGCCACGTGCCGGCCTCGTCGGGCGCGAGCGCGAAGATCTCGTGCGAGAGCTCGGTCACGACGTAGAGATGCCCGCTCGGGTGCCACACCATGTGCCGCGGGCCCGAGCCCTTCGGCAGCACGACATCCTGCAGGGGCACCAGGCCCGCCGGCCGTGCCCGCCAGACCCGCACGAGGTCCAGGCCCATGTCGGTCGTCGCGACGACGCCACCCGGGAGGAAGACGGCCTGGTGCGCGTGCGACGGACGCGCCCCGTCTTCCGCTGCGGGCGCCTCCCCGGCGGGCTCATGGTCATGATCCGGCACGAGGTGGGCGTACTCGTCGCCCGCCGCCTCGCGGAGGGCGCGCGCGGCCGCCGCGAGATCGAGGCCGCCTGCGACGGAGGTCGAAGACGCGCCGGGGCCGTACGGGTCGGTCGCGGCGGGGGCGACGACCGGCGCCGAGGGGCGGCCCGAGGCATCCGTCGTCATGCGGACGACGCGCCCGTCACCCCAGCAGCTCGCGACGATCGACGAGCCGTCGGGGGCCGCCGCGATGTGGCACACGGCCTCGCCCGCGGGAACGGGGGAGCCGAGCGGAGTGAAGGATGCCTCGCCGGTTCGCCGGAACGCCTGCACCGTGCCGGCGCCCTCGAGGGCGGCGTACACGACATCGAGGCGAGGATGGGCCGTGAGCCACGAGGGCGAGCCGTCCGCTCGGGCGGCGACGCCGGTGAATCCGAGCGAGCCTCCCGCGAGCGCGTCGTCGGGGGCGCCGGCATGCAGGACGCCGATGCCCGTCGCCGAGCCGTTCATGTCGGCGGTGTACCCGCCGAGCCAGAACCTCATCGTCAGTCGATGAGGTCGTGGCGGACCACGACCGCATCGCGCGCCGCGCCGACGCCGATGACCGAGATGCGCGTGCCGCTCATCCGCTCGAGCGCGAGCACGTAGTCCTGCGCCGCGGTCGGGAGGTCTTCGAACGTGCGCGCCGTCGAGATGTCTTCCGTCCAGCCGGGGAAGTACTCGAGGATCGGCCGCGCGTGGTGGAAGTCCGACTGGTTGACGGGCATCTCGTCGAACCGCTCGCCGTCGACGTCGTAGGCGACGCAGACCGGGATGCGCTCGAGCCCCGTCAGGATGTCGAGCTTGGTCAGCACGATGTCGGTGATGCCGTTGATGCGGGTCGCGTAGCGCGTGATCGGCGCGTCGTACCAGCCGACGCGGCGCGGACGGCCCGTCGTCGTGCCGAACTCGAAGCCGCGCGACCGGAGCCACTCGCCGTTCTCGTCGAAGAGCTCGGTGGGGAAGGGGCCGGAGCCCACGCGCGTCGTGTACGCCTTCGCGATGCCGACGATGCGGTCGAGGCGATTGGGGCCGACCCCCGAGCCGGTCGCGGCGCCGCCCGCCGTCGCCGACGACGACGTGACGAAGGGGTAGGTGCCGTGATCGACGTCGAGCATCGTCGCCTGGCCGCCCTCGAACACCACGACATCGCCCGCGTCGAGCGCGTCGTCCAGGAGCAGCGCCGTGTCGGCGACCATGGGACGCAGCCGCTCGGTGTACGACAGCAGGTCGTCGACGATCTCGTCGCACGTGATCGCGCGGCGGTTGAACACCTTCACCAGGAGGTGGTTCTTCTGGTCGAGGGCCCCCTCGACCTTCTGGCGGAGGATGTTCTCGTCGAAGAGGTCCTGTACGCGGATGCCGACGCGGTTGATCTTGTCGGCGTAGGCGGGACCGATGCCTCGCCCCGTCGTGCCGATCTGACGCTTGCCGAGGAAGCGCTCGGTGACCTTGTCGAGCGTGCGGTGGTACTGCGTGATGATGTGCGCGTTGGCGCTGATCTTCAGGCGCGAGGTGTCGACGCCGCGGGCGTGCAGCGCCTCGAGCTCGGCGAAGAGCACCTCGAGGTCGACCACGACGCCGTTGCCGATGACGGCGTTGACGCCGGGCGACAGGATGCCCGAGGGGAGCAGGTGCAGGGCGTACTTCTCGTCGCCGATGACGACGGTGTGGCCCGCGTTGTTGCCGCCGTTGAACTTGACGACCCAATCGGTGCGCTCACCGAGAAGATCGGTGGCCTTGCCCTTGCCCTCGTCTCCCCATTGGACTCCGACGATCACGATGCCAGGCATGGGCTCTCCCCCGTTCGTACCGGACGGTTACACCCCATCCTATCGGGGGTCCGGTTCGAGCCGTCGCTATCGTGAGCGCATGACCCGAACTCCTCGCTGGGCGCAGTCCTGGACGGTGGTGCGGGCGGTGGCCGCCGCCCTCATCGCCGCCGCAGTCATCGCGCAGGCGTCGCGCACGATCGGCGGCATGGTCGATGCAGGCGGCGACGTCTTCACGACCGTCGTCAACTTCTTCAGCTTCTTCACGATCCTCTCCAACGTCCTGTCGGTCGTCGCGCTGGGGTGGGCCGCGATCTGGTTCTGGACGAGGGGGCGCAGCCGCGAGATCCCCGAGCCCCGCTCGCTCGCCGTCGCCCTCGCCTGCGCCACGAGCTACATGATCGTGACGGGGATCGTCTACAACGTGCTGCTGCGCGGCATCCCGCTTCCGCAGGGGACGACCGTGCCGTGGTCGAACGAGGTGCTCCACGTCGTGGGCCCGATCGTCCTGCTCGCCGACCTCTTCCTCGGGCCGCGGCGCCGGCCCCTCCCCTGGCGGGCGATCGCCGAGGTGCTGGTGCTCCCCGTCGTATGGGTCGTCTACACCCTCGTCCGCGGGCCGCTCACGACGAATCCCAACACGGGCGAGCCGTACTGGTACCCGTATCCCTTCCTCAACCCGAACAGCTTCGCCGAGGGTTATGCGACCGTCGCCGTCTATGTCGTGGGCATCGCGATCGTCATCGCCCTCGCCGCCTGGCTGGTCGTCTGGGTCGGCCGCCGGCGTGGGATGGCGGCGGTGGGGGATGCCGCGGAAGACCGCGCCGCCGCCCTGATCTGAACGCCGACCAGCCCTTTCCCACGGCTTTGTAGGAACTGTCCTCCGAAGGGGGGACACGTTGTATGCCCCATACAAGGTCGACGCGTTCTGGACGTTCCAGACGCTGTGCTGCGCACGGAAATCGCCGATTCGGCCGCTGCACGCGAGTACACCTTTCCTCACTGGGGGGACGACACATCCACAGAGAAAGTGACAACGGAAAGGTCGTCGAAATGTATTGGGTCTGGTTCAGGATCGCGGCCGCGGCAACTGCCCTCTCGGGCGTCGTCGCCGGATTCGTGGTCAATGTCGACCGAGCCGCTCGGCAGCACGAGCAGCTCGGCGATGTCATGGCGAACTACTTCAGCCTCTTCACGATCGTCACGACGCTTCTCAGCGTCGTAGCGCTCGCCGTCGCCGCCAACTGGGCGGAGCGGCACCCCGGATCGTCGCCGGAACCACTGGGCATCGCGCTCAGCCTGGCCGTGGTGTCGGGTCCGATCTTCCTGCTCGGCATCGTCTACAACGCGCTGTTGAGGGGCCTCCCCTCGGCGGTCGCGCTGGGCGACTCCGCCGGGATCGCGCTGCTCGACAGGTACGCCGCCGAGGTGCTGCACGTCGTGATGCCGATCTACTTCGTGCTGGACCTGCTGCTGGCACCGCGCCGGCGGGCGCTTCCGTGGTGGAGTCTCGGCGTCATGGTCGGCTACCCCGTCGCGTGGATCACCTACACGATGGTGCGCGGCGAGCGCGTGGCCAACCCCGACGGCACGACGCCGTGGTGGTACCCGTACCCGTTCCTCGACCCGCACCTCGCGGGAGGGTACAAGGCGCCACTCCTCTATATAGGGGTCATGACGGCGGTCCTCCTCGGGATCGGCGCGATGATCGTCGCGATCGGGCGGTACCGCGCCCGCCGTGCGACGCGCAGCAGGCACCCGCGCACCCGCGGCGCTCTCATGGTGTGAGCGGGCTTCGCAGAGAGCGGACGGATGCCGCGGCCTCCAGGGGTCGCGGCATCCGTCCTGTTCCGAGCCGGCCGCTCACTAAACTCGGGGGTATGTCGAAGGTCCTCCAGTCCCTGCCCATCGGCGAACGCGTCGGCATCGCCTTCTCGGGAGGCCTGGACACCTCCGTGGCCGTCGCCTGGATGCGCGACAAGGGCGCCGTCCCCTGCACCTACACCGGTGACCTCGGTCAGCCCGACGAGGACGACATCGAGGCGATCCCCGGGCGCGCACTCGAGTACGGCGCCGAGGTCGCACGTCTCGTGGACTGCAAGACCGCGCTCGTCGAGGAGGGCTTCGTCGCCCTCGCGTGCGGCGCCTTCCACATCCGCTCGGGCGGCAAGACCTACTTCAACACGACGCCGCTCGGGCGTGCCGTCACCGGCACCCTGCTCGTCCGCGCCATGAAGGAGGACGGCGTCGACATCTGGGGCGACGGCTCGACCTACAAGGGCAACGACATCGAGCGGTTCTACCGCTACGGCCTGCTCGCGAACCCCGCGCTGCGCATCTACAAGCCGTGGCTCGACGCCGACTTCGTCACGGAGCTGGGCGGGCGCAAGGAGATGAGCGAGTGGCTCGTCGCGCACGGCTTCCCCTACCGCGACAGCGCCGAGAAGGCGTACTCGACCGACGCCAACATCTGGGGGGCGACGCACGAGGCGAAGACGCTCGAGCACCTCGACGTCTCGCTCGAGACCGTCGACCCCATCATGGGCGTGCGCTTCTGGGACGACGCGGTCGAGATCGCCCGCGAAGACGTCACGATCGCGTTCGAGGGCGGCCGCCCCCTCTCGATCAACGGGCGCGAGTTCGCCGATCCGGTCGAGCTCGTCTTCGAGGCCAACCGCATCGGCGGCAGGCACGGCCTGGGTATGAGCGATCAGATCGAGAACCGCATCATCGAGGCGAAGTCCCGCGGGATCTACGAGGCGCCCGGCATGGCGCTGCTGTTCATCGCGTACGAGCGGCTGGTCAACAGCATCCTGAACGAAGACACCCTCGCGACGTACCACGAGCAGGGGCGTCGCCTCGGCCGGCTCATGTACGAGGGCCGCTGGCTCGAGCCGCAGTCGCTCATGCTGCGCGAGTCGATCCAGAAGTGGGTGGGATCGACGATCACGGGCTCGGTCACGCTGCGCCTGCGCCGCGGCGACGACTACACGATTCTCGACACGGTCGCCGCCGGCATGTCGTACGCCCCCGAGAAGCTCTCGATGGAGCGCGTGGGCGATGCGGCCTTCGGTCCGACCGATCGCATCGGCCAGCTGACGATGCGCAACCTCGACATCGCCGATTCGCGCGCGCGCCTCGAGCAGTACGCGGGGCTGGGGCTCATCGGCGGTCCGACGGGCGCGCTCGTCGGGCGGGTCACCGCCGGCGAGGCCGACGAGATCACCGAGCCGGCGCTGCCGCTCGACGCTGCACAGGAGGCTCTCGCGGACGCGACGGATGCCGCAGCCGAGGGCGCCGCGTTCGACTCCGGAACCGACTGACGCCACGCTAAGTTGCACAGTTGTGTGCAACTTAGTACCCTGAGGTGAGTGAGCACACCCACCTCGGCTTCTCGCCGCCCTCGCCGGGACGCGATCGAGAACCGCGCCGACATCATCGCCGCCGCGACCGATCTCTTCGCGCGCGACCCCCACGCCTCGGTCGACGCGATCGCGCGCTCGGCCGGCCTGTCGCGACGCGCCCTCTACGGGCACTTCGACGACCGTGACGCGCTCGTCGGGGCCGTCGTCGCGATCGGCGCGCAGCGCTTCAACGCCATCGCGCTCACGATCGACGACGCCGATCCCCGCGTCGCGCTCGCACGCCTCGCATCGCTCCTGTGGCGCGAGGCGGCGCACGTGCAGGTCGCGGCGTCCATCGCGCTCGACGAGGCCCACGTGCACGACACCGCCGACGCCCTCGCCCCCGTCCGGCGCCGCGTCGCCGCCATCGTCCGCGAGGGTCAGGATGCCGGGGTGCTCCGCACCGACGTCTCGGCGCCGACCCTCGCACGCCTCGTCGAGGAGACGGCCCGCGCCGTCATCACACGGATGGATGCCTCGTCCTCCGAAGCCCGTTCCCTCGCCGTCCGCGCCGTCCTCGGCATCGCCGGCCTCTCGTGGACCGAAGCGCAGGCGCTCCTCGCCGAGCACCCCGACCTCCTCGAGGAGGTCTGATGCGCGTCGCGCTGACGGGCGTGTCGAAGGGTCGCGGCGGCATCGCGCTGCCCGACACGAGCGCCGAGTTCTCATCGGGGCGCGTCGTGCTCGCCGTCGCCGAGACGGAACAGCGTCCGACCCTCCTCGGCCTCATGGCATCTGGGCGCATGCGGCCCGACACGGGAGACGTGCTCATCGACGGGAGACGGGATGCCGCGGCCCTCCGCCGCCGCATCGCACTCGTGGACGCCCCCGACGTGTCCGACCCCGCGCCGACCGTGACGGTGGCGGGCATCGTCGCCGAAGAGCTCATGTTCGCGGGCCGGCGGTCGGATCCCGTCGCGGCGCTGCGATGGCTCGACGAGGCGGAGGCTCGAGACCTCGCGCGCGTGCCGATCGCCGACGTCGCGCCGCAGCGACGGCTGCGGCTCCTCCTCGAACTCGCGACGCTGCGGCGCGGCGTCGACGGGCTCGTTCTCGTCTCGCCCGATCGCCACGGCGGCGACCCGCGGGAGTGGTGGGCGCTCGCCCACGAGTACGCCGGGCGAGGGTTCGCGGTGCTCGTCGTCGCGGGCGAGGCATCGACAGCGGTGCTCGCCGAGGCGGACACCGCGCTGGAGCACGGCGCGGCCGCAGAGCAGGACGCGGCCGCAGAGCATGACGGGGCCGGAGCTTCCGGCGGGGCACGGCGCATCCGCCCGAGCCGCGTGCACCCGAGCCCGAGCCGCGTCCATGCGCGCCCGACTCGCGTGCGCCCGCACAGCGCCCTCGCCACGCCGGGAGGCCGGCCGTGAAGATCCCCGCCATGATCTCGGCGGAGCTCCGCCGCCTGACCGCGACACGCATGTCGATCATCGCCCTCGCCGCCCTCGTGCTCGTCCCGGTGCTCTACGGCGGGCTCTACCTCTGGGCCAACCAGGACCCGTACGGGCGCTTCGGCGAGATCCCGGTCGCCCTCGTCGAGGCAGACGCGGGGGTCGCGGCATCCGTCGACGAACCCGCCGCGAACTACGGCGACGACGTCGCCGCGAAGCTCCTCGACGGCCACGCCTTCGATTGGCAGGCCCTGTCAGAAGACGCCGCAGAACGCGCGCTCGCGGAGGGCGCCGTCGACTTCGTCGTGGTGATCCCGTCGAACTTCTCCGAGGCGCTCGCCTCGGCCGGGGGCGACGCGCCCCACCCCGCGACGATCCGGCTCGAGACCAACGACGCCAACAACTACCTCGCCTCGACGATCGGCTCGCAGGCCGTGGAGAAGATCCGCGCCTCGGTCGCCGAGCTCGTCGGCGAAGAGGCAGCAGAGCGCCTCCTCACCGGGATCGCCGACATCCGCGTGCAGCTCGTGGATGCCGCGTCCGGCGCCGCGCAGCTGGCCGACGGCGCGGCGCAGGCCTCCGACGGCGCCCAGCAGCTCCAGTCCGGCACCGCCGAGCTCGCCGACGGCACCGCGACGCTCGCGTCCGGCGCGCAGCAGGTCGCCGATGGCGCCCGGCAGGTCGCGGCCGGCACGCAGGCGATCGCCGCCTATGCCGATCGTGCGGGGTCGGCCGTTCAGGCCGTGACGAACGCCCTGCCGCAGGCGCGCGATGCCATCGCCGCCGACCTCGCCGCGCAGGGGCTCGATCAGGGGCAGATCGATGCCGTGCTCGCCGAGCTCGACCCCGTCGCCGACCGGCTCCGTCAGGGCGACCAGACGGTGCAGACCGCCGTCGGCAAGGTCGACGCCCTCGCGGCGGGTGCCGCGCAGGTCTCGACCGGCGCCGATCAGGTCGCGACCGGAGCGGACTCGGCCGCGAGCGGCGCAGCGCGGCTCCGCACCGGCGCCTCGGCCCTGGCCGACGGCCTCGGCACCCTCGCAGACGGCACGACGCAGCTGCGGGACGGCCTCGATGCAGGCGTCGCGGCGATCCCCGATTCGACCGCCGAGCTGCGCGCGCAGCAGGCGCGGACGATCTCCGACCCCGTCTCGATCGAATCGGGCAAGCTCGCGGCGGCGGCCGACTACGGCGCAGGGCTCGCCCCCTTCTTCGCGGCCCTCGCGGGGTGGATCGGCATCTACGCGCTGTTCCTCATCGTCAAGCCGATCTCGCGGCGGGCGGTCACGGCACTGCACTCCCCGGTGCGCGTCACGATGGCCGGCTGGCTCACCCCCGCGCTCCTCGGAGCGGTGCAGATGGCCATGCTCTTCGGCATCCTCGCGTTCGCGCTCGGCTTCGGCTTCGCCAAACCCCTCGGAACCCTCGGGGTCATGGTGCTCGCCTCGTTCACGTACGCGGCGGTCATCCTCGCGCTCAACGTCTGGCTCGGCTCTGTCGGGCAGTTCCTCGGGCTCGTGCTCATGGTCGTGCAGCTGGTGACGGCGGGCGGCACCTTCCCCTGGCAGACCCTGCCCGCTCCGCTCGGCACGCTCCACCAGGTGCTGCCGATGGGCTACGTCGTCGACGCGATGCGCCAGCTCATGTACGGCGGCGATCTGGCCCGCGTGGGGTCCGACGTCGCGGCGCTTCTCACCTGGATGCTCGGGGGCCTCGTGCTGGCCGCGATCGGCGTCACGCGCATGACGCACTTCCGCACGCTCCGCGATCTGCAGCCGAGCCTCATCGGCTGATAGCATACCGGATCGAACGCGCGCGAATACCTCCCGTGCGAGGCATCCGGGGTCCGTGCGGGATAGAGTGCGAAACAGTGTCTCGCGACCCGAAGCGTGGCACTGAGGATCACGCTCTCTGAGCCGCGGTCCCACGACGTGTTCCTAGGAAGTGCCTCGATGTCGAAGCCCGACTCCGGCCCCGTGCCGGTCCAGGCGGCGCGCAGGCGATCGGTCGGTCGTGTGATCGGCATGGTCGCCTTCGGCCTGGTCGCCCTCGTGCTCATGACGAGCGCCCTCGCGGCGGGATGGGGCGCGTGGACCGTGCAGCGCTCGTTCCCGCAGGTGAGCGGCGAGCTGTCGCTCGAGGGCCTCGACGGCGCCGTCACGGTGCAGCGCGATGAGCTCGGCATCCCGGTCATCACGGCGGGGGATTCGCACGACCTCTTCTTCGCGCAGGGGTACGTGCACGCGCAGGACCGGTTCTGGGAGATGGATCTCCGCCGCCACGTCACGAGCGGACGGCTCTCGGAGCTCTTCGGCTCCTCGCAGGTCGCGACCGACTCCTTCCTGCGCACGCTCGGGTGGCGCAAGGTCGCCGAGCAGGAGGTCGCGGCCCTCGATGCCCCGACGCGCAGCTACTACGAGTCGTACGCCGAGGGCGTCAACGCGTACCTCGCCGATCACCAAGGGGCCGATGCATCCGTCGAGTACGCGGTGCTCGGTCTTCAGAACCCCGGCTACGAGATCGAGCCGTGGACTCCCGCCGACTCGGTCGCGTGGCTGAAGGCGATGGCCTGGGACCTCCGCGACAACATCGTGTCGGAGACCCAGCGCGCCCTCATGGCGCCCGACTTCACGGCCGAGCAGATCGACGAGCTCTACCCCGGGTACCCGTACGACCGCAATCCCGTCATCGTGCCGAAGATCACACCGCCCCCCGAGGCTGCGGTCGCTCCGGCGAGCTTCTCGACGACGGATGCCTCGCCCTCCGCGCAGACGGCATCGCTCGAGTGGAGCCGGGTCGACGGCGTGCTGGAGGCCGTCTCGGAGCTCGTCGGCGATGCCGGCGAGGGCATCGGGTCGAACTCGTGGGTCGTCTCGGGAGACCTGACGGAGTCGGGGATGCCGCTCCTTGCCAACGACCCGCACCTCTCGGCGAGTCTTCCGAGCGTCTGGCACCAGATGGGCCTGCGTTGCGCGAAGGTCAGCGAGGAGTGCCCCTTCGACGTCGCCGGCTTCGGGTTCTCGGGGATGCCGGGCATCATCATCGGGCACAACGCCGACATCGCGTGGGGCTTCACCAACCTCACGACCGACGTGACCGACCTCTACCTCGAGAAGATCGGGGGCGACCAGTACTGGCGCGACGGCGCTCTCGTGCCGCTCGAGTCGCGCACCGAGACGATCCGGGTCGCCGGCGGCGACTCCGTGAAGCTCGACATCCGATCGACCGTGCACGGCCCTGTCATCTCGGGCGTCTCCGACGACTTCGCGGCGATCACGAAGGAGCCCTACACCGGCACCGCCGGCACGGTCTCACCGCCCGTCGGTCCGCCGACGGGCGAGTACGCCGTCGCACTGCAGTGGACGGCACTCGAGCCCGGGACCACGGCATCCGCCATCTTCGCGCTCAACGCGGCGAAGGACTTCGCGGACTTCCGCGACGCGGCGGCGCTGTTCGACGTGCCGGCGCAGAACCTCGTCTACGCCGACACGGCCGGCAACATCGGCTACCAGACACCGGGTCGCCTGCCGATCCGCGGGGCGGGCGACGGTTCGCTGCCGCAGCCGGGCTGGGATTCGTCGTACGACTGGAAGGGGTTCATCCCCGCGGCCGAGCTGCCGGTGTCGTACAACCCGCCAGAGGGCTACATCGTGACGGCGAACAACGCCATCACCGGCGCCGACTATCCCTATGCGCTCACGCGCGACTGGGACTACGGCTGGCGCGCGGCGCGCATCACGGAGCTCATCACGCGCAAGATCGCCCTCGGCCCGCTGACCGCCGACGACCTCCGCGACATCCAGGCCGACGACCAGTTCTGGATCGGCATCCGTCTCGCGTCCGCCTTCGACGACGTGAAGACGGGAAACACGAAGACGGATGCCGCACTCGAACTGCTGCGGTCGTGGGACGTGCAGAACGACGCCGACTCGGCGGCGGCGGCCTACGCGAATGCGCTGTGGGACGAGCTCGCGCGCAATCTCTTCGTGCGCGGGCGCGAAGTGGCCGCGCCGCTGTCGAACCAGGGCCGGCTCTTCCTCGTCGTCGACAAGATCCTCGACGATCCCGCCTCGCCGTGGTGGCAGAACCCGGGACTCGACGTGTCGTCGCGCGCCGCGATGCTCGAGCGCACCGCGGTGGGCGCGTACAAGCGTCTGGCGAAGCTGCAGGGCGACCGGCCCGACCGATGGAACTGGGGCGAACTGCACGCGCTGCCGCTTCGCAACGGCACCTTCGGCGAGTCCGGCGTTGCGCCGATCGAGTGGCTCTTCAATCGCGGGCCCTACCCCGTGTCGGGCGGCAGCTCGGTCGTGAACGCGACGGGGTGGGACCTCGGCTCGAGCTTCGCGACCATCACGGTGCCGTCGATGCGGATGATCGTCGACCTGTCCGACCTCGACGCGTCGCGGTGGAACCAGCTGACCGGCCAGAGCGGGCACACGTTCCACGAGAACTACGTCGACCAGACGCCGGCCTGGCAGCGCGTCGAGCTGACGCCGTGGGCGTTCTCGCCGAAGGCCGTCGATGCGGCGACGGTGCACACGCTGACGCTGGTCCCGGCCTCCTGAGCCGGCGGCGTCGCTCTCCCGCCGGGCCTGGCCGACCGGGTCAGCCGCCGGCCGCGGGAGGGGTCTCGCTCGACTCGGCGAGCTCGTCGACCCGGAGCGATGCGCGGTCGATCGTGCCGTTGCGGTACGCCTGCCGGCCCACCATGTGCGCCGACAGCGGTGCGGTGGCGAGCTGGATGAGCACGATCGGCACGAGGAACGCCACGACCGGCCACGACCGCAGCGACAGCGCGATCGCGGTGCAGATGAGGACGACGCCGAGCACCTGAGGCTTCGTCGCGGCGTGCAGCCGGCTCGGAACGTCGCGGAAGCGCACGAGGCCGATCGCCGCCGTGAGGCACAGCAGGGCCCCGATCAGCACGAGGACCAGCGCGATGGTGTCCAGGATGCTATCCATCTGCGTCCTGCCCGTCCCTGCGCGCGACCCAGCGCGCGATCGAGATCGACCCGAAGACGCCGACCGCCGCAATGATGAGCAGCACCGGCAGGGTGCGCGTGTGGTGGTTGATCGCCATGTCGGCGCCGAGGACGCACACGACGAGCGTCAGCAGCACATCGGCGGCCACGGCGCGATCGAGGATCGAGGGCCCCACGATGATCCGGTAGAGCGTCACGAGGGCCGAGGCGGCGAAGACGACGCTGATGGCGACGATGAGGATGTTCACGACGCCCCTCCCTCGCGCGCGGCCCGGATGCGGGCGACCTGGGCGCGCGAGCCGACGGCGCGCACGATCCGCTCCTCCCAGTGCAGCACGCTCTCGCGCTGCTTCTCGACGTCGCGGTCGCTGCTCACGCCGATGATGTGGAGGTAGAGGATCCGCCGGTCGCGATCGGTGTCGACGATGAGCGATCCGGGGATGAGGGATGCCGTGACCCCCGTGTGCGTCATGATCAGGTCGTCGTCGGTGCGAAGCGGCACCGCGATGATGGCGGTTCCGGGGAGGCGCCGGAAGTCGAGCACCTGCAGCGCGACGAGGATCGACCCGCGGATGAGGGCGAGGGCGAACTCGACGACGAACACGAGTCCCCACCAGAGGTTCACGCGTCCCGACAGCTCGACGGGCGGCAGCCGGAAGATGCGCGTCACGAAGACCGCCGCGACGACGCCGGTCACGAACGCGGTCACCGTGAACTGCCCCCAGAGGAGCATCCACAGCGCGACGAGCCAGACGAAGAACGGCAGCTGGCGCCACAGCTGCGTCGCGACCCGGCGCCTGGTCATCTGCGGGGTCATTGCCCCGCCTCCTCTTCCAGCTGCGAGATGCTCATGGGTTCGAGGAGCGCCGCGCCGATGCGCTCGCAGACGCCATACAGCGGTCCGGCGAAGACCGTCAGGGCCACCGTGACGATCACCATCCCGGTCGTCGCCGCCGTCATGATGCGCGGGATGACGCGGCGCTCGGTCTGGATGCCCGCGGCCGGCGCCCCGCCGAGGTACGAGATGCGCGACTCGGTCTCGGCCGAGTCCTCCTCTTCGCGCCAGAACGACAGGTTCCAGGCCCGCATGAGGGCGTAAAGGGTGAGAAGGCTCGTCACGATGCCGCCGACGATGAGCACCATCATGATCGGCGTCCCCACCTTGGCCGCCGCGTCGAAGAGGGCGAACTTGCCGATGAAGCCCGAGAAGGGCGGGAGCCCGCCGAGGTTCACGGCGGGGATGAAGTAGAGCACGGCGATGACGGGCGCCGCGCGCATGAGTCCCGTGACGCGCAGGATCGAAGTGCTCCCCGCGCGCCGCTCGACGAGTCCGACGGCGAGGAAGAGGGTCGTCTGCACCACGATGTGGTGGACCATGTAGTAGATCGTCGCGCCGATCGCGGCGGGCGTCGCGATCGCAAGCCCGAAGACCATGTAGCCGATGTGGCTCACGAGGGTGAACGACAGGATGCGCTTGAGCTCGGCCTGCGCGACCGCTCCGAGCACACCGACGATCATCGTCGCGAGCGCCACGATCATGAGCAGGGTGTTGACGTCGCTCTCGGCGAACAGCTGCGTCTCGGTGCGGATGAGCGCGTAGACGCCGACCTTCGTCAGCAGGCCCGCGAACACCGCCGTGACGGGCGCGGGCGCCGTCGGGTAGGAGTCCGGCAGCCAGAACGACAGCGGGAAGACGGCCGCCTTGATGCTGAAGGCGAGCAGCAGCATGAGGTGCAGCAGCAGCTGCGTGTCTTGCGGGAGCTCGGTCATGCGCTGCGAGATCTGCACCATGTTGACCGTGCCGAGCGCTCCGTAGATCATCGCGATCGATGCGAGGAAGAGGATCGACGAGACGAGCGACACGACGATGTAGACGACGCCCGTGCGGATGCGCGACTCGGTCGAGCCCAGCGTGATGAGCACGTACGACGCCACGAGGAGGATCTCGAACCCGACGTAGAGGTTGAAGAGATCTCCCGCGATGAACGCGTTGAAGATGCCCGCCGCGAGGATGAGGTACGACGGGTGGAAGATCGAGACGGGCGTGTCGTCGTCGCCGTCCGCCGCGCCCTGGCCGACCGAGAAGAGGAGGACGGCGAGCAGCACGACGCTGGAGACGACGACCAGGAGCGCCGCGAGCCGGTCGACGTAGAGGACGATCCCGAACGGGATGGGCCAGCCGCCGATCGAGACGGCGATCGGCTGGCCCCCGACATCCACCGTGTAGAGCAGGATCGACGCGATGACCAGCACGATCGTGAGGGTCGTGATCGAGACCGCGACCTGCGTCTTGCGGTGACGCCCCGCGATGAGGGCGATCGCCGCACCGAGGAGCGGCAGCGTCACGAGCAGGGGGACGAGGCCGCTCACGACCGGTCACCTCCCCGGTCGCTTCCCGGCCGCCGCGGCGCGGGCCGGTCGGTGGGAGCGTCGTCGACGAGGCCAGGAACATCGCGGCTGCCGAGCACCGTGATGGGCGACGTGTCGACGCCGATGAAGTCGGTCGTCGCGTCGTCGCCGCCGAGCTCGGCCTCGTCATCCATCGTCTCCTCGGCTCCGAGACTGCGCTCGCGCACCGCGATGTCGGTCTCGTCGTCGGTCACGGTGTCGGCCTGACCGAGCTGCCAGGAGCGGTAGATGAGGGCGAGGAGGAACGCCGACACGGCGAAGGTGATGACGATCGCCGTCAGCGTGAGGGCCTGCGGGAGCGGATCGGAGACCTCGCCCTCGGCGCCGTAGAACGGGGCCAGTCCCGGCTCTCCCATGACGACGAGCAGCAGGAGGTTCGCGGCGTTGCCGAGGAGGAGGAAGCCGATGAGCACGCGCGTGAGGCTGCGCTCGAGCATCGCGTACACGCCGCACGCGAAGAGCACCGCCATGATGACGATGAGGACGAGCGAGACGCTCACGAGCTCGCCCCCGAGCGGGCGGCCCGGAGCTCGAGCGCCTGCCGGTCGACCTCGGCGCCGAGGCTGCGCAGCACATCGAGCACGAGGCCGATCACGACGAGGTACACGCCGATGTCGAAGATGGTGGGGGTCACGAATTCGATGTGGCCGATCCAATCCAGGTTCGCCTCGAGGTAGGCGCTCTTGAGGGGCGGTGCGCCGACGATGAGCGGCACGACGGCGCATGAGACGGCGAGGGTCATCCCGACGCCGAGGAGGCGTCCGGCGTCGGTCGGGGCTGCCGCGCCGAGCTCGTAGCGGCCGCCCGCGACGTACCGCATGACGAGCGCCATGCCGGCGATGAGCCCGCCCGCGAAGCCGCCGCCGGGGAGGTTGTGTCCCGCCAGCAGGACGTAGAGCGACACGATGATGATCGTGTGGAAGAGGATCCGCACGATCACCTCGAGGATGATCGAGCGGTTCTCGGGCCGCACGCGCTGACCTCCGACCAGCCAGGCGCGGGGCCGGTGGCTGAGGTCGGCCGTCTGGGGCTCCACTCCGCCGTCCTCCGTCTCGACGAGCGGGCGGCGGGTGCGCGAAGCCGCGAACGGCAGGGGTGCCGTGAGCGACGAGAGCGTGTCGGCGCGATGCGTGACGAAGACGAGGGATGCCACGCCCGTCGCCGCGACGATGAGCACCGAGAGCTCGCCCATCGTGTCCCACCCGCGGAGGTCGACGAGGGCGACGTTGACGACGTTCTTGCCGTGGCCGAGCTCGTACGCGAGCGTCGGCCAGGACTTCGACACCGACTCGGCCGTGCGGGCGCCGGTCGCCACGATCGCGATGATCGCCATCGTGAGGCCCGTCGCGATGCCGAGCACCGCGCGGGCGACCGGGGCGACCGACGCGTTGTGCTCGCCCAGGCGCGAGGGGATGCGCCGGAGCACGAGCGCGAACGCGACGAGGGTCACCGTCTCGACGAGGATCTGCGTCAGCGCGAGGTCGGGCGCCCCGCTCGTGGCGAAGAGCACCACCATGCCGAGGCCCGTCACCGAGACCAGGACGACTCCGGTGTAGCGCTTGCGGGCGCGCGTCGCGACGATGCCCGCGATGATCATCACCGGTGCCACCAGCAGCTGCGCGGGCGTCTGATAGGCCTCGAGCTGGGCGCGCCACTCGTCGCCCGCGAGGAGGACCGTGCCCTCCGCTGCGATGAAGACGACGAAGATCGTGCCGACGTAGAGCGGCAGCGAGCCGCGCTGCGTGAGGCTCGTCGTCACGACCGAGAGGCGCGCGACGCCACGCAGCGTCAGGTTGTAGACCTCCGCCGCCGTGAAGGGGATGAGGCGGCGCGGCGAGCTGCTCCGGGTCACGGCGAACACGACGGCGCCCGCCACGATCGTCCCGAGCGAGATCCACAGCGCCGGTTCGAGGCCGTGCCAGAGCGCGAGGTGCGCCATGTGCTCGGGCGCCGGCACCCCGGGAGTCGCAGGGGGCGCCGTCTTCGCGTAGGGCACGAGCACGACGTCCAGGAGGGGCGCGAGGAACCCGAGCACGATCGTCAGTCCCGAGAGGATGACGGGGGCTGCGAGGAACCCCATCGGCGGGTCGGGCCACTGGGTGTCGGGGAGCCGCTCGCCCGCGACCGTCTTGGTCCAGAACGCGCCCCAGACGAAGCGGATGCCGTACGCGGCGGTGAGGACCGACCCGAGCACGACGCCCGCGAAGGCCACGATCCCCCACGCGGAGCCGGCGGAGGCCTCGTACAGGAGCGCCGTGATCGCGCCCTCTTTCGCGACGAAGCCGATCGTCGGGATGATGCCCGCCATCGAGGCGACGGCGATGACGGCGAAGGTGGCCATGACCGGCGCCTGCTTCGCGAGGCCGCTGAGCTCGCGGATGTCGCGCGTGGACAGCTGCCGGTCGATGACGCCGACGATGAGGAAGAGGCTCGACTTGAACAGGGCGTGACCGATGAGGAGGGCGAGGCCCGCGAGGGCCGCGTCCTGCGTGCCGAAGCCGAGGACGACGGTGAGAAGGCCCAGCTGGCTCACGGTGCCGAACGCGAGGATGCGCTTGAGGTCGGTTTCGCGCAGCGCCTGCCATCCGCCGAGGAGCATCGTGAAGACGCCGAGCGAGATGACGATCGGACGCCATGTCGGCGCGCCCGCGTAGACCGGCGCGAAGCGCGCGATGAGGTAGATGCCGGCCTTGACCATCGCCGCCGCGTGCAGGTACGCGCTCACGGGGGTGGGCGCGGCCATCGCACCGGGAAGCCAGAAGTGGAACGGGAAGATGGCCGACTTGCTCAAGGCTCCGACGAGGAGGAGCACGAGCGCCGCGTCGACGACGGGTCCGGTCGGCGCCTCGGCCAGGATCGTCGAGAGGCTCGACGTCCCCGCCTCCACGACGAGCAGCACGACTCCGATGAGCATGACCAGGCCGCCGAGCGATGTGACGAGCAGCGCCTGCAGCGCGGCACGCCGGCTCGCTCCACGTCGGTGGTAGTACCCGATGAGGAGGTACGACAGAACGCTCGTGACCTCCCAGAACATCACGAGCACGACGAGGTCGTCGGTGAGGACCAGCCCGTACATCGCGCCCGCGAAGGCGAGGAGGACCGCCGAGAACTGCCCCACGCCCTCGGTGCTCCCCCGGAAGTACCACCGGCAGTAGAGCATCACGAGAGCGCCGACGCCCGTCACGATGAGCGCCATGACCCAGCTCAGCGTGTCCATGCGCATCGAGAGCCGGATTCCGAGGGCCGGGATCCAGTCGTACGACTCGAACGGCGTACGCCCCGCGAGCACCGCGGAGGTCTGGAACGCGGCCTGCGCGAACGCGGCGATCGGCAGGAGAGCCGCGACGAAGAACGCGCGGGCGCCGATCCTCCCGACGAGCCACGGGAGCAGGAGAGGCATCACCGCGAACGCGCCGAGGAGGATGAGCATACGCGGCCTCCTCGGGGGTCGCGGCCAGAGGCGCGGGCGTTCGGGGTCGGTGCCAGTCTATCGGCGCGCAGGCAGCCGATTCCGGGCTGCCTCTCGGTTCAGGACGATACGGGCGCGGGTGCCGTCGTGTTCCCCTCGCGGAAGACGCAGGTGAAATTGATGGATGCCGCTTCCCCGCCCTGCAGCATCGCGACGACCGCCTGACCGGCCGCGCGACCCTTCTCCACGGTCGGCTGGACGATCGTGGTGAGCTCGTACGGAGCGAGGCCGTCGACGACGATGCCGTCGAACCCGGTCACGCTGACGTCTTCGGGAACACGCAGTCCCGCCTCCTCGGCGGCGCGCACGACGCCCGCCGCGAGGAGGTCGCTCTGGGCGAGCACCGCCGTCGGGCGGGACGCGGGATCGGCGAAGATCACGCGCCCGGCGGCGAGCCCCTCATCGATGAAGCTGCCGGGCGCGGCGTAGGCCGGGGCATCCGGGAACACGTCACGCGCCCCCTGCAGCCGATCGCGCGTGACGTCGACGGTGACGTCGTCCGCGGAGTCGATCCAGCCACCCGGCCAGCCGGTGCGGACGGGAAGGGTCACGAGGGCCACGCGTTCGTGGCCGAGCGCGCGCACGTGGCGTGCGGCCTGGCGCTGGGCCTCGCGGTTGTCGAGACCGACGCGGGGAACGTCTTCGCCCGCGTCGCCCTCGATGACGACGACCGGGATGCCTCGGGCCTTCACCGCCGCGAGCGACTCGCGCACGAGACCCGAGCAGCCGACGAGCACGGCTGCGTCGACCGGCGCCGTCGTGAGGGTGGGCGCACCGGTGTCGGCGGCCTGGTCGCGCAGCAGCAGGAGCCCCGCGCCGATGCCGGCGACGCTCTCGGTGAGGCCGTCCATCATGAGGATCTTGACCGGGTCCTGGAAGGCGCGCCCGAGGTGCTCCTCGAACACGACGCCCACGATCCCGGAGCGCCCTCGGCGCAGCGATGCCGCGCGCGGGTCGGGCCCGGTGTAGCCGAGCGACTGCGCCGCGGTGAGGACGCGCTTGCGCGTGGCATCCGACACCGGGGTCTTCCCGCTGAAGACCACGGAGGCCGTCGACGGCGAGACTCCCGCCTCGCGGGCGACGTCGGCGATCGTGGCGCGTCTGCTGCTCATGTCACCATCGATCGTACCGTGCCGTTTCGACGGGCGTCGAATCGATTCGATTTCACGAGCGGAACTCGATATCCTGTCCGCCATGGACACCGCGCTCTCCCGCTCGCAGATCGCCGCGTGGCGCGGTGCGATCTTCGCCATCTTCTTCGCGACGGGCCTCGGCTTCGCCACGTGGGCCTCGCGCGTTCCCGCCGTCAAGGCCAACCTCGGGGTCGACGACTTCGAGCTCGGCCTTCTCCTGTTCGCCCTGGGCGGCGCCTCCATCATCGGGCTCTCGCTCGCCAACGTCGTGCTCGCCCGCTGGGGCGCGCGGCGCGGCCTGTTGATGGGCCTCGGCGCATACGCCGTGGGCTTCGTCCTCGTCGGCCTTGGCGTCGACACCTTCGCGTCGTTCGCACTCGCCGCCGCGGGCCTGGCGATCCTCGGGATCGGCATGGGCGCGACCGACGTCATGATGAACGTCGAGGGCGCCGCCGTGGAGCAGGCGACGGGCAAGACGATCATGCCCCTCTTCCACGCCCTCTTCAGCCTCGGCACGGTCGCGGGAGCCGGGGTCGGCGTCGCGATGACGTTCTGGCACGTCGGCGTCGCACCGCACCTGTGGCTGCTCGGCGCCGTCGTCGTGGTCGGCGGCGCGATCGCCGTCGCCTTCGTCCCCGCCCGCGAGGCCACCGAAGACACGCAGGCCGACGCGCCGACCCGCCGCGAGCGCTTCGCCGCGATCCTCGCGGTGTGGCGCGACCCGCGCACCTACGCGATCGGCGCGATCATGCTCGGCATGGCCTTCGCCGAGGGCGGCGCCAACGACTGGCTCCCGCTCGCCGTCGTCGACGGTCACGACGGCACCGAGGCGCAGGGCGCGATCGCCCTCACCGTCTTCTCCGTCGCGATGACGGCGGTCCGCGCCCTCGGCGGTCCGCTCGTCGACCGCTTCGGCCGGGTGTGGACGCTCCGCATCCTCGCCGTCACCGCCGTGACGGGCCTCGTCGTCTTCATCCTCGCCCCGTCGTATACCGTCGCGCTCGTCGGCGTGGCCCTGTGGGGCATGGGAGCCTCGCTCGGCTTCCCGCTCGGCATGTCGGCAGCGGCCGACGATCCCACGAAGGCCGCGGCATCCGTCAGCGCAGCCGCCACGATCGGATACGTCGCATTCCTGTGCGGCCCGCCGATCCTCGGCTGGATCAGCCACCAGATCGGGCTGCTCCCGACACTCTGGATCCTCGTGGCGCTCATCGCGCTCTCGGGCTTCGCCTCGGGGGCGGCCAAGCCGATCGCCGGCTCGAAGGTCGGCGCGGGCCACCAGTCGTCCCACTGACCCGCCGGGGCACCCGGCGAGCGCGGCTAGGCTCATCGGGTGCGTCTTGTCATCGCCCGGTGCTCCGTCGATTACACGGGACGCCTCACCGCCCACCTGCCGCTCGCGACCCGTCTGCTCGTGCACAAGGGCGACGGCAGCCTGCTCGTGCACTCCGATGGCGGCTCGTACAAGCCGCTCAACTGGATGAGTCCTCCCTGCACCCTCACGGTGGAGACTCCGGATGCCGAGGCCGCCGAAGAGGGAGTCGTCGAGCTGTGGCGGGTCACCCACGCCAAGTCCGGAGACGCCCTGCTCGTGCGCATCCACGAGGTCATCCACGACACGACGCATGACCTCGGCGTCGACCCCGGCCTCATCAAGGACGGCGTCGAGGCCGACCTGCAGCGCCTCCTCGCCGAGCAGGTCGACGTCATCGGCGACGGCCTCGCGCTCGTCCGCCGCGAGTTCCCGACCGCGATCGGGCCCGTCGACCTCATGCTGCGCACCGTGACGGCCGGGGTCTCGGTCGAGATCGACGTGCCGCCCGGCGTCGAGGCCGACGTGCACGTCTCGGCCGCACCGGCCGGTCCCGCGCCGGCCCGCCACGTCGCCGTCGAGGTCAAGCGCCGCGCGGGCATCGACGCCGTCGAGCAGCTCACGCGCTACCTCGAGCTGCTCAACCGAGACCCGCATCTCGCGCCCGTCCGCGGCGTGCTCGCGGCGCAGAGCATCGCGCCGCAGGCGAAGACGCTCGCGGGCGACCGGGGCATCGACACGGTCGTGCTCGACTACGACGCCATGAAGGGTGTCCAGAGCGGCATCCCCACGCTCTTCTGAGCCGGGCGGCAACGCCCGACCCGCACGCCGGCCGGGCCACCCCGGCACCCGCAAGCCGGCCGCCGCCCCGCCACCCGTAGGCTGATGGCATGACGACCCGAACGCCGTGGACCTGTGTGCTCTGGGACGTCGACGGGACCATCGTGGACGCGTCCGACGGCATCCTCCGCCGCCTCACGATCACCCTCGAGCACTTCGGCCGGCGCGCGCCCACCCGCGCCGAGCTCGTCCACTGGATCGGGCCGCCGATGTACGAATCGTTCCAGACCAACGTCGGGATGACCTCCGACGAGTCGAGCGAGGCTGTCGCGTTCTACCGCCGGCTCGGCAAGGCCGACGGCTACACGACGGGCGCGAAGCTCTTCCCGGGGGTGGGCGAGCTCATCCAGGAGCTCGCCGACGACGGCATCCCCCAGGCGACGGCGAGCTCCAAGCCCGAGATCCAGGTGGACGCCCTCATGGACCACTTCGGCCTCGCGCCCTGCTTCACCTCGATCGTCGGCGCGACGCTGGATGAGCGCACGCTCAGTGCGAAGGCCGACATCGTCGCCGAAGCGCTGCGGCGCCTCGAGGCGGCCGGGGTCGACACCGACCGTCCCGTCCTCATCGGCGACCGCCACCACGACGTCGAGGGGGGCGCCGTCCACGGCGTGCCGGTGATCTTCGTGCGCTGGGGGTTCAGCTGGCCCCACGAAGCCGAGGGCGCCCAGGCCGCCGTCGACTCGGTCGACGAGCTCCGCTCCCTCCTCCTGGTCCACGCCGATGCCTGAAGCCGTCGCGAGCGCTCTGGGATGGATCATCCCGGCGCTCGTGGTGTTCGGCGTCACGGCCCTCGCCGTCGCCGTCACCGCCTGGGCGGTCCGGCGCGCGCGCCGGTCGCCGAAGCGCCGCACCGCCGCGATGGCCGATCGCGAACGAGCCGGCGCAGCCCTCGTGCGCCTCGACGACGCCGTCCAGGAGCTCGAGCTCGAGGTCGGGCTCTCCGGCGCCCTCTACGGCGGCGACGCCCCGACGTCGCTGCGCCGCGCCCGCCTCACGGCGCAGCACGTGCGCGACTCGTCGTTCGAGGAGTACCGCGCGTGCGGCGAGCCCGACGTGACGCCCGACGAGATCCGGCGGACGGCGGCCAGGATCGAGCGCCGCACCGCCGACGCCATCTCGCTCATCCAGCGGGCGCAGTCCGAGCACAGCGCGTGGATGCGCCAGAACGTCAGTGCCGCCGACCAGATCACGACCGAGAAGACCCGGCTCGCGGCCCTGCGCGAGTCGATGGGCGATCCGCGCCAGCTCGTCGAAGACCTCCGCTCGCGCTACGCGGCGGACGAGTGGAAGGATGCCGCGCGCGCCGGCGAAGCGGCGCTGGCCGAGGCCGATCAGGCCGAGCTCCTGCTCGCCCGGGCGGCCACGGAGGTCGAAGACCCCACCCGCACCGCCCTGGCCGATCTCGCGGCCGCCGAGCGCTCCCTCCGCCTCGCCGAGGCCGACGCCCGCACACTCGAAGAGACTCACCGCCTCGTGACGCAGGCGGCGCAGGCCGTGCCCGGCGAGTTCGCCTCGGCCCGCACGGCGATCCGGCAGGCCCTGGTGACCCGCGAGCAGCTCGAGCCCGCCGACGCCGCGCGGCTCGGCGCCGAGATCCGCGCCGTCACCGAGCAGCTGGACGCTCTGGAGACGGATGCCGCATCCCGCCCGACCCGGACGATCGACCGCATCGCACGCCTGCGCGACCGGCTCGACCTCGCCCTCGGCGACGCCCGCACCGCGCAGCAGCGTCTGCGCGGCGCGCGCACGGCCCTGCCCGGCACGCTGGCGGCCGCGCGCGGCGCCGTCGCGCAGGCCGAGGCATCCGTCGCCCACGCCCGCTCCGGCGCGCCCGCCCGGCTGCGGCTGCTCTCGGCGCAGCGCGAGCTCGCTGCCGCCCGGCAGGCGCAAGACCCTGTGGAGGCCCTCGACGCGGCGCGACGCGCGATGAGGGATGCCGAAGACGCCAAGGCCCTGGCAGACTTCGAGCGCACCGGAGGAATATGATGCGCAGCCTCGCCCGCGTCCCCGCGACGCTCACGCTCATCGTCGTGATCATCGCCGCGGGAATCGTGTGGCAGGGGCTGTGGCGGCCGTTCGCCGAGAGCCCGGTCTTCGAGGTCGTCGCGTACGGCCTCCCCGCGCTCAGCGAGGGGCGTTGGTGGACGCCGGTCACGGGCACCTTCTTCGTCGACCCGCCGTGGGTTTACATCCTCACGATCGCCGGCTTCGCGGGCATGGGGTATCTCGAGTTCCGGCGGGGCAGCCGTGTCGCCCTCCTCTACTTCACGATCGGGCAGCTGTTCGCCGTGCTCGCGTCGGCTCTCCTGCTGCTCGTGCTGTCGCAGACCCCGTGGGACTGGGCGCAGGAGCAGGCGCGCGTCCTCGACGTGGGCCCGTCCGGCGGCACGATGGCCTGCATCGCCGCCGCGATCGGCCTCCTCGCGCAGCCCTGGCGCGTGCGGGGCTGGCTCGTGCTTCTCGGCTTCGTGACCGTGACGCTTCTCTTCTGGGGCTCGCTGTCAGACCTCGAGCACGCCCTCGCCGTCCTGCTCATCCTCTTCGTCGACCGCTCGCTGCGCGTCAGGCGCACCACCATCCGGGAGCAGCGGCTCATCGCGTTCCTGGCGGCCCTCGCCCTCGGAGCCATCACGCTGCTCACCCTGCTCGTCCCGACCGACGGCCTCTTCGGAGCGACCGCACCCGTACAGGGACCGTGGCTGGATGCGATCCTCGACGTCGCCGTCGCCCTCTTCTTCGCCGACGGCCTGCGCCGCGGCCGCCGCTGGGCATGGGCGTGGACGGTCGGGTACGCGACCTTGAACGTCGCCGTCGCCCTCGCGCTCATCGCCCTCCTCGTGACGGGCGCGGGCGACCTGGAGACGGACTTCGGCGACTGGAGCGTCTCGGTCGCGACCTCGACCCTGTGGCTCTTCTTCCTCGTCTACCTGATCTGGGTGCGCGGGTCCTTCCGCGCGCGCCCGCGGGCCCGGCTCGGCGAGCCCCCGGCACCGACCACCGATGAGGTCGAAGACGAGATCCGGCGCTACGGCGGCGGAACGCTGTCATGGATGGCGACGTGGGACGGCAACGAGTATGCGCGCACGCGTCATGGACTGGTCGCCTACCAGCGGCGGTCCGGCGTCGCGATCGTGCTGGCCGACCCGCTCGGGCCCGAGGCATCCCGAGCCGCATCCGTCGCCGAGTTCATCGGAGCAGCCGAGCACGCGGGCCTGATCCCGTGCTTCTTCAGCGCCTGCGAAGCCACCCGGGCAGCCGTCCCCGCCGATTGGCGCAGTCTCGCCGTCGCCGACGACACGATCGTGGACCTCCCGGGCCTGACGTTCACCGGCAAGCGGTGGAACTCGGTGCGCACGTCGCTCAATCGCGCGGGGCGCGAAGACATGACGTTCCGGATGACGCGGCTCGCCGACGAGCCCTGGGGAATCCAGCAGCAACTCCGCGCGATCTCGGAGATCTGGGTCGGCGACAAGGGCCTCCCCGAAATGGGCTTCACGCTCGGGACGCTCGAAGAGGCGCGCGACCCCGAAGTGCGCATCGCCCTCGCCATCTCACCGAAGGGGGACGTCGACGGGTTCCTGTCATGGCTGCCCGTGTACGCCGGCGACGGGAAGGTGCGCGGCTGGACCCTCGACCTCATGCGCCGGCGGGAGGGCGGCTTCGGTCCGGTGATGGAGTACCTCATCGGTGCCTCGGCGCGATACTTCTCGGAGGAGGGCGCGCAGATCATGTCGCTCTCCGGGGCGCCCCTCACGCATCCGTACCCGGAGGATGCCGGGCCCCTCGCCGATCTGACCGACCGGCTGGCCGAGATCCTCGAACCGGTCTACGGCTTCCGGTCGCTGCACCGGTTCAAAGACAAGTTTCACCCGCGCTACGAGACGATGTATCTGCTCTTCCGCGATGAAGCCGACCTCACCCGCATCGTCGCGGGTCTCACGCGGGCGTTCCTCCCGGACGCGACGCTCCGCCAGTTCGCCAGCGCCGGGCTCGAGCTCGTCCGAAGCGACAAGGACTGAGCGGCGGCGGCGACGAACGGCCGTCCGGGCTCGCGCAGCGCGAAAGCCGCCGCACCCGCCCGAGCACGCCCGTGGAGGGCGGTGCGATACCGGCGGATGGGCGGCTGTGCGCGTGCGTTACGCGAGAGGGCGGATGTTCTCGGCCTGCAGACCCTTGGGGCCCTGCGCGACCTCGAACTCCACGCGCTGGTTCTCTTCGAGCGAGCGGTAGCCGCCGGCCTGGATGGCGGTGTAGTGCGCGAACACGTCCGCGCCACCATCATCCGGCGCGATGAAGCCGAAGCCCTTCTCCGAGTTGAACCACTTGACGGTGCCCTGCGTGCTCATGAAATGCCGTTCTCCGCTCATGTCGACAACCTGCATGCCGACAACGCCACGCTATCGAAGGGCGCCGACGCTCGCCCAGCCTCGTTTCGGAGCGTGACGGAAACGTTGCACGGCCAGGGATCGAACACCCGCACGGCCATCGAACGCCCGGGCCGAGCACGCGCTCCGAGGCCCGGGCGCCGACGGATCCCCCCGGATAGGCCACGCCGAAGCGTGACAGCGTCACTCTACCGATATACCGGTCGGGGATGAAGGAGACCGATGCCGCCGCATACACTGAGGGCGCCATGACCACCGTCCCGCTCATGCCCGTCGATCCGCGCGGCACCGTGCTCGGCGACGAGGTGTACAACGCGATCGGCGAGGCGATCCTCGACGGCCGCCTCGCCCCCGGCGAGCACCTTCGCGACCAGGAGCTCGCGCGGTGGCTGGGGGTGTCCCGCACTCCCGTGCGCGAGGCGCTGCAGCGACTCGAGCGCACGGGTCTCGTCGAAGTCTCGCCCAACCGGTTCACGCGGGTGACCCAGCCCGACCCCGGGCTCGTGGAGGAGACGCACGAGTTCGTCGTGCTGCTCCTCGGCAACATCGTGCGCCTGGCCGTCGCGCGCTGCTCCGACGAGACGCTCACGGCGGTCCTCGACGACATCGACGCCGTGATCGAGGCATCCCGCACCGACGACCGCATGGGACTCATCGACGGCAGCGCGCGCCTCTTCGCCACCTTGACCCACGCGGCCGGCAACCGCGCGTTCATGCGCGTCATGCGGGAGGCGGAACTGGCGATCCGGCGCAACCTCTCGGGGTGGCATCCGTTCATCGAGTGTCCGGTGCGGCGCACCGAGGGCTATGAGGCCTTCCGCGCAGCCGTCGCCATCCGCGACGGCGATGGCGCGGAGCGCGCGCTGCGCGGGCAGCACGGCCTCCTCTCGTAGTCCTTTGCGCCGTCGGCACTCGTCGGTACCGTGGGCGCGTGAGCCACATCGAGCTGCGTGCCCTCGACGACGACGACCTCGACGCGATCTTCGAGATGATGCGCGACCCCGAGGCGATCGCGATGGCGGCGTTCACGGCATCCGATCCCGACGACCGAGGCGCCTTCGACGCGTGGATGACACGCAATCGCGAGGCGGCGGATGTCGAGAGCTTCGTCGTGACCGAGCGCGGCGCCTTCGCCGGCACGGCGGCGCTGTTCACGATCGACGGCGATCGCGAGGTGACGTACTGGATCGCCCGTCACGCGTGGGGCCGCGGTGTGGCGACGCACGCGCTGCGCCTCCTCGTGGCGCACGAGCCCATCCGGCCCCTCTTCGCCCGCGTCGCCGCGCACAACATCGCCTCGATCGCGGTGCTCGAGCGCACCGGCTTCACGGAGGTCTCGCGCAACACGGCCTTCGCCCCCGGCGTCGGCCGGGAGGTCGAAGAGATCGTGTTCACGCTCGTCCCGGCCCTCGACGGGATCTGAGTCGCAGCGCTCCGCCCAGGCGAACAGCCCCTTACGCGAAGAAGGCCCCCGAACCGGGAGCCTTCTTCGTCGCTGTGCGCGAGGGGGGAGTTGAACCCCCACGCCCTTTCGGGCACTGGCACCTGAAGCCAGCGCGTCTGCCTATTCCGCCACTCGCGCGAACCGCAGCGTCGCAAGACACCGCGGATCAACTTCCCGAGGATATCACGGCCCCGTCGGCCGCCCGAATCCGCCCCTCAGGGCTCCCCGTCCACGGGTATCCCAGGGTCGGCGATTAGCATGTACCAACCGGCCAGACTGCCTGAGGAGTCGCGTGGGACTACTTGACAGCTTCGAGAAGGGACTCGAACGCGCTGTGAACAGCGCGTTCGCGAAGACCTTCCGCAGCGGCATCCAGCCTGTCGAGATCGCTTCCGCCCTGCGGAGCGAACTCGACAAGAAGGCTGCCGTGGTGAGCCGCGACCGCATCCTGGCGCCACACACCTTCGAGGTGCGCCTGGCTCCCTCCGACGACGAGCGCATGAAGACGCTCGGGCCCGCTCTCGGCGATGAGCTCGACTCGCTCGTCAAGAAGCACGCCAAGGCGCAGGGCTACAGCTTCGCCGGGCCCGTGACGATCACGCTCATCCGCGACGACCAGTTGTCGACCGGCACGCTGCGCGTCGAGTCGTCGTCGGCCGAGGGCCGCGTCTCGTGGCGCGGCGTCGTCGACGTCGAGGGCCGGCGCGTCCCCCTCGCCAAGTCGCGCACCGTGATCGGGCGCGGAAGCGACGCCGACATCACGATCTCCGACGCCGGCACGAGCCGTAAGCACGTCGAGATCCTGTGGGACGGCGAGCGCGCGATGGTCCGCGACCTGGGTTCGACCAACGGCACATCCCTCAACGGCCGCAAGGTCTCGGAGGCCGCGCTTCCGCCGGATTCCACCATCACGATCGGCCGTACCGATATCGTGTTCCGCATCGTGGCCCAAGCCGCGCCGCCCAAGCCCCCGAAGCCCCCCATGCCCGCCGACGTCACCCGTGCGTACGACGTGCGCGAAGGAGGACCCCTGCCGTGAGCGAGCTGACGCTCCTCCTGCTGCGCATCGGCTTCCTCGTGCTGCTGTGGGCATTCGTGTTCTCCGTCGTCTATTCGCTGCGCGCCGATCTCTTCGGCGTGAAGGTGCGACGGATGCCGGAGCCCCAGGCAGCGGCCGTCCCCCCGGTCGCGCAGGCCGCCGCCTCCGCGCCGACGGCCGCGGCGCCGTCGCTGCGCCCCGCGCCCCCCGCCAAGGGCGGCAAGGCGACGGCCGACGTCGTCTCGCGGATCGTCATCACGAGCGGCCCGAAGGCCGGTCTCGAGCTTCCTCTCGGCACCGAGCCCCTCACGATCGGGCGGTCCAGCGAGTCGGGACTCGTCATCCGCGACGACTACACCTCCAGCCACCACGCCCGCCTGCTGCTGTGGGGCGATCAGTGGATGATCCAGGACCTCGACTCCACCAACGGCACGTGGCACGACGGCGTCCGCGTGACGGCGCCCGTGCCGATCGTCGTGGGCGCCCCGATCAAGGTCGGCGCCACGACGTTCGAGCTGCGGAAGTAGCGAGCGGTCCTCCTCCACATGGTCTTCCAGGGCTCGAGCGCTGCGATCTCGCACACCGGCAAGGTGCGCTCCAACAACCAGGACTCCGGGTACGCCGGCTCGAACCTCTTCGCCGTTGCCGACGGCATGGGCGGTCATGCCGGCGGCGACGTCGCGTCGAGCCTCGCGATCGCCCGGCTGGAATCTCTAGACCATCCGTACGAGTCCACCTCCCAGGCCGAGCGCGCCCTTCGCCACGCGATAACGGATGCCGCGGCAGAGCTCATCGAGACGGTGCGACTGCGTCCAGAGCTCGCGGGCATGGGCACCACCGTCAGCGCCCTTGTCATGGTCGACCAGTACGCCGTCATCGCGCACATCGGCGACTCGCGGATCTACCTCTACCGCGACGACACGCTGACCCAGATCACGACCGACCACACGTTCGTCCAGCGGCTGGTCGACTCGGGCCGCATCACGCCCGAGGAAGCGCGCTACCACCCGCGGCGATCCGTCCTCATGCGCGTGCTCGGCGACATGGACGCCGACCCCGAGGTCGACACGTTCATCATGCCGACACAGCCGGGCGACCGCTGGCTGCTGTGCTCCGACGGCCTCTCGGGTGTCGTCGACGACCCGCACACGGCGAAGGCGCTGGGCCTCGGGCTCGCGCCGGGCCGCACGGCCGACCATCTCCTCAAGCAGGCGCTCGACGGCGGGGCGCCCGACAACGTCACGATCGTCCTCGTCGACGTCGGCGGCCAGCATCCCGTCTTCTCCGGCACCGCGACCATCGTCGGATCGGCGTCGAACCCCATCGGCATCGAGGTGCCGGCGGCCCGCTCCGGCCGCGGTGGCGGCGGATGGCTGCACCCCGCACGGACGGCGGCCAACGAGCCGACGCACTTCGAGCCCGCGCCGGAGTTCCTCGAGGAGCTCATCGAAGAAGACCGCCGCCGCGCCCGCCGCCGCCGCATCGGCTGGTTCGTGGGCGTCGCGCTGGCCCTCGCGCTCATCATCGCGGGCCTCGTCCTCGGCTACCAGTGGACGCAGACGCGGTACTTCGTGGGCGCCGACGAAGACACCGTCGTGATCTACCAGGGCATCCAGCAGGACATCGGCCCCTTCTCGCTCTCGACCCCCCACGAAGACACCGGCATCCCGCTGGATTCGCTGTCGGAGTTCGCCCGTGCGACGGTGGAGCAGACGATCTCGGCCTCCTCGCTCTCGGAGGCGCAGCGCATCGTCGCGAGTCTGGCCGACTCGGCAGGAGGTGAAACCGGATGACCGCAGAGAACTCGACCGCGAACACCGCGACGGGAGTCGTCTCGACCGACACCGCCGTCGTCCGAGCGCTCCGCCGAATCCGCGTCCCGCAGACGCAGCGCAACCGGGAGCTCGGGCTTCTGCTGTTCGCGTTCATCGTCAACGCGTCGGCGGTCGCGCTCGTCCAGCTCGGCGCGACGGGCGCCATCGATGCGCTCTTCCTCGTCTACTGCGGCGGGCTCACGGCGCTCGTCCTCGCGCTCCACATCGTGCTGAGGCTGCGGGCGAGGGATGCCGATCCCTTCGTCGTACCGATCGCCACTCTGCTGACGGGGCTCGGCCTCGCGATGATCTACCGCATCGACATCGCGAAGAAGCTGCACGGCTGGGATGCGCTGTCTGCACGTCAGCTCGCGTGGGCGGGCATCGCGCTGGTCGGCGCGATCGTCGTCGTCGTGCTGCTGCGCAACTACCGCGTGCTCTTCCGCTACACCTACATCGCGGGCTTCGCGGGCCTCCTGCTGCTCGTGCTGCCGATCATCCCCGGCCTCGGCGCCGACGCCAACGCCGACGTGTGGGTCGACCTCGGGATCTTCTCGTTCCAGCCCGGCGAGCTCGCCAAGATCGCCCTCGCGATCTTCTTCGCGGGCTACCTCGTGCGCACCCGCGAGTCGCTGACCTCCGTCGGCACGCGCTTCCTCGGCATCACCTGGCCGCGCGCCCGCGAGCTCGGCCCGCTCCTGGTGATCTGGCTCGTCTCGCTCGCCGTCATCGTCATGCAGCGCGACCTCGGCACCGGGCTTCTCATCTTCGGCATGTTCGTCGCGATGCTCTACGTCGCGACGGGCAAGACGAGCTGGGTCGTCATCGGCGTCGTCCTCGCCGTGGCCGGCGCGTTCCTGGCCTCGCGCGTGCTCCCGTATGTGCAGGGCCGCTTCACGAACTGGCTGGATGCCTTCAATCCGGCCGTCATCGATGCGGGCGGCGGCAGCTATCAGCTCGTGCAGGGCATCTTCGGCCTCGCCCAGGGCGGCCTCCTCGGCACGGGCCTCGGACAGGGACGCCCGTACATCACGCCCCTCTCGCAGAGCGACTACATCCTGCCGAGCCTCGGTGAGGAGCTCGGGCTCATCGGGGTCTTCGCGATCCTCTGCCTGTACATGGTGTTCACGAGCCGCGGCATCCGCATCGGCCTGGCGGGGCAGGACGACTTCGGAAAGCTCCTCGCGACCGGCCTGTCCTTCACGATCGCGCTGCAGGTGTTCATCATGGTGGGCGGCGTCACCCGCATCATCCCGCTCACGGGCCTCACGACGCCGTTCCTCACGGCGGGCGGCTCGTCGCTCATCGCCAACTGGATCATCGTCGCGCTCCTCCTGCGCATCTCCGACGGTGTGCGCAGCCGACCGAGGGTGGTGATCGGATGACGAAGGAACTGAGGCGGCTCAGCATCGTGATGCTGGTCATGTTCCTGGCGCTTTTCGCATCGACGAGCTGGATCCAGGTCGTGCAGGCCGAGACGCTCGCCGAGAACCCCCGCAACACGCGGGCGCTCTACGACTCGTACCAGGTGCAGCGGGGCTCGATCATCGCCAGCGGAGCGGCGATCGCGTCATCCGTCCCCTCCGACGATGTGTACAGCTGGCAGCGGGTGTACACCGACGCGCCGATGTGGAGTCAGGTCACGGGCTGGATCAACCCCGCCCTGGGCTCGGCCACCGGCATCGAGCTCGAGATGAACCAGGTGCTCAGCGGCACCGCCGGCTCGCAGTTCCTCGCGCGCGTCGAGCAGATCGTCACGGGTCAGCCGCAGCGCGGCTCGAACGTCGAGCTCTCGCTCGACGCGACGGTGCAGAAGGCGGCGTTCGACGCCCTCGGCGACCTGCAGGGCGCCGTCGTCGCGATCGAGCCGTCGACCGGCCGCATCCTGGCGATGGTCTCGAGCCCCACGTTCGACACGAACCAGCTCGCGACGCACGATGCCAAGGCCGCGAACGCCTACTACGACGCCCTCGACACCGATCCGAAGCATCCGCTGTTCAATCGCGCGATCGGCGGCGACCTCAATCCCCCCGGCTCGACGTTCAAGCTCGTCGTCGCCTCGGCGGCCCTCGCCTCGGGCGACTACACGCCCCAGTCGACGCTGCCCAACCCGGCGTCGTACACGCTCCCGCAGTCGAGCAGCATCGTGTACAACTCGACGGGCGGCACGTGCGGCCCCGGCGAGACGGTGACGATCGCCGATGCGCTGCGGTTCAGCTGCAACATCCCCTTCGCCGAGCTCGCGGTGGAGCTGGGCGACACGGCGATCCGCGACGAGGCCGAGAAGTACGGCTTCAACAAGTCCTTCGAGCTGCCGCTCGTCTCGACGCCGTCCGGCTACCCGCGCACGATCCAGGATGACGCCCAGACGGCGCTGAGCGGCTTCGGTCAGGGGCAGGTCACCGCGACCCCGCTGCAGATGGCGATGGTGTCGGCCGGCATCGCGAACGGAGGCGTCGTCATGAACCCGCGCATGGTCGACAGCGTCATCGCGCCCGACCTCTCGGTGCAGCAGACGTTCGAGGACTCGGAGTTCGGGCGGGCGCTCGACAAGAGCCTGGCGGCGCAGCTGAGCGCCATGATGGTCGCCGATGTCAGTGATGGCGCGGCGTCGGGTGCAAGAATGGACGGCGTCGATGTGGCCGGTAAGACGGGTACCGCGGAGAACGGGGCCACGAAGCCCTTCACACTGTGGTTCACGGGGTTCGCGCCGGCGGACGACCCGCAGGTCGCCGTGGCTGTCGTCGTCGAAGACGGCGGCGGGCAGGGTCAATCGGGCAGCGGCAACACGATCGCGGCGCCCATCGCGAAGAAGGTCATGGAGGCGGTGCTGGGACGATGAGACCGACGCAGGGTGCGACCTTCGGCGGGCGCTACGAGCTGGACTCGCGGATCGCCATCGGCGGTATGGGCGAGGTGTGGGAAGCCACCGACCACGTCATCGGCCGCACGGTGGCCATCAAGATCCTCAAAGACGAGTACATGGGCGACCCGGGCTTCCTGGAGCGCTTCCGCGCTGAGGCGCGGCACGCCGCCCTCGTCAACCACGAGGGCATCGCGAGCGTCTTCGACTACGGCGAGGAGAACGGCTCCGCCTTCCTCGTCATGGAGCTCGTGCCCGGCGAGGCGCTCTCCACGATCCTCGAGCGCGACGGTCAGCTCTCGACCGACAAGACGCTCGACATCGTCGCGCAGACGTCGGCGGCGCTCCAGGCCGCCCACGCGGCCGGACTCGTCCACCGCGACATCAAGCCCGGAAACCTCCTCATCACGCCCGACGGGCGCGTCAAGATCACCGACTTCGGCATCGCCCGGATCGCCGACCAGGTCCCCCTCACCGCGACCGGCCAGGTCATGGGCACGGTGCAGTACCTGTCGCCCGAGCAGGCGTCGGGTCACCCCGCCTCGCCCGCGACCGACATCTACTCGCTCGGCATCGTCGCGTACGAGAGCCTCGCGGGCAAGCGTCCCTTCACGGGCGAGTCGCAGGTCGCGATCGCCATGGCCCAGATCAACGAGCAGCCCCCGCCGCTGCCGCCCACGGTCGCCGTGCCGGTGCAGAACCTCGTCATGGCCATGATCGCCAAGAAGCCCGACGACCGGCCGGCCTCGGCATCCGCCGTCGCACGAGCCGCCACGGCGCTCCGCCGCGGCGATGTCGCGGCTGCGGCGGCCGCTGTTCCGGCGATCGCGGGAGGGACCGCCGTCGGCGACGACATGACGCAGCTCCTCACCGGCGCCGACACGTCCGCCGCGACGCGTCTGCTCCCGGGCGCGGCCGCGGCCGGGGTCGTCACATCGACGAGCAGCATGACGGCGGTCGAGGACGCGCCCGCCAAGCGCAAGCGCAGCCCGTGGACGTGGCCGCTCATCGCCCTCATCGCGCTGCTCCTGCTCGTGCTGGGCGGCACGCTCTGGGCGATCTTCGCCAACCAGGGCCCCGAGCCCGAGCCCGCTCCTTCCTCGCCGTCGGCGACGCAGTCCTCGCCCTCCTCGACGCCGACCGAGACGCAGGAGCTCATCGACATCGACGCGCTGGGCCTCACGGGCATGCAGTGCGACGCGGCCAGCGCCAAGGCGAAGGACGCCGGAGTCGACGCCGTCGACTGCATCGCCGGCAACGCCGCGTCCAACGCCGATCAGGTCGGCCAGGTCTACCAGATCTCGCCGAGCGGCCGCATCCCGGCATCCCAGCTGCTCACCCTCACCTTCTACGCCGACCAGACGCCGCTCGCGGCGCCGGCGGCTCCGTCGCTCCCGGGCACGGTGACGACGGGCGAGACGGTTCAGGTGACGTGGACGGGTTATTCCTGCCCCTCGGGAGCCGGATCGCCGAGCGCCTACAACCTCACGGCGACCCGCGGTCAGTTCGCGAACGGACAGTCCACGAGCTCGTTCCCCGCGGACGCGCGGTCGGCCCCGCTGACCGTCACGGGCGCGCCCGGCGAGACCGTCATCGTGACCTACACCGTCGACTGCACGGGCAACAACGAAAAGCGCACGTCGCCCGCCTCGCCGGAGGCCAACGCGCAGATCCAGCCCGCCTCGACGCCGACTCCGACGCCCTGACGTCGGAGGGTCGTCGGGTGGGTCGATTAGGCTGGATCTGATCCACCCAGGGAGTGACCGTGACAGCTGAGCCGCGCGTGCTTTCGGGGCGCTATCGCGTCGACGAACTCATCGGCCGCGGCGGCATGGCCAGCGTGTACCGAGGGTACGACCTGACGCTGGGTCGAGTCGTGGCCATCAAGATCCTCAAGCGCGACCTCGCGAACGACAACACGTTCCGCACGCGCTTCCGTCTGGAGGCCCAGGCGGCCTCGCGGATGTCGCACCCGACGATCGTCCGCGTGTACGACGCGGGCGAAGACAGCGAGACGAGTCCCGACGGCTCCGTCCACCCCGTGCCGTTCATCGTCATGGAGCTCGTGCAGGGTGAGCTCCTGAAAGACGTCATCGCGGCGGGGCCGGTTCCCGTGACGGATGCCGTCCGCTACGTCGACGGGATCCTCGAGGCTCTCGAGTACTCCCACCGGGCGGGTGTCGTGCACCGCGACATCAAGCCCGGCAACGTCATGGTCACCCCGACAGGCCAGACCAAGGTCATGGACTTCGGCATCGCGCGCGCTGTGTCGGACTCATCGTCGACCGTCGCCGAGACCACCCAGATCCTCGGCACCGCCGCGTACTTCTCGCCCGAGCAGGCCAAGGGCGAGCCTGTCGACGCGCGCGCCGACCTCTACTCGACGGGTGTCGTGCTGTACGAGCTGCTGTCGGGACGCCAGCCGTTCCGCGGCGAGTCGCCGGTCGCGGTCGCCTACCAGCACGTCAGCGAGACCCCCGTTCCGCCGTCCGAGATCAACGAGTCCGTCCCGCGCTCGCTCGACACCGTCGCGCTGCGCGCGCTCGCGAAAGATCCGTTCCAGCGCTATCAGGACGCGGCATCCTTCCGCGAAGCGCTCGACGCGACAGTCGACGGCAAGTCGCCGTCCAAGCGGCAGGTCGGCGCGCTCACGAGCGAGCTCTACGGCCCCAACCCCCGCCAGGCCGCCGAGACGGCGCGGTCGCTGCGCCAGCTCTCCACCGACACGACCATGAAGCGCACGCAGGCCGGTCCTCCGGTGGCGTGGATCTGGGCCGGCGTCGCGGTGCTCGCGGTGCTGCTCATCTCCGTGCTCTTCTGGGTCGTCACGATCCCGCGCGACAGCCAGGTTCCCGGCAACGCGCGCATCGTGCCCGACGTGACCGAGATGTCGTACGACCGCGCCAACCAGATCCTCGGGCAGTCCGACCTTCTCGCGTACCGGCAGGACGAGCCCAACGGCGAGGTCGCCGAAGGCAACGTCATCCGCACCGACCCCGCGGCCGGTGTCTCGGTCTCGCCGGGGCAGCAGGTCAAGGTGTACGTGTCCGCGGGTCAGCAGACGGCGGCCGTGCCGCCGCTGGAGGGCCTCGGCGAAGAGGCCGCCCGCACCGCCATCACCGACGCTCAGCTCGCGGTGGGCGCCGTCACGCCCCGCAACGACCCCGATCTCGCCAAGGGCACGGTCATCTCGTCCGATCCTGCGTCCGGGTCGAAGCAGCCGCTCGGCACCGTGGTGAACCTCGTCGTCGCCACGGGCCTCGTGACGATCGTCGACTACACCGGGTACACGGTCGATGCCGCCAAGGCCGCCCTCTCGGCGCCCTCGATCGCCCTGACGGTCGAGACCGCGGAAGACCCGGCGTGCCCCGCGACGGATCCGGCGACGGTCAGGCAGCAGTCACTCGCCCCCGGCGACGTCCCGGTCCACTCCACCATCACGCTGACCTTCTGCACCGGTCCGGCGAGTTAGCGCCGGCTCGACACGCGGCCGGGCGACGGGGCGGCGTCAGCGGCGCGGGCTGAGGATCGCGCCGCGGGCCGCGGCGTCCGGGATCCCCGTGGAAGCCAGCCAATTGCCCAGCAGCCGGTACCCGCCCTCGGTCAGCACGCTCTCGGGGTGGAACTGCACGCCCCGGATCGGGAGCGTGCGGTGGCGCACGCCCATGACCACCCCGCTGTCGGTGCGGCTCGTCACCTCGAGCTCGGCGGGGATCGTCTCGGGGACGATCGCGAGCGAGTGGTAGCGCGTCGCGACGAAGGGGTCGGGCAGCCCGTCGTAGAGGGGGTCGCCGCCGTGGTGGACGAGAGACGTGATCCCGTGCATGAGCTCGGGTGCGTGGTCGACCCGGGCGCCGAAGGCCGCGCCGATCGCCTGGTGGCCCAGGCATACGCCCAGGAGAGGGATGCCGCGGCCCGCCGCCGCGGCGACGACCGCGATCGACGCGCCGGCGTGCTCCGGGGTGCCCGGACCCGGGGAGACGAGCACGGCGTCGTAGGGGGCGATCGCCTCGGCGGCGGCGTCGGCCGCGATGGCGTCCGCCTCGACGAGGTCGGTGCGCGCGCCCAGCTCGTGCAGATACCCCACGAGGGTGTGCACGAAGCTGTCGTGGTTGTCGACGACGAGGATGCCGCGGCCGCCGGGCGTCACTGGACGGTCACCTCTTGGGGATTGACGATCTCGCTGATCCACGGGAACGCGTAGAAGAACAGGCCGTAGAGGACGGCCGCCGCGAGGATCACGAGGATGAGCACCCGCACCCACCACGGGCCGGGAAGGATTCGCCAGAGGGCGGCGTACATCAGGCGGTTCCGTTCAGGGAGGAGGGCGCCCCGGCGGAGCGCGGCGTGAACGAGTCGAAGATGCTGTACGCGACGATGCGTTCGGCGAGCGAGTACATCGGGCTGCAGCTGGTCATCGTGAGGTAGCGGCCGTTGGCCGCGACATCCGTCGCCTGGGGCACCGGCAGCAGCACGTCGACGGCGCTCGGCTTGACGTATTCGAGTGTGCGGAAGCGGTAGGTGTACCAGCCGTCGGGCGTCTCGATCACGATCGCGTCGCCGACGTGCAGATCGGCGATGCGGTTGAAGGGCTTCCCCCAGGTCGTGCGGTGCGCGGCGAGGGCGAAGTTACCCATCTCGCCGGGCATCTGCGTGCCGGGGTAATGACCGATGCCGATCGGGTCGAGCGTGCGCGGGCGCGTGATGCCGCCGGCGATGTTGACCTGATAGTCCGGACCGAACCGCGGGATGTGCATGATGCCGAAGATCTCGGCATCGGCGGGCTCAGGGAGGATCACCGGGTCGGCCGTCGTGTCGGCGGGTGCGGGGGCCGGGGTCATCGGGGGCGATGCGGCGGCCTGCTCCTCGTATTGCTGCTGCCACTGCTCGCTCTGCTCCTGCGCCTGCGCGCTGCGCTCGGCACCGTAGATCACGTCGCCGATCCACAGCTGCCATCCGACGTACAGCAGCATCACGACGCCGGCTGTGAGGAGGAGCTCGCCCAGCACGCCGATGACGGATGCGCGCCGGCGGGGCTTCGTCGCGCGGGCAGAGCGGCGCTTCGGAGCCCCCGACTCGGGCGCGTCCGGTCCCGCCCCCTCCGGGGTCGCCGCGTCGTCCACAGTCGGATTCTAGGTCAGCGGGATCAGCGCGACCCTGGCAGTAGGATGGACGAATGGCACGTTCTGGCAAAGACGAAGAGCTCGTCGAGCGCAGCGAGGGCGAAGCGGCCCCCAACCCCGTGTGGTTCAAGCCCGTGATGATCGGGCTGATGCTCATCGGGCTCGTCTGGGTGCTCGTCTTCTACCTCAGCGGCATGCTCTTCCCGATTCCCGGCATCGGCGCATGGAACCTCGTGATCGGTTTCGGCATCGCCTTCGTCGGCTTCCTCATGACCACACGCTGGCGCTGACGCCGGCACCGACCTGAAAGGGCCGAGACACGCACGTCGTGTCTCGGCCCTTTCTGCATCCGGCGAATGTCAGGAATTACACCGGTGTGATTCATCCCCACTTGTGGATGAACCTGTGGATAACTTCGTCATCGGTACAGCAGCACGGGAATCACGAGCAGCGCGAGGAGCGCGACGCCCGTCCCGACGAGGAGCCAGATCTGCGCCGTGCGCCTCGCCGCCGTCCGTGTGCGGGCGTAGATGAATCCCACCAGGGCACCGACGAGGAATCCGCCGAGGTGCGCCTGCCACGAGATCTGGATCGATGCGAGCGCGTCGCTGAACGAGCCGCGCCCGATGCTGCCGGCGAGGGCGAAGACGAAGGGCAGCGCGAAGTTGATCGCGATGATGATCGCGATCGAGGTGATGTTCGCCCCGATGTGCCTGCCGATCACGAGGAGCGCGCCGAAGAGGCCGAAGATCGCCCCCGATGCCCCGACGACCCACACTCCGGGCGCGAGCAGCGCGACGGCGACCGAGCCGCCGAGGCCGCTCAGGAAGTAGAGCACGAGGAATCGGCCGTGCCCGAGGAGTGGCTCGAGACTTCGCCCGATCATCCACAGCGCGAGCATGTTCAGCGCGATGTGCCAGAAGCTCCCGTGCACGAACAGGACGGTCACGAGGCGCCACGGCTGGAAGGCCGCTTCGCTGCCGGGGATGACGAACAGGCTGTTGAAGGCGAGCCATCCCTCGACGAAGCGGCCCGGGATCAGCAGCTGAAGGAGATACACGATCGCCGTCGCCAGGATGATGCCGTACGTCGCGTACGGGCGCGCATCCGACAGCGTCAGCGCCCGCATGGGGCGGGAGGCCCGGCGCTCGGCCTTCTTCTGCACCTCGGTGCGGGCCTTCTGCTGATCGCGCATGCATTCCGGGCAGATGACCCCGACCGCCGCCTGCGTCTGGCACTCGGGGCAGATCGTGCGCAGGCACCGCTGACAGAGCACGAAGCTCACGCGGTCGGGATGCCGGTAGCAGAAGTTGTCGCTGTTGCGAGCGAAGGCGTCCGTGGTCACGGGCGAGCGTCGTCCTGCGCGGCGGTCAGGCCGCGACGACGTCGATGGACTGAAGGACGACCGGTTCGATCGGGCGGTCGCCCGCGGCGGTGGGGACGGCGCTGATCTTGTCGACGACCTGGCGGGACGCGTCATCCGCCACCTCACCGAAGATCGTGTGCTTGCCCTGAAGCCACGGGGTGGGGTCGGTCGTGATGAAGAACTGAGAGCCGTTGGTGCCCTCCGGCTGGCCGGTGATGGCGTTGCGGCGCAGGCCGGCGTTCGCCATCGCCAGGATGTAGGGCTTCTGGAAGTCGAGCTCGGGGTGGATCTCGTCGTTGAACGTGTAGCCGGGGCCGCCGGTGCCCTGACCGAGCGGGTCGCCGCCCTGGATCATGAAGCCGGGGATGATGCGGTGGAAGACGACGTCCTTGTAGAGCGGGCCCTCACCGGGCTTGCCCGTTGCAGGGTTCTTCCACTCGCCGGTGCCGTCGGCGAGGCCGACGAAGTTCTGGACCGTACGAGGAGCGTGGTCTCCGAAGAGATTGACGACGATGTCGCCGTGATTGGTGTGCAGGGTCGCGACCGCGGTAGGCGTGGGCATGCCTAACATTCTCTCAGAGTTCTGCGCAACCCCTCCCGGGTCAGGTCCCGTCTGGCAAGATGGGGGAACCACGTCCCCGATGACAGGGAGGGCCCAGTGAGCCTCAGCCGTAAGCGCAAGAAGGAACTCCGCAAGCTCCAAGACCAGGCGAACCGACTGTGGGATTCGCAGCAGGTCCTCGTGGGTGAAGCCGCGTCCGTCGCCCGAGAGGCGCGTCGGCAGCTCGGCAACTACCGCCGTGAGCAGCTCGTGCCGCAGGCGAAGGACACGTACGGCAAGTACGCCGCGCCGTACGTCGACAAGGGCCTCGACGTCTCGCGTCACGTGCTCAACGACCGGGTCGTGCCGGCCGCGGGCGCCGTCGTCGGATCGGCCCTGTCGATCTGGGATGCGGCGAACGAGCAGCGCGACCGGCTGTCGTCCGGCCATGGCCTCGACTTCTCGGGCTACGGCAAGAAGCTCGACAAGTACGGTGCCGCCGTGACGAAGAAGCTCTCGAAGCAGGCCGCCAAGATCGAGCCCCCCAAGAAGGGGATCGGCGCCGGCGGCGTCATCGCGATCATCTTCGGTGTGGCCGCCGCCCTCGGCGTCGCCTACGCCGCGTGGCAGACGCTGCGTGCCGACGACGAGCTGTGGGTCGCCGACGACCCGTTGCGGGCGCCCGACGCCTGAATGACAGACCCCACCGACCGCGTACGGCACGCGGCGGCCGAGCGCGGCCTCGAGATCGAGCTCCGCGAACGCCCGGCCGCCAAGAGCCTTCCCGAGGCCGCTGAGCTTCTGGGCATCCCTCCATCGGGGATCGTCAAGACGCTCGTCGTGAAGCGAAGCGACGACACGTTCCTGTTCGCCCTCGTACCGGGCGACCGGGCGATCTCGTGGCCGAAGCTGCGGGCGGTCGTGGGCGTCAACAAGCTGCAGCTTCCCGATCCTGAACGCGCTCTCGCCGCCACCGGCTATGAGCGCGGCACGATCGTGCCCGTCGGCAGCACGACCGACTGGCCCGTGTTCGCAGATGAGCGGATCGTCGGCGAACGCATCGCGATGGGTGCCGGCGCCCACGGGTACAGCATGTTCGTGCAGGCCGACGATCTCATCGTCGCCTACGACGCGACGGTCGCCGACATCTCGCAGTCGATCGACTGACCCGCGGCATCCGTCGCCGCGGTCATCGCACTTTCGCCGAGCCGCCCTGGTCCCGGCTCGTCAGGCGTGCCCCGCCATGCCGATGGCGATGTCGACCAGCTTGACCCGCTGCAGGCCCTCCACCGCCGAGAGCGGGAACCACTCCGCGCGGTCCGTCGATCCGTCGACCTCGTTGCGCAGCCGGCCGCCGGTGATCCGGGCGCGGTAGACGATCCGGAGCGCATGGAGCGGCACGGCCGCGTCGGTGATGCGCCGCGAGGCCGGGATGACACGGGAATGGATGCCGAGCAGCTCCTGGATCTCGACCTTGTAGCCGGTCTCTTCCCGCACTTCGCGCCGGGCGGCGCGCTGGGGGTCTTCTCCCGGTTCGAGCCCACCCCCGGGCAGCGTCCAGGCCGCACGGCGGCCCTCGTTCCAGTGCGCGAGCAGGATGCGATCTTCCTCGTCGACGACCACGGCGTAGGCGGCGACCCGGATGTCCATGCTTCACCCTAAGCGGCGCAGACACGGCTTCCGCCGCTCGTGCCCTCGATTCGAGAAAACGGCGCCGTTCGGGTAAAGTCTTGCAGGTTGACGGCGCACGACGCCGGCACGTTCGGGGCTATAGCTCAGGCGGTTAGAGCGCTTCACTGATAATGAAGAGGTCCCAGGTTCAAGTCCTGGTAGCCCCACCACACACAGCCCCGGGGCCTTAGCTCAGTTGGTAGAGCGCCTGCTTTGCAAGCAGGATGTCAGGAGTTCGAATCTCCTAGGCTCCACGGTAGTTTCGAGTCGCGACAGATGCCTGGTCCGAATCGCGACATGCGACCCTTCCAGAGCCCGGCCTTCGGTCGGGCTCTTTCGGTTGGTGGTTGACTGAGCGTGTGACCGATTCGACCCACCCCGGAGAAGCCCACGTCAACGGCATCGGGCAGCGTCTCAACTGGCTCCGCGCCGGCGTCCTCGGCGCGAACGACGGCATCGTCTCGGTGGCCTCGCTCGTGGTCGGCGTCGCGGGAGCCACGACCGATACGCCGGCGCTTCTCCTCGCCGGCATCGCGGGCCTCGTCGGCGGCGCGATCTCGATGGCCCTCGGCGAGTACGTCTCAGTCAGCAGCCAGCGCGACTCCGAGCGGGCGCTCATCGCGAAGGAGACCCGCGAGCTCGCCGAGATGCCCGACGAGGAGCTCGACGAGCTGACGCAGCTCTATCGCGACCGCGGGCTGACCGACGCCACGGCGCGCCAGGTCGCGGTGGAGCTGACGGCGCACGACGCCCTCGCCGCCCACCTCGAGGTCGAGCTGCACATCGATCAGGACGACCTGGTCAATCCCTGGCACGCGGCGATCTCGTCGGCCGTCGCCTTCACGCTCGGCGCGCTTCTCCCGCTCCTCGCGATCCTGCTCCCCCCGCCCGCGTGGCGCGTGCCGGTGACCTTCGTCGCGGTGCTCGTGGCCCTCGCGATCACCGGGAGCGTCTCGGCCCGGCTCGGCGGTTCGCACCGGGGCCGCGCGGTGCTCCGCCTCGTCGTCGGCGGCGCGCTCGCGCTGGCCGTGACGTGGGCCATCGGCTCGCTCCTCGGCACGACGATCGCATAGCGTTCGCCCGGCGCGCGTCGGGACTCAGCAGGAATGACGAATGCCTCGACCGGCCGCCGAAGGCGGGGTCGAGGCATCCGTCATCTGTGTCGTCAGTTGCTGGTGAAGCCCACGAGCAGCCCGCCCGTGATCTTGACCGCGAGGTTGTAGATCCCCGCGATGACGGCGCCGAGCACCGTCACGACGATGAGGTTGAGGATCGCGACGATCGCGCCGACGGCCATCACCTGCGGAAGGCCGATGAAGTCGGTGAGCGAGACGCCGCCGTCCGAGAAGCTCTGGAAGAACTCATCGACGCGGGCGATGAGGCCCGTCGTCTGCACGACCATGTAGATCAGGAAGAACGACACGATCGTGACGATCGCGATCGCGACCGCCGCCAGGAACGACAGCTTCACCGCCGACCAGAAGTCGACGTATACCAGACGCAGGCGCACCTGCTTGGCGCTCGTCTTGTGGCTGGATTTCTTCGCGAGCTTGTCGGCTACCGTGCTCATGCGTCAACACTCTCTTCGGGGGTCTCGGGAGAAGTCTCGGATTCGGCGGACTCCTGGTCAGCGCCGGCCTCTGCTTCTTCAGCCAGGCCCCGCTCCCCGTTGCGGGCGATCGCGATGATGCGATCGTCTCCGTCGGGGCGGGCGAATACGACACCCATGGTGTCGCGGCCCTTGGCGGGCACCTCGGCCACGGCAGAGCGTACCACCTTGCCGCTGGCAAGAACCACCAAGACCTCGTCGTCCTCCGAGACGATGAGAGCGCCGGCGAGGTCGCCCCGATCCTCGCTGAGCTTGGCCACCTTGATGCCGAGGCCGCCGCGACTCTGACCGCGGTACTGGTCGACGTCGGTGCGCTTGGCGTAGCCGCCCTCGGTCACGACGAAGACGAAGCCGTCGTGATCGGCGACGGATGCCGCGAGCAAGCTGTCGTGGCCACGGAAGGACATGCCCTTCACACCCTCGGTCGACCGGCCCATCGGGCGAAGCGCCTCGTCGGTCGCCGTGAAGCGGAGCGACATTCCGTGACGCGACACGAGGAGCAGGTCGTCGCCTTCGTCGACGAGCAGCGCGCTGACGACCTCGTCGTCTTCGCGGAGCTTGATCGCGATGACGCCGCCCTGACGGTTCGTGTCGTACTCCGTCAGACGCGTCTTCTTGACGAGGCCGCTCCGGGTCGCGAGCACGAGATAGGTCGCCACCTGGTAGTCGCGGATGTCGAGGATCTGCGCGATCTCCTCACCGGGCTGCAGAGCCAGGAGGTTCGCGACGTGCTGACCCTTGGCATCCCGGCCCGCCTCGGGCACGCGGTATGTCTTCTCGCGGTAGACGCGGCCCTTCGTCGTGAAGAAGAGCAGCCAGTGGTGCGTCGTGGTCACGAAGAAGTGCTCGACGACGTCGTCGGCGCGCAGCTGCGCGCCCTTGACGCCCTTGCCGCCGCGGTGCTGCGAGCGGTAGTTGTCGCTGCGCGTGCGCTTGATGTAGCCGTCGCGCGTGACGCTGACGACCATCTCCTCCTCGGGGATGAGGTCTTCGTCGGTCATGTCGCCGTCGAAGCCGAACTCGATCGAGGTGCGGCGGTCGTCGCCGAACTTCTCGACGATGGCGGTGAGCTCCTCGCGGATGATGAGGCGCTGACGCTCGGGACGGGCGAGGATGTCGCGGAAGTCCGTGATCTGCGCCTCGAGGTCGGTCGCCTCGTCGATGATCTTCTGTCGTTCGAGGGCGGCCAGGCGGCGCAGCTGCATCGACAGGATCGCGTCGGCCTGGATGTCGTCGATCTCGAGGAGGCTCTTGAGCCCTTCCCGCGCGTCGTCGACGGTCGGGGAGCGACGGATCAGCGCGATGACCTCGTCGAGCGCGTCGAGCGCCTTCAGGTAGCCGCGCAGGATGTGCATGCGCTCTTCCGCCTTGCGGAGGCGGTACTGCGTGCGGCGCACGATGACGTCGACCTGGTGGTCGACCCAGTGCGCGATGAACCCGTCGAGCGACAGCGTGCGCGGCACGCCGTCGACGATCGCGAGCATGTTCGCGCCGAAGTTCTCCTGCAGCTGCGTGTGCTTGTACAGGTTGTTGAGCACGACCTTGGCCACCGCGTCGCGCTTGAGCACGATGACGAGGCGCTGACCCGTGCGGCCGGACGTCTCGTCGCGGATGTCGGCGATGCCCTGGATCCGGCCTTCGCGGGCGAGGTCGGCGATCTTCAGCGCGAGGTTGTCGGGGTTGACCTGGTAGGGCAGCTCGGTGATGACCAGGCATGTGCGTCCCTGGATCTCGGCGATCTCGACGACGGCGCGCATCGTGATCGAGCCGCGGCCGGTGCGATACGCCTCGTGGACGCCGCGGGTGCCCAGGATCTGCGCACCGGTCGGGAAGTCCGGCCCCTTGATGCGCTGCATGAGTGCTTCGAGCAGCTCTTCGCGCGAGGCATCCGGGTGCTCGAGGGCCCACAGCGCACCCTCGGCGACCTCGCGGAGGTTGTGCGGCGGGATGTTGGTCGCCATGCCGACCGCGATGCCGACCGATCCGTTGACGAGGAGGTTGGGGAAACGCGCCGGCAGGACGACGGGCTCATGCGTCTGACCGTCGTAGTTGTCCTGGAAGTCGACGGTCTCCTCTTCGATGTCGCGCACCATCTCGAGCGCGAGCGGAGCCATCTTGGTCTCGGTGTATCGCGGGGCTGCGGCGCCCATGTTGCCGGGCGAGCCGAAGTTGCCCTGACCGAGGGCGAGCGGATAGCGCAGCGCCCACGGCTGCACGAGGCGCACGAGGGTGTCGTAGATCGGGGCGTCGCCGTGGGGGTGGTACTGACCCATGACCTCGCCGACGACGCGCGCGCACTTCGAGAACGACTTGTCGGGGCGGTAGCCGCCGTCGTACATCGCGTAGATGACGCGGCGGTGCACGGGCTTGAGCCCGTCACGGACGTCCGGAAGCGCTCGCCCGACGATGACTGCCATCGCGTAGTCGAGATAGCTCCGCTGCATCTCGCCCTGCAGGTCGACCTGCTCGATGTGGCCGTGATTGTGAGCGGATGCCTCGGTGGTGGTGCTGTCGTCAGCCATGCGTTTCTCTTCCGTTGTTCCGTTCCGTCATGCTCTGCCCTCTCATCGCCCGTGACCGGGCGGCGGGCAGGAGCGACGGACCGCTAGATGTCGAGGAACCGGACATCCTTCGCGTTCTTCTGGATGAACTGCCGCCGCGACTCCACGTCTTCGCCCATGAGCGTCGTGAAGATCGCGTCGGCCGCGGCGGCGTCGTCGATCGTGACCTGGCGGAGCGTGCGCGTCGTGGGATCCATCGTGGTCTCCCACAGCTCCTTGTCATTCATCTCGCCGAGACCCTTGTAGCGCTGGATGCCGTTGTCCTTCGGGATCCGCTTGCCGTTGGCAAGGCCGTCGGCGAGCAGGGCATCGCGCTCGACGTCAGAGTAGACGTACTCGTGGGGCGAGTTCGTCCACTTCAGGCGGTAGAGCGGCGGCATCGCGAGGTAGACGTAGCCGACCTCGATGAGCCCGCGCATGTAGCGGAACAGGAGGGTCAGCAGCAGGGTCGTGATGTGCTGGCCGTCGACATCGGCATCCGCCATCAGCACGATCTTGTGGTAGCGCGCCTTGTCGACGGTGAAGTCCTCGCCGATGCCCGTGCCGAAGGCCTGGATCATCGCCTGGATCTCGTTGTTGCCGAGGGCGCGGTCGAGCCGCGCGCGCTCGACGTTGAGGATCTTGCCGCGCAGCGCCAGGATCGCCTGCGTGTGCGGGTCGCGGCCCTGCACCGCCGAGCCGCCGGCCGAGTCGCCCTCGACGAGGAAGATCTCGCTGATCGACGGGTCTTTGCTCGTGCAGTCCTTGAGCTTGTCGGGCATCGACGCCGATTCGAAGACGCTTTTGCGGCGAGCGGTCTCGCGCGCCTTGCGCGCCGCGAGCCGCGCTGTTGCGGCATCGATGGCCTTCCGGACGACGAGCTTCGCCTGCTGCGGGTTGCGCTCGAACCAGTCGCCGAGCTGATCGCCCACGACCTTCTGCACGAACGCCTTCGCCTCGGTGTTGCCGAGCTTCGTCTTGGTCTGACCCTCGAACTGCGGCTCGGAGAGCTTGATCGAGATGACGGCGGTGAGGCCCTCGCGGACGTCGTCGCCCGAGAGGTTCTCGTCCTTGTCCTTCAGCAGGTTCTGCGCGCGCGCGTACTTGTTGACGAGTGTCGTCAGCGCCGCGCGGAATCCTTCCTCGTGCGTGCCGCCCTCGTGCGTGTTGATGGTGTTCGCATACGTGAAGACGTTCTCGGTGTAGCTCGTCGTCCACTGCATCGCCAGCTCGAGAGCGATCTTGCGATCGTTGTCTTCGGACTCGACCTCGATGATCTGATCGTTGACCACGTCGGCGTGGCGGGTCTTGTTGAGGTATTCGACGTAGTCGACGAGACCGCGCTCGTACAGGAACGAGTCGGACGGCTGCTCGAAGCGGACTTCGCCCTCGGTCTCGGTCTCGATCGCCTCACCGGGACGCTCGTCGACCAGGTCGATGCGCAGCCCCTTGTTGAGGAACGCCATCTGCTGGAAGCGCGTGCGCAGGATGTCGTACTCGAAGTCGACCGACTCGAAGATCTCGGGGTCGGGCCAGAACGTGATGATCGTGCCCGTCTCGGTGCTCTCCTCCCCGCGCTCGAGCGGGGAGACCGGCATGCCGCCGTCGCGGTAGGACTGGTGCCACACGTAGCCCTCGCGGCGGACCTCGACCTCGAGCCGCGTGGAGAGGGCGTTCACGACCGACGAGCCGACACCGTGCAGACCGCCCGAGACGGCGTAGCCGCCGCCGCCGAACTTTCCGCCGGCGTGGAGGACGGTCAGGACGACCTCGACGGTCGACTTGCCCTCGGTCTTGTGCATGCCCACAGGGATGCCGCGGCCGTTGTCGACGACACGCACGCCGCCGTCGGGCAGGATCGTGATGTCGATGCGGTCGCAGTAGCCTGCGAGCGCCTCATCGACCGAGTTGTCGACGATCTCGTACACGAGGTGGTGCAGACCGCGCGGGCCTGTGGACCCGATGTACATGCCGGGTCGTTTGCGAACCGCCTCGAGACCCTCCAGCACCTGGATCGCGTCGGCACCGTAGTCGCCGAGAGGGGTGCTGCTGTTGGTGGATCCGGTTTGCCCGGCAACGCTTTCGGGATTCACAGACGTCATATGTTCTCGAACGCTCCAGGTCGGTCGTCGGGGTCTCTCCATCCTATCAAGCCGACACCCTCCGCGGCGGCTGTAAGCCGCTGTGGCGCCCGGAAATCTGCCTGGATAGTTCTGGATGTGGCTCAGCCGTAGGTATCGCGTGGACCGCGCCCTGGAACGGCTCTCGGACCCCATTTCCAAGAGGGAACGTCCGGGCCGATGAAGCGGATGGTCTCGACCCCTGCCTCGGGGTAACGCCGGACGATCTCCGAAAGGATCTGCGCGCGCATCAGCTGGAGCTGCTTCGCCCACGCCGTCGAGTCGGCCTGGACGGTCAGCGTCCCCTCCGAGAACGCGACCGGACGCGTGTGGCGAGCCGTGTCGGCGCCGGCGACCTCGTCCCACGTGCGCACGACGTCTTCACGGGCCAGATGCGAGTCCCAGCCCGACTCGCGGGTGAGCGCGGAGAGCACATCCCCCACGCCCCGCGGGTCTCGGCCGGCCGTGAACGGCGCGTTATCGTCGTCGTCCTTCTTCCGACGCTTGCGGCGGAAGGCGCGCGCCGACGGCTCGAGGCCGCGCAGCCGCAGGTAGGTCGCGATGGTCTCCGGCACGCCGCCGGCGTCGGACTCAGACATCGGCGGCCTCGAGGATCCGGCCGGCTTCGACGCGGACGACGTGCGCCCGAAGGCCCGCCGGCACGTCCTGCTCGACGGCGGCCGTCACGACCACCTGCTCGTACCCGGCGACGAGGTCGGCCAGGCGCGCGCGCCGATCGGCGTCGAGCTCGGCGAAGACGTCGTCGAGGATGAGGACGGGATCGCCGAGCCGCGATTCCGCGCGGAGCAGCTCGGCAGAGGCGAGCCGGAGCGCGAGCGCGACCGACCAGGATTCGCCGTGCGACGCATAGCCCTTGACCGGGAGCCCCCGGACGCGCAGCGCGAGGTCGTCGCGGTGCGGACCGACGAGCGTGAGCCCGCGATCGAGCTCGGCGGTGCGGCGAGCGGCGAGCGCAGCGCGGAACATGTCGGCGATGCCGGCGGGGGACGCGGCATCCGTCCCCTGTTCCTGTGATTCGGACGTGCCCTCCTCGGGATCCTCGCCGCGGACGGAGAGGATCCACTCCAGCTGCGGCTGATGGTCGGCGCCGGCGATCGCCGTGTAGGCGGCTGCGAGCGGGGTCGCGAGCTCCTCCGCGAGGGCGAGTCGCGCGTCGATCACCTGGGTTCCGAGTGCGACGAGCTTGTCGTCCCAGACATCGAGGGTCGAGAGCGCATCGCCACGGATGCCGCGAGCCCGCGCCGACTTGAGAAGAGCCGTGCGCTGCTTGAGCACGCGGTCGTAGTCGCCGAGCACGCCGCTCATGCGGGGGGAGCGCTGCACGAGCAGCTGGTCGGCGAAGCGCCGGCGGGCCGAAGGATCGCCGCGGACGATCTGGAGGTCTTCGGGTGCGAACAGCACGACCTGCGCGTAGCGGGGAAGCTCGGAGGTCTTGACGGCCGCGCCGTTGACGCGTGCCTTGTTGGAACCCTGGCGGTTCACCTGCGCTTCGAGGAGGACGCGGCGCTCACCGTGCGCGAGCCGAGCCCGCACGATGGCGGCCTCCGCCCCGTCGCGGACCATGGGGGCATCGCTGGAGACCCGGTGCGAGCCCAGTGTCGCGAAGAAGGCGATCGCCTCGGCGAGGTTCGTCTTGCCCTGCCCGTTGCGGCCGATGAAGACGTTCGGACCGGGGGCCAGAGCGATGTCGGCGACCGCATAGTTGCGGAAGTCGACGAGACTCAGCTGCTCCACGATCACGGTCTCAACCCTAGTTCGGACCCCCGACGACCGAGCCGGGCCGACCGGCTCAGCGAAGCAGCAGGTTGGGCTGCAGGAGGTACTTGAAGCTTCCCTCGCCGTCCTTGTCGATCGACGTCTGCGGCGTGATCAGGACGGGGCTGAGCTTGTTGGCGTTCTCGCTCGAGGTGAACGTGATGCGCGCGAACTCGCTGCGGACGGCCCCGAGGGACTCAAGGAGGTACTGGGGGTTGAGGCCCAGCGTCACCTCTTCGCCCACGAGGGTCGCGTCGACCGACTCGGAGGCGCGGGCCTGCTCGGTGCCCGAGGCATCCATCGAGACGCTGTCGGTCGTGAACGTGAAGCGCAGCGGCGCCGAACGGTCGAGCACGAGCGACACACGGCGGACCGCCTCGGCGAGCTCGGCGGTGTTGACGACCGCGTGGTGGTCGGTCGCCTCCGGGAAGAGCCGGCGCACCGGGGGGAAGTTGCCCTTGATGAGCAGCGAGGTCACGGTCTTGTTGCCGGCCGTGAACGCGATGATCTCGCGGTCGCCCGAGCCGGAGAAGGCGATCGAGATGTCGCCGCCGTGCGAGAACGTCTTGCCGACCTCGGTGAGCGTGCGGGCGGGGACCAGCGCAGTGGTCGGCTCGTCGGACGCGGTGGATCCGCCGTCCCACGGGATCTCACGCAGAGCGACGCGGTAGCGGTCGGTCGCGACGAGGCTCAGCTGCGTGCCCGAGACCTCGAGCTGCACGCCGGTGAGGACCGGGGTGACATCGTCGCGGGAGGCCGCGAAGGCGACCTGCGCGATGGCGGTCGCGAAGTCCTCGGCCGGGACGACACCCGAGTCGCCCGAGACCTCGGGGATCGCGGGGTACTCCTGCACCGGCATGGAAGCCAGGGTGAACCGAGCCGAGCCGCACGTGAGGAGGATCCCGCCGTCGTCATCGACGGCGATCTCGATCGGAGCGTTCGGCAGGCGGCTCGCGATCTCTGACAGCAGGCGGCCGTGCACGAGGATCGTGCCGGGTTCGTCGACGGTCGCGTCGATGGTCGTGCGAGCGGATGCCTCGTAGTCGAACGCCGCGAACGACAGGCCGTGGTCGCCGGCCTCGATCAGCACGCCCGCGAGGATCGGCTGCGGGTTGCGCTGCGGCAGCAGCTTGACGACGAACGAGACCGCCTCGCTGAAGACGTCGCGATTGACGTGGAACCTCATGCCGCTCCCTTGTCGTCCTTGGGGCTTGGGGTCTCCATGCTAGTGCCCAGCTCGACTCCCACCCCAAGACGGTGCTCCGAGCCGTAAAGGTGATCGGATCGGATCTCATCAAAAAGTTCTTGTCATGGTGTTAACAGCTGTGGAAAGTGTGGATAACTCGGCCGATCCCAGTGACGACACGGGAACTACACGCGTGTGAGATGTGGAGCGGCTGCGGAGGACCTGGATGACAAGAGTCGACCGGTCGTCGAACTGTCCGACCTCCGTCCACAGGACTGGGGCTGCTGTTCACAGGTTTCCGCAGTCGATTCGAGTTATCCACAGGTTTTCCACACTGTGAAGAACGTGCATATTGGCGTGGACCGCGGGGACTGTCAAGCACTTTTTGAGGCATATGGCCCGGCGCGCGCGGGAGGTGCCGATCGACGCGGGAGCGCGGCATCCGTCGACGCCTGCGGTGTGAGCGCACGACGAGGGGACCTCCGTGCGGAGGGGTCGTGCGGCGGAGGTCAGCGGCCGTTGCGGCCGAGCTGTGCGGTGATCTCGGAGACCTGGTTGTAGATCGAGCGGCGCTCTTTCATGAGGTCGCTGATCTTCTTGTAGGCGTACATGACGGTCGTGTGATCGCGGTTGCCGAAGAGCTGTCCGATCTTGGGCAGCGACAGGCTCGTGCGCTCGCGGCATAGGTACATGGCGATCTGCCGTGCGGTCGCGACGGCCTGCGAGCGACTCGAGCCGTAGAGGTCGTCGACCGAGAGCTTGAAGTATGCCGCGGTCGCCGTGATGATGTCGGTCGGCGAGATCACGTTCGCGTCGTCCTGATCGATGATGTCGCGCAGCACCGTCTGGGCCAGCGACATGTCGAGGTTGGAGCGGTTGAGGCTCGCGAACGCCGACACCCGGATGAGTGCGCCCTCGAGCTCGCGGATGTTCGACGACACGACGGTCGCGATGTACTCGAGCACCTCGTCGGGAATATGCAGCCGCTCGGACTGCGCCTTCTTGCGGAGGATCGCGATACGCGTCTCGAGGTCGGGAGCCTGGACGTCGGTGATGAGGCCCCATTCGAACCGGCTGCGCATGCGGTCTTCGAAGCCGGTGAGGTGCTTCGGCGGCACGTCGCTCGTGATCACGACCTGCTTGTCGTGGTCGTGGAGGGTGTTGAAGGTGTGGAAGAACGCCTCCTGCGTCTCTGCGCGACCCTGCAGGAACTGGATGTCGTCGATGAGCAGGATGTCGACGTCGCGATACCGCGCCTGGAATGCCGAGCCGCGGTTGTTGGCGATCGAGTTGATGAAGTCGTTCGTGAACTCTTCGCTCGAGACGTATCGCACGCGGATGCCGGCATACAGGCTGATCGCGTAGTCGCCGATGGCGTGGAGGAGATGCGTCTTGCCGAGACCCGAGTCGCCGTAGATGAACAGCGGGTTGTAGGCCTTTGCCGGCGCCTCGGCCACTGCGACCGCGGCGGCATGCGCGAACCGGTTGGACTGCCCGATGACGAAGTTGTCGAACGTGTACTTCGGGTTCAGGCGCGAGTCGTTGCGTGCGGAGGCGGTGTCGACGGGCTCGTCGATGCGGGGGCGGATGACGCCGGTCGGCGCGCTGGGGGATGTCGAGACGGACGACTGCCCGCCGGAGGCCTGAATGGGAATCGGGGCGGTGAGGTGCTGGTCGGCCAGGTCGGGGTTGACGACGACGCGGAAGGTCGTCGCCACCGGCTCGTCCTGCGGAACCCTCGAGAGGGCTTCCATGATCGGCGCACGCATGCGCTTGTTGATCTGGGCCGCAGTGAGATCGTTCGGGACGTCGAGGTAAAGGGTTCCGCTCATGACGCCTTGCGGCACGGCGAGATTGAGGAAGCCGTGGAGCTGCGGCGTGACGCGGTCGTCGATGACGAGTTCGTCCAGCACAGCGGCCCAGACGGGTACATCTGGAATGTCGTGCTGAGCCATGGCCCCCCCGGGTGGATTGATGCGCCTCAGGCCCAGGGGATGTGGCATCCCGTGCCTGTGGATAACTGCCGGAGCCACGCTAGTCACCAGGCGTCTGTCGAGCAAACCCCACTGTAAGGCGGCGGGCGTGTCGGTGCCAGGGCGACCGGATCCCTTGTGCATAATTACCGCCCGCGCTCTCGGTTTGAGTTATCGGGCGACTCGACGTAGCCTTAATCGGTTGACTTATGCCTTCACGGCAGTCCCTTGTAATCCCTGTCTCCGGTCTGAGCGTCCCGGCGACACCCTGATCCGGAAGTGATTCCATGAGCAAGCGCACCTTCCAGCCCAACAACCGCCGCCGCGCCAAGAAGCACGGCTTCCGTGCCCGCATGCACACGCGCGCCGGCCGTGCCATCCTCTCGGCTCGTCGCGCCAAGGGGCGCACCGAGCTCTCAGCCTGACATCGAGCGGTGCTGGCGAGGCCGAACCGACTCACCCGCGGAGCGGAGTACAAGGCCGTCGTCCGTCGGGGCCGTCGTTGTGCGGCCGCGCATACCGTCACGTACGTCGTGACCACCGCTGACGGGCGAGCCGCTCGGTTCGGATTCATCGTCAGCAAGCAGGTCGGATCAGCCGTCGTGCGCAACACAGTGCGCCGACGGCTGAAGGCCGTGTGCCGCGAGGCACTGGACGACGTCCGCCCCGGTGCGGACGTCGTCATCCGCGCACTCCCCTCGGCGGCGACCGCCGAGTTCTCGGAGCTCCGTGATGAAGTGCAGCGCTGCCTCGCCCGGAGGGCGGCGACATGAGCGTGCTTCCCGCCTACGCCCTCGGCGATGGCCGGTTCGAGGCATCCGCTGCCCTCGAAGCCGTGCCTCTCATCCCGCGCAATCTGGGCCTCTCTCTTCTTCACGCGTATCGCGCGACGATCTCGCACACCTACGGAGACGTGTGCAAGTACTACCCGTCGTGTTCCGCCTACGCCGTCGGCGCCGTGCAGCAGCACGGTCTGCTGAAGGGCAGCGCGCTCACTGCCGCCCGGATCGCCCGCTGCCACCCGTGGGCAGAGGGCGGCATCGATGACGTCCCGCCACACAGGCGGTTCCGTTACGACCTGACCCCGCACGGTTTCGTCGTGCCCCTCAGAAAGGACTGATCCGTGAAGGATCTGCTTCTGCTAGCCTCCAGTACCCCCGCTCCGCAAGCCGCCAGCGGGGGGTTCGACCTCTTCGGCATCATCCTCTGGCCGCTCAAGTGGCTCGTCGAGATGGTCCTCGTCGCGTGGCACGCGCTGTTCACGTTCATCGGGCTTCCCGCGGCCGACGGCATCACCTGGGTGCTCTCGATCATCGGCCTTGTCATCGTCGTGCGTTCGGCGATGATCCCGCTCTTCGTCCGGCAGATCAAGAGCCAGCGCAAGATGATGGAAATCGCTCCTGAACTGCGGAAAATCCAGGAGAAGTACAAGGGCAAGAAGGATCAGCTCTCGCGCGAGGCCATGAGTCGAGAGACCATGGGGCTGTATAAGAAGCACGGTACGACGCCTGTTTCGAGCTGTCTGCCGCTTCTCGTTCAGATGCCGGTCTTCTTCGCGCTGTTCAGCGTGCTCAACGACGTCTCGAAGCACGCGCAGGCCGGCACGGGTGGTGTGGGTCTCCTCACCCCCGAGCTCACGCAGGAGTTCTACAACGCGAAGCTCTTCGGCGTCGCGTCGCTGCACGAGTCGCTCGTCGGATCCTGGCAGACCCAGGCTCCGGGCTGGGAGGCGACGGTCGCGATCCTCCTCACGCTCGTCGTACTCATGATCGCGTCGCAGTTCTTCACGCAGCTGCAGATCATCTCGAAGAACCTGTCGCCCGAGGCGAAGACCGGCCAGGCGTACCAGATGCAGAAGGTCATGCTCTATGTCCTTCCCTTCGCATTCGTCTTCTCCGGCGTGTTCTTCCCGCTGGGTGTCGTCATCTACTGGTTCGTGTCGAACCTGTGGACGATGGGTCAGCAGTTCCTCGTCATCCGCGAGATGCCGACCCCTGGGTCCGAAGCGGCGAAGGCTCGCGAGGAGCGCCTTGCTCGCAAGGGCAAAGCCATCGACTCGTCCGGCAAGGTCGTCTCGATGGAGAAGTACGAGGCGGAGCAGCAGCGACTTCTCGAAGAGGCAGAGCGCGCCCGTGCGGCGAGCCCGAAGCGGCAGCAGCCGGTCGGCAAGCAGCGCGCGAAGAAGCAAGGCCAGAAGGGCGGCTCCCCCAACCCGGGTCCGGGCGGCCCCACGACAGGCGGAAACTCGGGCACCCAGCCTGGCACCGCCAAGACGTGACCTCTGGGCCGGGCGGCGGTCGACACGCCGCCCGGCCCTTCCCAATTCCGACCCGTCGGCTGCCCGCATGCCGCACGCTCACGGCGACCCCTATCCACACCGATCATCGAGGACCTGATGACCACCACCGATCCCATTGAATCCGTCGCCCCCGAGCGTGCTCCCGCCACCGTGGAGCAGCTCGAGCAGGAAGGCGACATCGCCGCCGACTACATCGAGGCGCTCCTCGATATCGCCGACATCGACGGTGACCTGGCGCTCGACGTGCGTGCCGGCCGCGCCTACGTCTCGATCGAGGCGACGGACGATAGTTCACTCGACCTCATCTCGGCGCCTGACACCGTGCAGGCGCTCCAGGAGCTCACCCGCATCGCGGTGCAGAACCAGACGGGTCGCTTCTCACGCCTGATCCTCGACATCGGCGGGTCACGCGACACCCGTGAGCGACAACTCGCGACGCTTGTCGACCGCGCGATCGAGCGCCTCGAGGACGGTGCGACGCAGGCGTCGCTTCCCGCCATGTCGAGCTACGAGCGCAAGCTCGTGCACGACATCGTCGCGGAGCGCGGCTTCGTGTCGGAGTCGTACGGCGAGGGCGCCGACCGCCACACCGTGATCCGTCGCGGTTGACGTTTCACGTGAAACAGCGATGACCGAGTTCGAGGCTGAGCCTGCGGCTGCCGCCGAGATCTTCGGCGCGCGGATCGATCTGGCGCGCCGATTCACGCAGGCCCTCGCCGACGAGGGCGAGGACCGCGGGCTGATCGGCCCCCTCGAGCCTCCGCGGCTATGGACGCGGCACGTTCTCAACAGCGCCGTCATCGCACCGCTGTTCTCCGGACGAGTGGCCGACGTCGGATCAGGCGCAGGCCTGCCGGGGTTGGTTCTCGCCATCGCTCGGCCCGGTGTCGAGTGGATCCTCATCGAGCCGATGGAGCGCCGGGTGGCCTGGCTCAACGAGCAGGTCTCGGCCCTGGGGCTCTCGAATGTCGAGGTGCTCCGTGCGCGCGCCGAGGACTGGAAACGGGGTCCGATTCTGGATGCCGTGACCGCCCGTGCCGTGAGCGCGCTGCGCACCCTCGTTCCCATCACTGCTCCCCTGGTGCGCGACGGTGGTGAACTCATCCTCTTGAAGGGGGCAGGCGCGACCACCGAGATCGACGCCGCCATCAAGCCCCTCCGCAAGTTCGGCATCACGGATGCGCGCGTGGAGGTCGTCGGCGAGGGTCTGCTGACGGAGCCGACCCGGATTGTGCGGGGCACCGTCCACCGCTGACTCTCGCCGTGTTTCACGTGGAACATGCGCGAAGGGCTGGCGGTGCGACTCGGAAGAACGCCGGCGTCGGTTCGCCAGTTCATCGAGGTCCGGATAGGCCCTTCTTCGGTCCCTGAGCGAGCCTAGCGAGACGGAGGGCGGGCGGAGAGCGTCCGAGGAGCTGAGCGGCGAGCTCTTCGCCCGCGCATCGGCCCGTTTCACGTGAAACAGCGATTCGAAGTCGTAAGGGGCGCTGAAGTCGCGGAGCTCCTCGCTGCTAGGGAGTCGTCCTGTCCTCTCGTCGCTTCGCTCCTCGCTCGCGGACCGGATATGAACACTTCCGGTCTGTGACCGAGCGAGGCGGGACGAGGTGAGAGTGGCCGTCGGGGGCGCGCGAGCGCCGCTCCGGTCTGTGCCGATCCCTGATCGAGCCAAGCGAGACGAAGGGCCGATCAAAGGCGCCCGAGGAGCCATCAGTGCGGCCTTCAGTCGCGCACTTGGTCTGTGGGTCTGGCGTTTCACGTGAAACACCGCGCGGACGGGCGCTGGCGCCGCCAGAGCGAAATGCCCCTTGGGTCGGAGATACCGTCCCCTCCTCTCGTCGCTTCGCTCCTCGCTCGGGTACCGGGTAGCACTCAATGTCCCGGTCCTGGGTGAGCGAAGCGAGGCGAAGGGGCGACCAAAGCCCTCCCGGGGCCCAGGAGGGCGGCTTCGGTGCGTGCGTGAACTGGGTTCGCCGGTTTCACGTGAAACAGGGCGCGAGGTGGGCGGGTCACGCGGATCGGGGTGCGCCGCCCGGTTCGCTGAGCGCGCCAAGCGAGACGAATGGCCGGCCAAAACGCCTCAGAGGAGACCAGGCAACCGGCCTTTCGGCGTGCGCTTGGACTGTGGGTCCGCCCGTTTCACGTGAAACCGGGCACGCGCGGCACGCGGGCGGCGTCGGAGCGAAGTTTCTCGCGGGTCGGATGTCGCCTCCCTGCTCTCGTCGCTTCGCTCCTCGCTCGGGGGCCGAATAGAACTTTCCCGTTCTGTGATCGAGCGGGCCGAACGGTCACCGCGGCTCCCGGCGGCGCGCAAGCGCCGCTACGACCCCATGCTCCGGTCCCCGAGCGAGTGAAGCGAGACGAAGAGCTGGCCGAAGGGCTCCGAGGAGTCGAGGAAGGCGGCCTGCGTCGCGCACTTGGGCTGTAGCGCAGCCGTTTCACGTGAAACGGAGCGCGGAGGGTGGGCGGGCGCTGACGGAGCAGAGTCCGTCGTGGGTGAGATGTCGTCCCCCTCTCCCAGCGATTCGCTCGTCGCTCGGGGAGCGGATTGCGCTGCCTGGTCCTTGACTGAGCGAAGCGAGACGGGGAGGGGCGACCCAGAGCGTCCGAGGAACTGAGTTGCACCCCCTCCGCTCTGCTTCTCACCCGCGTATCGGGCGTTTCACGTGAAACAGGGCGCGAGGGTGGGGTCGGGCGGTGACGGAGGCAAAGTGCCTCGTGGGTCAGATGTCGCCTCCCCCACTTGCCGTCGCGCTCTTCGCCCGGGTACCGGGAAAGACTGCCGCCGTCGCTAGGTGCGGCGATCTGGCACCTGGATCAGCTTTCGGCCCCTCCTCTCACCGCTCCGCCCCTCGCTCGCGGGCCGGGATGTCGGGGCGTGGGGGTGGGCCCGACTAGAGTGGAGAGGAGCTCTGACGGCACGCGAAAGGGAGTGTGTTTCACGTGAAACAGCCCGAGAACGCAGCGGCCGCGGCATCCTTCTCATTCGACGACACGCCCCTCGCTCGCGAACTCGCGGACCTCACGGCCCGACGACGCGCGCTGGAAGGCGCAGATATCCAGTTGAGTGGGCGGACGCGCGTCCTCACCGTGTCGAACCAGAAGGGCGGCGTCGGAAAGACCACGACCACCGTGAATATCGCGGCCGCCCTGGTGTCGGTCGGGGCACGGGTGCTCGTCATCGACCTCGACCCCCAAGGCAATGCTTCGACGGCGCTCGGGGTTCCGCACAGTGCCGATGTTCCGTCCGTGTACGACGTTCTCATCGACGAATTCCCGCTCGCCGACATCGTGCAGACCAGTCCGGAGTCACCGAACCTCCTGTGCGCTCCCAGCACCATCCACCTCGCCGGCGCCGAGATCGAACTCGTCTCGCAGGTCGCCCGCGAACACCGTCTGCGCACAGCGCTCGAGGACTACCTCGCGTCGCTCGACGAGAGGCTCGACTTCGTCATCATCGATTGCCCGCCGTCGCTCGGACTGCTCACGATCAACGCGTTCGTCGCCGCCCGCGAGCTGCTCATTCCGATCCAGTGCGAGTACTACGCGCTCGAGGGCCTGAGCCAGCTGCTCGGCACGGTGCGGATGATCCAGAAGCACCTCAACCCGCAGCTGCATCTGTCGACCATCATCCTCACGATGTACGACGGCCGCACGCGCCTCGCACAGCAGGTCGCGGAGGAGGTCCGCCAGCACTTTGCGAAAGAGGTGCTCGAGACCGTCATCCCACGATCGGTCCGCGTGTCGGAGGCGCCGAGCTTCGGTCAGACCGTCATCGCTTACGATGGGCAGTCGGCCGGGGCGGTCGCCTACCGCGAAGCTGCGGTCGAGATGATCAAACGTGACAACGCACAAGAAAGCGAAGGTGGCTCCTGATGGCCAAGAGAACCGGTCTGGGCCGAGGCATCGGAGCGCTGATCCCGACGGGCGAAGCGGGCGAGAGCCGTCCCGTCGACGTGCTGTTCACCCGCGGCGCCACCGCGACCGCGGTCGCCGAACGCGATGAGTCCACGGATGCCTCGGACGCGACGACGACCGAGTCGACGGTCGTGGAGGTCGACGAAGCCTCGACGGCAGACCTGATCGCTGTGCCGGGCGCGCGTCTCGTCCACATCGACCCGCACACGATCGTTCCGAACCCGCGTCAGCCGCGCACGCACTTCAACCCCGAAGATCTGGCTGAACTCGTGCACAGCGTGCGCGAGTTCGGCGTGCTCCAGCCCGTCGTCGTGCGCGACACGGGCGAGGGAACGTACGAGCTCATCATGGGCGAGCGCCGAACCCGCGCCGCGCGCGAGGCCGGCCTCGACTCCATCCCGGCGGTCGTCCGAGACACGGCCGATGAGCACCTGCTGCGCGACGCCCTGCTGGAGAACCTCCACCGCAGCGAGCTCAACCCGCTCGAAGAGGCATCGGCCTATCAGCAGCTCCTCGAGGACTTCGGCATCACGCAGGAAGAGCTCGCAAGCCGCATCGGACGCTCCCGCCCGCAGATCAGCAACACGATCCGGCTGCTCAAGCTGCCCGTGCCCGTGCAGCAGCGGGTCGCGGCCGGAGTGCTGACCGCCGGCCACGCCCGGGCCATCCTGTCGCTCGAGACACCCGAGGCCATGCAGCGCCTGGCCGACAAGATCGTCAACGAGGACCTCTCGGTGCGCGCTGCCGAGGCTGCCGCGAAGGGTCCGGATGCCTGGGGCACACGCGCGCCCAAGCCTCAGGCCGGCTCGCGGCGCGGACACCTCGACGAGGTCGCCGAGCGGCTCGGCGATCGCCTCAACACCCGCGTGCGGATCGGTCTGACGGCGAGGAAAGGCCAGATCACGATCGATTTCGCGACCATCCAGGATCTCAACCGGATCCTCGGCGAGCTGGGCGACAGCGGCTACCCGTCCTGAGCGGCCGGTCCGTCAGGACGACGGACGAAGCGCGACAGCGCGCCGCCGGAGCACCTCGGCTTCCGCGTCGTTGCCGGCGAGTGACGCAGCCAGCTGGAAAGCCGTGGCCGCGGCATCCGTCTCTCCCATCCGCTCCAGCAGCTCGGCGCGGACGGCGTGGAACGGCCGGAACTCTGCGAGGTCGGGCGCGAGCTCATCGACCGCGACCAGGGCTTCCCGCGGTCCGTCGAGCATCGAGACCGCCACCGCTCGGTTGAGCCGAACCACCGGCGTGGGCGACAACTGCAGCAACGCGTCGTACAGGGCGACGATCCGCCCCCAGTCCGTGTCGTCGGCCGAGGCTGCGGTCGCATGGCACTGCGCGACGGCAGCTTGGATGCCGTAGTACCCCAGACCGCGGTCGAACGAGAGCGCCTTCGCCAGAGCGGCGCTTCCTCGTGCGATCGCGGAACGATCCCATCGTGTGCGGTCCTGCTCCGCGAGCGTCAGCGGTAGACCGTCGGCAGCCGACCGCGCGGCGAACCGCGACGACTGGAACTCCATGAGCGCCGTGAGCGCGTAGACCTCCGGCTCGTTCGGCGAGAGGGCCGCGAGCTGGCGCGCGAGACGCACCGCCTCGCGCGCCACGTCGGGGCGAATCGGGTGAGCGCCGTCGGCCGGCGAGTAGCCCTCCGTGAAGAGCAGATACACGACCTGCAGCACGGAGGCGAGTCGTGCCGGCCGCTCTGTGCGGTCGGGAATCTCGAACGGGACGTCGGCGGCGGCGAGCGTGCGCTTCGCGCGGACGATCCGCTGCTGCACGGCAGGGACGTTCAGAAGCATCACACGAGCGATCTGCTCGGTCGTGAGCCCGGCGACGGTGCGCAGTGTCAGGGCCAGACGCGCCGCGGGCATCAGCACCGGGTGGCAGGCCACGAAGACGAGTCGCAGCACGTCATCGTCGATGTGATCGGGGTCGCCCGCCTGCTCGACCGGGTCGTCCCGCTCTGCCAGCACGACCTCGTTGCCGAGGAGGTCGATCCGCTGCGCCAGACGCTCACGTCGCCGCCATCCGTCGATCGCGCGCCGCTTCGCGACGGTGAGCAGCCAGGCGCCGGGATTGTCCGGGATGCCGGAGCCCGGCCAGGACGCCAGTGCCTCCAGCAGCGCCTCCTGCGCCAGATCCTCGGCCCAGGGGAAGTCGCCGGTGTGACGAGTGAGAGCGGCGACGATTCGCGCCGATTCGCTCCTCCACACCGCCTCCACGGCCCGGCGGGCGTGCTCCCGATCCGATGTCACGGATCCAGCCTAGGCACGCCCGCAGCGTCAGAAGGGGCGTTTAGGCTTGAGTGATGGCGCATCACGACGACACCCCCCGCAGGCGGGCGAGTCTCGAGCTGCTCCGCGCGGAGGCGGCCGACGAGCTCGCCGTGCTCGTGCACGAGCGACTGCGCAACGGTGAAGATCCGTGGGACTTCATGGAAGATCTCCCGTCGGTCGATGAGCTCGTCGTCTTCACCCTGCGCGCCGAGAACATCGCGTCCGACGGCGGCACTCGCCCGACGGCGGCGAGGCACTACCGCGTGCTCCGCCAGATCGCCCTCGACTACCCTCCGCTGACACGCGCCGTGTGGCGTCTCCTCGGCGACGCGAACACGCACCGCCGCTGGGACGCGGTCGTGCGCGCCGACGCGTCGTAGCGACACCTCCGACCTCGCCCGCGTCCCGCCCGCTCAGCCGTTCGCCGACTGCCACTCCTGCTGCCTCTCACGGCGCAGACGGTCGCCCTCTTCCACCTCTGACGCGAAGTCCGCGAGGTCGTTGATTCGGCGCACCTCGAGCGACGTGCCCGGGCCGAGAGGGCAGCGGCGCGCCCAGTACTCCGCCTCTTCGCGGTTCGCGACCTCGAGGATCCAGTAGCCCGTGAAGACCTCCCGCGCCTCGGCGAACGGGCCGTCGGTGACGACGGGGGGCTGCGTCGTGAAGTCGACGCGGAACCCCTCGGCCGCATCCGACAGCCCCTCGGCGGCGAGGAAGACCCCTGCCTTCTGCATGTCTTCGTTGTACTGCCCCATGACGGCGAACATCTCGGCGAGGTCGAGTTCCGCTGCGGCGCGCGCCGCGGCATCGGGCTCGACGTTCATGATCAGCATCCAGCGCATGTCGTTCTCCTTGTCGTGTTCGGACTCGGTCCGCGGCGGGCCCTCCGCCCGCTTCACTGTGTGCGTCGAACACGCCACGCGGATATCGACATCCTCGCGGAGAATCGCGCGCGGCGATGGATGCCTCGAACGGCATGTTCTGCGTGGAACATCTGCCACTTCACGCAGACAGGCGACAGGAGAACACAAAAACCCCGGTCGGCTGGAGATTCGTCTCCGGCCGACCGGGGCCATGGGGTGTGTCGCCCGTGGGCGCGGCCTACTTCAGGTAGGCGGCGAGGTCCTGCTCGAGGGCGAACTTCGGCTTCGCGCCGATGATCGTGGTCTCGACCTCACCCTTCGAGAAGACCTTCATCGCCGGGATCGACGTGATCTGGTACTTCATCGCGAGGTCGGGGTTCTCATCGACGTTGAGCTTCAGGATCGTGAGCTTCTCGGGGTTCTCGGACTGGATCTGGTCGAGGATCGGCGAGACCATGCGACACGGTCCGCACCACTCGGCCCAGAAGTCGACGAGAACCGGGCCCTCGGCCTGAAGGACGTCCTCGTTCCACGTGCTCGAGCTGGTGGCCTTGGCAGTCATAGACATCTCCTTTAGTGAAGTCTTCGTAATGCTCTAACGAACGGATGCCTCGGGATGTTCCCGGGGCGGCTCAGGCCTGGACCGACGCGGCCTCGGGGAGTCCCTCGATGAGATCGGCGTCGGGTGCCGGTGCGCCGGCCTCGCCGAGCGCCGCGAGGAAGTGCTCGACGTCGAGCGCCGCGACCGTTCCGCTGCCCGCCGCCGTGACGGCCTGACGGTACGTCGGGTCGATGACGTCGCCCGCGGCGAAGACGCCGTGCTGCGACGTGCGCGACGAGCGGCCGTCGACCCAGATCGTGCCGGCGGGAGTCAGCTCGAGCTTGTCGTGCACGAGGTGGGTGCGGGGGTCGTTGCCGATCGCGACGAAGACGCCGTCGAGCAGGAGCTCACGGGTCGAGCCGTCGACGGTCGAGGTGAGCACGACGCCGGTCACGGCATCGTCGCCGACGATGTCGGACACCTCGCTGTTCCACACGAACTCGATCTTGGGGTTCGCGAAGGCGCGCTCCTGCATGATCTTCGAGGCGCGCAGCTCACCGCGACGGTGGATGACGTAGACCTTCGACGCGAACTTCGTCAGGAAGGTCGCCTCCTCCATCGCGGAGTCGCCGCCGCCCACGACCGCGATCGTGCGCTCACGGAAGAAGAAGCCGTCGCACGTCGCGCAGTACGAGACGCCGCGCCCGGAGAGGCGCTCCTCGCCCTCGATCCCGATCTTGCGATGCGCCGAACCGGTCGCGTAGATGAGCGAGGTCGCCTCATGGACGGCACCGCTGCCCAGGGTCACGCGCTTGACCGGGCCGGAGATGTCGAGGTCGACGACGTCGTCGTACAGCACCTCGGTGCCGAACCGCTCCGCCTGCTCCTGCATCTTGGTCATGAGGTCAGGACCCTGGATCCCCTCGGGGAAGCCCGGGAAGTTCTCGACATCCGTCGTGTTCATGAGCTCACCGCCCGCCTCGACCGAGCTCGCGATGAGCAGCGGCTGCAGGTTGGCGCGCGCCGCGTAGATGGCGGCGGTGTAGCCCGCAGGCCCGGAACCGATGATGATGACGTGACGCACGTCAGCCCCCTTGAATCGCTTTTCGGATGACTCAACCCATCGTAGGCGTCCGCTATTCCATCGCCGGCGGCCGGTGAGGCGGTTCACAGATCGCGGGAAGAACTTCACAGATCGCGGGAGCGACGGATGCCTCGCCCCGCTCCATGCGGCGGTTCAGCGTCGCAGGAGCCGGCGCGTGAGCGGCCCGACGACCGCGAGCTCGGGCGCACGCAGCAGCCACAGCGCACCGAGGTAGACGACGCCGGCGACGGCTCCGATGATGGCGGTTCCGATCGCGCCGAGGAGCGCGCTCGCCGTCGTCCAGCCGTCGATGCCGCCGAGCAGGAGGAAGGTTCCCCACCCGGCGGCTGCCGCGGGGACCGCGGCGAGGACGAAGCGCAGGAGCGACAGCATCCATCGCCCTACTCCGATGCCGCCGAGGCGGCGGCTGAGGAGCCACGTCGCGACGACGACCTGGACGAGGCTCGAGAACGACTGCCCCAGCGCCACGGCGGCGGCGAGATAGTGGATCGGCAGCACCTCGGCCTCGACGAGGGCCTGTGCCAGCAGCGCCGTTCCGACGACGAGCGCCGTCTGCAGCAAGGTGAAGAAGAACGGGGTGCGGGTGTCGTCGTACGCGTAGAAGGTGCGCTGCACGACGAAGAGCACCGCGAGCGGGACGAGGGACACGAGGAAGCACACCAGGACGAGGGCTGCCTGAGCGGCCTGCGAGGCGTTGCTCGTGAAGATGCGCGACGCGGGGATCGCAGCGACCATCAGGGCCGCGGTCGCGAGAACCGTGAAGAGCCCCAGGGTGCGGATGCTTCGGCCGATGTCGGCGCGGACCTCTTCGTCGCGTCCCGCGTGGGCATGCTCGCTCAACTGCGTGAAGTACGGGGTCCCGATCGACAGCACGATGATCGAGTACGGGAGCATGAAGATGAGCCACGCGTTCTGCGAGGCCATGATTGCGGCGCCGTCACCCGAGGCGTCCGAAAGCACGCGGGACTGCATGAGGCCGGCGAGCTGGCCGGCGAGCACCATGAGGAAGGTCCACCCCGCCAGCCGGCCGAGCTGGTTGAGGCCGACGCCGCGCCACGTGAAGTCGGGACGGAGATTCAGTCCGGAGCGGCGCCAGAAGAACAGCAGCAGGACGGTCTGGAGGACGATGCCGAGCGTCGCCGTGCCGGCGAGGATCGCGATCATCTCGGGAGTCCAGTCCGAGACGACCGACTGGCCGGCGCCGAAGAGCAGGATGAAGATCGCGAAGCCTGCGATCGAGACGATGTTGTTGATGATCGGCGCCCACGTGTAGGGCCCGAAGATTCGTCGTGCGTTGAGGATCTCGCCGAGGAGCGCGAAGAGCCCGTAGAAGAAGATCTGCGGCAGGCACCAGTAAGCGAACGCGGTGGCGAGCGCCAGCTGATCGGGCGGGAACCTCGGCGCATAGAGGACGACGAGCCACGGAGCGACCGCCATCGCGACGGCGGTCGTACCGAGGAGCACGACGGTGCCGAGCGTGAGCAGCTTGGAGGTGAACGCGTGGCCGCCGTCGGAGTGGGTGGCCGCCTTCACGATCTGCGGCACGATGACGGCCGTCAGCAGGCCCGTCGAGATGATCGTGTAGATGTTGTTCGGGAGCTGGTTGGCCACGGCGAACGCGTCACCGGCGCGGCTTCCCACCGACCCGATCGCCGCGACGAGCACGATCGTCCGCAGGAGGCCCGTCAGGCGGGAGACGAGGGTGCCGGCTCCGATGAGCGCGCTCGCGCGCGCGATGCTGCTCATGAGTCGTCCTTCGGGGCTTCGGGCGTCTCGATGTCGGGACCCTTCCGGCGCCCGCGTCGCCGCAGGATCGTGCGCACCACGCCCAGGAGGACGAATCCGACCGCCAGCACGCCGAGGATGACGAGGCCGATTCCCTCCCAATCGGCGCGCACGTGCACTTCGCGCATCTCGGGCTGGCCGATCTGCACGCCCGTGGGGCTGCGCAGCTCGAGGCTGATCGTGACGTCGCCGCTGCCGATCTGTGCCTGCACCGGCACCTCGACGCGCGTGTTGCTCTCGGGCTGTGCGACGACCTTTGTCGTCTCCTGCACCTCGAGCCGGAGGTCGTCGGGCGAGGCGAGAAGCGTCACGTTGACGGGATAGGGGAGATCGTTGCGGATCCACACCGGGATGACGGCGCCCGACGTGATGAGCTGGATGGGGCTGGCGCGGAGGATGCCGACCGAGTCGAGGGTCGCGGCGGTCGCCGCCTGGTGGTCGGTCAGCGCGACGCCCCACGAGTCGGGATCGGCCCGCCACGCCTCGCCGAGCAGCTGGAGCATCTCGTTGCGCTCGCGTCCGGTGAGCTGCGTCGGGTCGTCGAGGACGCTGGAGAACTGCGTCAGCTGGTCTTCACCCGCGACCAGGGCAGATGCCGCGGCGACGCGCGCCTCGTCGGGGGCGACGTCGGTCACTTCGACAGGGGTCGCGGGCGAATTGGCGAGGGCACCGAGCGTGTACGGGGCCGCGGACGGTGCCTGCAGCGCCGTCGAGATCGCCGTGCGCAGCGCCACCCGCGACCGGTCGGCGGCGCGGTCGACCGTCACGAGGAGGGGTGCGCCGTCGGTCTCGGCGAGGGCGAACGACAGGAGTCCCGTCGCGGCGGCGAGGTGGGCGTTTCGCAGGGCGCCGTCATCGAGGACGGATGCCTCTTCGAGCTGCTGCGAGATGGCTTCGTCGTAGACGAGCACAGGCGCCGTGCCCGCGGCGCCGCGGGCGGGCACCGTCGCGCCGTCGGCCCCTGCGACGGTCGTCGTGGAGGGGATGAGGCTCACCGCCTGCTGCCCGTCCACTGTGAGCGGGCCGAGTGTCGCGATGACATCGGCGCCGGCCGTGCCCGTCTCGGGCCAGAAGACGCCCGCCCGGGCGCCGCCGATGTCGAGAAGGCTCGGCAGGTCGGGGTAGACGGGAGCGGTGGGATCGGCGGTCGGTGTCGGCGTCGGCGTCGGAGCCGAGGTCTCGCTCGGGACGGGCGTGAAGTCCGCCGGCGACATGGCGTACCGCAACGAGATCGGCTGGAGCAGCGGCACGATCTTCGCCTGCACCTGCGCCGCGACGTCGGCGTCGCCGAACTGCAGCGCGAAGCGCGTGTTCGGGAGGGCCTCCAGGCGCGCGAGCCAGGCCGCGGCGCTTTCGGGCGCCGAGGTGCCGAGCACCCGGATCGCAGCGGGGATCGCGGGGTCCACAGCGAGGATCGCGCCGGTGCCGTCGACGGCGTCGAGCTGCGCCGTGAGGGATCCCTGCGGGGCGGTGAGCTCCTCGAGCTCGTCCGCCGTCAGCAGTCCTTCCTCCGTCGCGGGGGCCGTGATGGGCACGACGACGCCGATCCCGACCTCGCGGCCGGAGTCGGCCGGCACGACCACGACGCTCGTCGAAGAGTAGGTTCCGGCCGGTGTCGTGAGGGTCGCGGCGACCGGGTACGCCCCGGGGCCGAGGGCCGCGAGCGCGGGGTTCGCGGCATCCACCGTGAGTCCCTGCGTCTCGCTGTCACCCGCCGCGACAGCAGGGAAGGCCGCGGTGGCGATCTCGGCCACCGCCGTCTCGGTCGTGTCTCCCGCGAGCCAGTCTGCGAGGTCGCGGCGGTCGCCGAAGGGGGTCGTGCCGAAGGCGAGTGAGACCGTGCCGGGGCCGGTAGGCGTCGCCGAGTCGTTCGTCATCGTCACCGAGACGTTGAGGGGCTGTCCAGGCTGGATCAGCCCGCTCGAGATCGGCGACAGCGTGAACGCCGGCTCGCCGACGGGGGACGGAGTGGGGGCGGGCGTCGCCGCCGCGTGGGTGACGGATGCCGCGGCCCCCGCCACGGGACCGGCGAACGGTGCCAGCAGCAGCGCCCCGATCGCCGCCAGCGCGCACAGCCGGGCACGCACTCGCCGGGCAGACGGCACGGCAGGTGGTGGGGACTGAATCATGCTGGCTTTCGCTCCTGTGCGATGGTGGACCGCACGATCGTCTGAGATTCTACGGGCGGCACCTCGGAGGCTCCCGAGGCCGGGCCGTGGGCGCGCGGACGGATGCCTCTCCTCGCCGCCGCCCCGCCAGGCACCCGTGGCCCCCGGGGCGCACGGTTGAATGGAATCCATGCCCTCTCTTCCGCTCCCGCAGCCCGACCCCGCGCTGTGCGCGGCGCTGGCCGAAGATCTCCGCGCCGCGAGGTTCACCGGGCAGGATGTGCGCGCAGCGTGGGGCGAGATCGCCGACGATGCGATCGCCCGCGGACTCCGTCTCCCTGCGGGGCGCGCGCTGGAGGGTCGCGTCGACGCGCTCGCCGTGCTCGCACGCCTGCTCATCCTCGGGATGCCGCAGCCGGCGGGCCTCGTCGATGCGGCGCTGCCCCGCACTCGGGCGGCCGGCCTCGTCGCGCTGAACCTCGCGGAGCCGGCGGGTGACGGCATCCGTCCCCTCGCACTCGTGCGCCCGCAGCCGTTCGCCGACGAATCCGGAGACGGCGAATGGTGGATCGCGAGCGATCTCGACGAGGCGGCGCTGGGCGGAGCCCTGCCCGAGGATCACGTGCTCGGCGTCGGCGGTGCGTCGCTCACCCTCGCGGGCCTTCAGCTGCCGACCCCCGCGCGCCGCGGGCTCGATGTGGGGACCGGCTGCGGCATCCAGGCGCTGCGCGCCCGGCGCAACGTCGACGCGGTCGTCGCGACCGACGTATCGGCGCGCGCCCTCGCCTTCACGCGGCTGAACGCGCTGCTCAATGTCGTCGACGGCATCGACGTGCGAGAAGGCAGCATGTTCGAGCCGGTCGAGGCAGACACCTTCGACCGGATCGCGTCGAACCCGCCGTTCGTCATCACGCCCCGGGTCGAGGGAGTGCCCGCGTACGAGTATCGCGACGGCGGGATGGTCGGCGACGACCTCGTCGCGCAGTTCGTGCGGGAGGTCGGGGCGCACCTCGCGCCGGGCGGCGTCGCCCAGCTGCTGGGCAATTGGGAGACCCGCGCCGGCGTCGACGGCCTGGAACGGGTTCGTGACTGGGTCGCGGCCTCACCCGTCCCGCTCGATTCCTGGGTGATCGAGCGCGAGACCCTCGATCCGCTGTCGTACGCGGAGCTGTGGATCCGCGACGGCGGCACCTCGGCGGGAAGTCCCGGGTTTGCGCGGCTCATCGAGGCGTGGCTCGAGGACTTCGCGGCCCGCGAAGTCGACGGCGTCGGCTTCGGGTACATCCTGCTGCGCCGCCCCGAGGCGGGCGCGCCCACCCTCGCGCGGTACGAGCGCATCGCGCAGGCGCTCGGCGACTCGCCGCTCGGCGCGCACCTCGCCGAGGCGCTCGCCGCGCACGACCGGCTCACCCGGCTCGACGACGCGGGGCTGGAGGCGTCCGTCCTCCTCGTCGCCCCCGATGTCAGCGAAGCGCGCCATCACCTCCCGGGATCGGAGGCGCCGAGCGTCATCGAGCTGCGCCAGGGCGGCGGATTCGCCCGCACGATCGAGGTCGACCCGGCGCTCGCCGCGCTCGTCGGCGCCTGCGACGGCGACCTCGCGGTCGGGCCGCTCCTCGACGCCATCGCCGAGCTTCTCGAGGTCGACGCGGCGGCACTGCGCGACGACCTCCTGCCCCGCGTGCGCGAGCTGATCTTCACGGGGTTCCTCCGCTTCGCGTGAGCCGCGCAGGCCGCCCACCGGGCGGTGGGCAGCCGTCGTGAGGCCGGTCGACCGTAGGCCGGTCGGCCGTCGCTCCCGACGGATCCGCGCCCTGCCCTCGGTAGGCTCGGAGCATGCTCAACATGGCCGAGGGCGTCGAGCGCCTCGGCGCGCTCGCCGAGTCTCCTGTCGTCGCGACGCTCGCCCGCGCCTTCGCCGATGCGGGGCGTGAGCTCGCGATCGTCGGGGGTCCCGTCCGCGACGCCCTGCTGGGTCGCGAAGTGAACGACCTCGACTTCACCACCGACGCCAAGCCCGACGACATCCTCGCGATCGTGGCCCCGATCAGCTCTGCCCACTGGGACGTCGGCCGCGACTTCGGCACGATCGGCGCCCGCATCTCCGGCGAGCAGGTCGAGATCACGACCTACCGCGCCGACAGCTACGACGGCGTCACGCGCAAGCCCACGGTCGAGTTCGGCGACACCCTCGACGGCGACCTCGTGCGCCGCGACTTCACCGTCAACTCGATGGCGCTGCGCATTCCGAGCTGCGTGCTCGTCGATCCGACCGGCGGGGTCGAGGATCTCCTCGCGCATCGCCTGCGCACCCCGATCGAACCCCGCATCAGCTTCGGCGACGACCCGCTGCGCATGCTCCGGGCCGCACGCTTCTCCTCGCAGCTGGGCTTCGACGTCGACGCGGGCACCGAGGCGGCGATCGCCGAACTGCGCGAGACGCTCTCCATCGTGAGCCCCGAGCGCATCCAGAGCGAGCTCGTGCGACTGCTTCAGACCGACGACCCGGGGCGCGGCATCCGTCTCCTGGTCGAGACAGGCCTCATCGACGTCTTCCTCCCCGAGGTGCCCGCACTCCGCCTCGAGGTCGACGAGCACCACCATCACAAGGACGTGTACGAGCACTCCCTGACGGTGCTGCGCCAGGCGATCGCGCTCGAGAAGGAGCGGAATCCGGATGCCGCGCCCGACGTGCAGCTGCGGCTCGCCGCCCTTCTGCACGACATCGGCAAGCCCTCCACGCGGCGGCTCGAGCCCGGCGGCGGCGTGACGTTCCACCATCACGACGTGCGCGGCGCGCGCATGGCGAAGAAGCGTCTGCAGGCGCTGCGCTTCGACTCCGACACGATCAACGTCGTCTCGCGGCTCATCGAGCTGCATCTGCGCTTCTTCGGGTACGCCGAAGGGGCGTGGACCGACTCGGCGGTGCGCCGGTACGTACGGGATGCCGGGGCCGAGCTCGAGCGCCTGCACATCCTCACGCGGGCCGATGTCACGACCCGCAACAAGCGCAAGGCCATGCGGCTCGCCTCCGCCTACGACGACATCGAGCGGCGTATCGCCGAGCTCGCCGCGCAGGAGGAGCTCGACGCCATGCGACCCGAGCTCGACGGCAATCAGATCCAGCGGATCCTCGGCATCGCACCCGGCCGCGAGGTGGGCGAGGCCTACCGTTTCCTCCTCGACGTGCGCCTCGACGAGGGTCTCATCGGCCCCGAGGAGGCCGAGCGCCGGCTGACCGCCTGGTGGGCGACCCGCGGCTGAGCAACGCACCTACACTGGACGCACGCTCCCCGACGCCGATCGGAGCCCGCGATGAGTTCAGCGTGGTCGCTCAGGCGCGAGGCATCTCCCGAGAACTCGCGGCTCATCATCGAGCGTGCCCACGAAGAGCTGGTGTCCGGGAACACCGCCGACGTGCGCCTCGACGACGTGCGCCCGCTCGTGCGCGACTCGTGGCGCCGGTCGCTCGCGAACCTCGTCGGAGCCGAGGGGCTTCCGCCGCTCGACCTGGCATCGCCGCAGCTCGATGAGTACCGCCGGGCGCATCCCCTCGCCGGCGTCATCGACATGATCCGCGGACTGCTCGTGCCGGGAGATCCCGACGACGCGGGAGTCGTGGTCGCGGTGGGCGACGCCGCGGGCCGCCTCCTGTGGGTCGAGGGCGATCGCCGCGTGCGCCTGCTGACGGGCGACATGGGCTTCGTCCCGGGCGCGAACTGGTCGGAGGACGCCGTCGGCACGTCTGCGCCCGGCACCGCGATCGCGCTCGACCGTTCGGTGCAGATCCGTGGCGCCGAGCACTTCAACCGCCTCGTGCAGCCGTGGTCGTGCACGGCGGCGCCCGTCCACGACCCCGAGACGCGCCGGATCCTCGGCGTCATCGATGTGACGGGCGGCGATCAGGTCGTGACGCCGCAGGCGCAATTGCTGGTGGATGCCACGGCCCGTGCCGTTGAGGGCGAGCTCCTGCTCGCACGGCTCCGTGCGAGGGAAGCCGCTCCTCCCCGTCGGCCCGCCCGTCGCGTCGAGACGGCCCGAGCCACCCTCCGCGTGCTGGGGCGCGACCGCGCTCTCCTCGAGGTCGCGGGAGACGGCGTCGAGACGGTGTCGGAGCTCGGACTCCGCCACGCCGAGCTGCTGCTCATGCTCGCGACGCATCGACAGGGACTGTCGGCCGAGCGTCTGGGTGAGCTCGTCTACGGGGATGCCGAGGCCACCGTGACCCTCCGCGCGGAGGTCGTTCGGCTCCGCAAGGCGCTCGAGAAGGCCGCGCCGCACGTCAGGCTCGAATCCCGGCCGTACCGCCTGACCGTGCCGCTCGAGACCGACGCTCATCAGGTGCTCTCGCTCCTCGACCGCGGTGCGCACCGTGTCGCGCTCGCCGCGTACCGGGGCGACGTGCTGCCCGACTCGACGGCGCCGGGCGTCGAGGAGTTCCGTGAGAGCGTGCGCACGGCGCTGCGCGAGGCGCTGCTGGCCGAGGCATCCGTCGACGTCCTCCTCGCGTATGCCGACACCGCCGCGGGCGCCGACGATGAGCAGGTGCTCCGCCTGTGCCTCTCGATGCTTCCGGCGCGTTCCCCCAGGCGATCGGGCCTCGTCGCCCGGATCGAACGTCTCGACGCGGTCGATGGAGAAAAACACTCGTGAATTCGATCGATATTCGCTAGATTTTCTAGCGAGTAAGGAGCCATATCTCCTCCGCGGCCCCGGCTGCGGCATTCCCTCGCCAGGACGCCCGCCGTTGCAACCGTGCACTCAGCGGGCGTCCTTCATGTGTGCCGAGCGTCCGTCATCCGCCGGCGCTTGGACGCATGCAACGTCATGCAACCTCCGCCCGCCTACCTTCGACGCATCGCGGCACCGCAGCCGCGGACAACGTCGAAGGAGACAACATGACCATCGTCGAAGAGGGCGTCTCGAGCGTCTACGCGGCCCCGGGCCAGCGTGGGTCGGTCGCCGACTACCGTCCCCGCTACGGTCACTACATCGGCGGCGAGTTCGTCGAGCCGATCAAGGGCCAGTACTTCGAGAACATCTCGCCCGTCAACGGCAAGCCCTTCACCGAGGTCGGCCGCGGCACCGTCGAAGACATCGACCGCGCGGTCGATGTCGCGTGGAAGGCATTCGAGTCGTGGAAGCGCACGACCCCCGCCGAGCGCGCCGTCATCCTCAACAGGATCGCCGATCGCATCGAGCAGAACCTCGAGGCGATCGCCGTCGCCGAGACGTGGGAGAACGGCAAGCCGGTGCGCGAGACGCTCGCCGCCGACATCCCGCTCGCTGTCGACCACTTCCGCTACTTCGCGGGCGTCCTGCGGGCACAGGAGGGCTCACTCAGCCAGATCGACGAAGACACCGTCGCGTACCACTTCCACGAGCCGCTCGGAGTCGTCGGGCAGATCATCCCGTGGAACTTCCCGATCCTCATGGCGACGTGGAAGCTCGCGCCGGCGCTCGCCGCCGGCAACTGCGTCGTGCTCAAGCCCGCGGAGCAGACCCCCGCGAGCATCCTCTTCCTCTTCGAGATCATCGGCGACCTGCTCCCCGCGGGCGTCGTCAACATCGTCAACGGGTTCGGCATCGAGGCGGGCGCGCCCCTCGCGCAGCACAAGCGCATCCGCAAGGTCGCCTTCACCGGTGAGACGACGACCGGGCGCCTCATCATGCAGTACGCGTCGCAGAACCTCATCCCCGTGACGCTCGAGCTCGGGGGCAAGAGCGCCAACGTGTTCTTCGAGGACGTCGCGCGCTCGACCGACGACGCGTATTACGACAAGGCGCTCGAGGGCTTCACCTTCTTCGCCCTCAATCAGGGCGAAGTGTGCACGTGCCCGTCTCGCGCCCTCATCCAGCGGTCGATCTACGACAGGTTCCTCGGCGACGGGCTCGACCGGGTCGCGAAGATCGTGCAGGGGAACCCGCTCGACCCCGCGACGATGATCGGCGCGCAGGCATCCAACGACCAGCTCGAGAAGATCCTCAGCTACATCGACATCGGCAAGCAGGGCGGCGCGAAGCTCCTCGCCGGAGGCGAGCGCGTCGACCTCGGCGGCGACCTGAGCGACGGCTTCTACGTCGCGCCGACGGTGTTCGAGGGCACGAACGACATGCGGATCTTCCAGGAGGAGATCTTCGGCCCCGTCGTCTCGGTCACGTCGTTCGACGACTTCGACGACGCGATCTCGATCGCGAACGACACCCTGTACGGCCTCGGCGCGGGCGTCTGGAGCCGCTCGGGCGACACCGCCTACCGCGCGGGCCGTTCGATCGAGGCAGGGCGCGTCTGGACGAACACGTACCACCAGTACCCCGCGCACGCGGCGTTCGGCGGGTACAAGCAGTCCGGCATCGGCCGCGAGAACCACCTCAAGATGCTCGACCACTACCAGCAGACGAAGAACCTCCTCGTCTCGTACGCCGAAGGGGCCATGGGCTTCTTCTGATCCGCACATGACAGACACGCAGATCTACAGCAGGGTGGCCGTGACGGATGCCGCGGCCGCCCTGCTGCGCGAACTCACGCCGCAGTACGGGCCGCTCATGTTCCACCAGTCGGGCGGATGCTGCGACGGCAGCGCGCCGATGTGCTACCCCGTCGGCATGTTCCTGACCGGTCCGAGCGACGTCCATCTCGGGGTGCTCGACGTCGGGCTGGACCGTGCGATCGACGTCTTCATCTCGGAGGCCCAGTTCGAGTACTGGAAGTACACCCACCTCACGATCGATGTCGTGCCGGGCCGAGGGGCGGGTTTCAGCGTCGAGGGCCCGACCGGGAACCGCTTCATCATCCGGTCCCGGATGCTCACCCAGACCGAGCTCGAGGCGTTCGGACTCGGCCCGGAAGGCTGAGCCGGATCGGCCCGGGCGGCACCGGGTCCCACGATGGCCGGGTTTCAGTCTCGTTACGAATCGTTCACTGGATTGCCCTTTGGCAGGTGCGGGGTGAGGATATCCCGAGGGCCGCGTCACCTGGACGCGGCCGACCCTTTCACAGCAGAGGTAGCACCATATGTCACTGCACCACAGCAAGCGCGGCCGTCTCGGCCTCGCGCTCGGGGCCTTCGGAGCCTCCGCACTTCTCCTCGCCGGCTGCGCGGGCGGCGGTGGGGGCACATCCTCGTCCGGCGGCGGCGAAGCCGCAGGACAGCCGCTCATCGTCGGAACCACCGACAAGATCACGTCGATCGACCCCGCGGGATCGTACGACAACGGCTCGTTCGCCGTCATGAACCAGATCTACCCCTTCCTCTTCAACAGCCAGTACGGCACGGCCGACGTCACCCCCGACATCGCCGAGTCGGGCGAGTTCACCTCGCCCACCGAGTACACGGTGAAGCTCAAGGACGGCCTGAAGTTCGCCAACGGCCACGACCTCACCGCCTCGGACGTCAAGTTCACCTTCGACCGTCAGGTCAAGATCGCCGACCCCAACGGACCCTCCTCGCTCCTCGGCAACCTCGAGAGCGTCGCGGCCCCCGACGACACCACGGTCGTCTTCACCCTGAAGAACCCCAACGACCAGACGTGGGAGCAGATCCTCTCGAGCCCCGCCGGCCCGATCGTCGACGAAGAGGTCTTCTCGGCCGACGCCGTCACCCCCGACGACGACATCGTCAAGGGCAAGGCCTTCGCCGGCCAGTACGTCATCGACTCCTACAAGGTCAACGAGCTCATCTCGTACAAGCCGAACAGCGACTACAAGGGCGAGCTTCCCGCTCCGGAGAACGCGGGCATCTCGGTCAAGTACTACGCCGACCCCTCGAACCTGAAGCTTGACATCGCCAACGGCGACATCGACGTGGCGTACCGCAGCCTCTCGGCCACCGACATCGACGACCTCTCCAAGAACGACAAGGTCAAGATCGTCGACGGCCCCGGCGGCGAGATCCGCTACATCGTCTTCAACTTCGACACGATGCCCTACGGCGCGACCACGGCCGAGGCCGACCCGGCCAAGGCGCTCGCCGTCCGCCAGGCAGCCGCCGACCTCATCGACCGCGACGAGCTGTCGAAGGACGTCTACAAGGGCACCTACACGCCCCTCTACTCCTTCGTCCCGCAGGGCCTCACCGGCGCGACCGAGCCCCTCAAGGAGCTCTACGGCGACGGCAACGGCAAGCCCGACGCCGCGAAGGCCAAGCAGGTGCTCGAGGCCGCGGGCGTGACGACCCCCGTCCAGCTGAACCTGCAGTACAACGGCGACCACTACGGCCCCTCGTCGGGTGACGAGTACGCCGCGGTCAAGTCGCAGCTCGAGGAGGGCGGCCTGTTCACCGTCAGCCTCCAGCAGACGGAGTGGGTGCAGTACGCCAAGGACCGCACGGCAGACGTCTACCCGGCCTACCAGCTCGGCTGGTTCCCGGACTACTCCGACGCCGACAACTACCTGACGCCGTTCTTCTCGAAGGACAACTTCCTGGTGAACCACTACGACAACGCAGAGGTCCAGCAGCTCATCACGACGCAGGCCACCGAGACCGACCCGGCCAAGCGTGAAGAGGAGATCGGCAAGATCCAGTCGCTTGTCGCGAACGACCTCTCGACCCTGCCGCTGCTCCAGGGCACGCAGATCGCCGTCGTCGGCTCGGGTGTCGACGGTGCGACGCTCGACGGTTCGTTCAAGTTCCGCTACGCGCCGCTGAACAAGCAGTAGCCCACAGCGCGGGCCGGCAGACCGGGCGCCGGGGCGGGTGATGCACCTGCTCCGGGCCCGGCGGCCGGCCCGCGCCATACCCTCGAAGGCTCACGTATGGTTCTCGCGGCCGAAGAAGCGGTCACCGCCGACCCGCTCGTCTCCGCAAAGGGAAGCGGACTCTGGCGTTACATCGTCATCCGCTTCTTCCTCATCTTCCCCACCGTCATCATCCTGGTGACGGTCGTCTTCTTCCTTACCCGGATCACGGGCGATCCCATCACCGCGGCCCTCGGCGGCCGGCTGCCTCCCGACCAGCTCGCCGAGCGCGTCCACGCCGCCGGCTACGACCGGCCGCTCATCATCCAGTACTTCGAGTACATCTTCGGCGTCTTCCGCGGCGACTTCGGCACGACGATCACCGACAATCAGCAGGTCAGCCAGATCCTCCTGCAGTTCGGCTCGGCAACGCTCGAGCTGGCGATCTACGCCCTCATCGTCGCGTTCCTCGTCGGCATCCCGTTCGGCCTCCTCGCCGCGCGGCTCCGCGACCGCTGGCCCGACGCGGTGCTGCGCACCGGGGCGATCCTCATGTACGCGACGCCCATCTTCTTCGTCGCGATCCTCCTCAAGCTCGTCTTCGCCGCGTGGCTCGAGTGGCTCCCCGTCGCCGGCCGCGCGTCGACCCGCACCGAGCTGCTGCTGCAGACCCTCCCGAACCCGACCGGCATCTACCTCATCGACGCCATCCGGCTCGGAAACCCCGACGCCGTCGGCGACGTGCTCTGGCATGCCGTGCTGCCGGGTCTCGCCCTCGGGCTCCTCACCGCCGGCGTCTTCCTGCGGCTCGTCCGCACGAATGTCATCGGCACGCTCGGCGCGCAGTACGTCACTTCGGCGCGCTCGCGCGGCGTCGGCGAGTACCGCCTCCTGACCAAGCACGCCTATCGCCCGGCGCTCATCCCGATCGTGACGGTCATCGGCCTGCAGGTCGGCCTGCTGCTGGCAGGCGCCGTCCTGACCGAGACGTCGTTCGAATGGAAGGGCATCGGCTTCCATCTGGCGCAGTACATCCTGGCGCGCGACTTCGTCGCGGTGCAGGGCATCGTCATCATGATCGCCGTCATCATCGCCGTGACGAACTTCATCGTCGACATCGTCGCCGTGCTCATCGACCCGAGGGTGAGGTACTGATGTCCGCGGGCCACACGAATCCGTCGACGGATGCCGAGGCATCCGTCCCCGAGAAGACCCCCGGCCCGCAGCTGACGGCCCGCAAGCGGCCGCTGCTGGACCGCATCCCCGTCATCTCGCACGTCCGCCAGAGCGTCGGACTGCAGCGCGGGATGCTCGTGGGAGGACTCGTGCTCCTCACGGTCTTCGTCATCGTCGCGATCTTCGCGCCCTGGATCGCCCCGTACAGCTGGGCCCAGCGCAGCGTCGACGGCGTGAAGTTCGGCACGCAGCAGCCACCGAACCCGCTGAACATCTGGGGCACGACGGTCGGCGGCTTCGACGTCTTCTCCCGCACGATCTGGGGTGCCCAGACCGCGATCCTCGCGATCATCTGCGCCATCGCGTTCTCGATCTTCCTCGGCATCGCGCTCGGTCTGCTCAGCGGCTATTTCGGGGGCTGGCTCGACCGCATCCTCGTCGTCATCGCCGACGCGATCTACTCGTTCCCCTCGCTCCTGCTCGCGATCGTGATCTCGATCGTCATCTCGGGCGGACGATCGACGCTGTGGAGCGGCATCCTCTCGACGGCGATAGCCATCACCGTCGTCTTCGTGCCGCAGTACTTCCGGGTCATCAGGGCCGACGTCGTGCGGATCAAGGCGGAGCCGTTCGTCGAGTCGGCGCGCGTGATCGGCGTGCCGACCCACCGGATCCTGACGCGCCACGTGCTGCGCAACTCGCTGCGATCGATCCCCGTCATCGTGACGCTCAACGCCTCGGAGGCACTGCTGACCCTCGCGGGCCTCGGCTTCCTCGGGTTCGGCATCGACGCGACAGCGGCGGCCGAGTGGGGCTACGACCTCAACCGCTCCGTCGCCGACGCGTCCAGCGGCATCTGGTGGACCTCGATCCCGCCGGGCCTCGCGATCGTCCTCGTCGTCCTCGGCATCACGCTCGTGGGCGAGAGCCTCAACGACCTGAGCGACCCGCGCCTGCGCCGCCGTCGCCGTGCAGGAGGTGCCGCATGAGCCTTCAGGCCCAGCAGAACGAGAGCGCCGAGGCCGTCGCGTCGGTGCGCGACCTCCGCGTGACCTTCGCGACCGACGGCGAGCCCGTCAAGGCCGTCGAGGGCATCAGCCTCGACGCGCGCCCCGGCGAAGTGCTCGCGATCGTCGGCGAATCGGGCTCCGGCAAGACCGTCACCGCCAATACGCTGCTGGGGCTCCTGCCCGAGACGGCGACCCTGTCGGGCGCGGTGATCATCCGAGGACGCCACGGCGCCGAGACCGACGTCGTGCACGCCAGCCACGACGATCTGCGCGAGATGCGCGGGCGCGATGCCGCGATGGTCTTCCAGGAGCCCTCGACCGCACTCAACCCGGTCTTCACCGTCGGGTTCCAGATCGCCGAGGGCCTGCGCGCCCACGAGAAGATCTCCAAGTCCGAAGCGAAGGCCCGCGCCGTCGAGATCCTCCGCAAGGTCAGCATCCCCGACCCCGAGAAGCGCGTCGACGACTACCCGCACCAGTTCTCGGGCGGGCAGAAGCAGCGCGTGGTCATCGCGATGGCGCTCGTGCTCGACGCGAAGCTCATCATCGCCGACGAGCCGACGACGGCCCTCGACGTCACGGTGCAGGCCGAGATCCTCGAGCTCCTCCGCGCGTGCCGCGACGAGTTCGGCGCGACGATCGTGCTCATCACGCACAACATGGGCGTCGTCGCCGACCTCGCCGACCGCGTGATCGTGATGTACCGCGGCGAGATCGTCGAGCAGGCGCCCGTCCGTGAGATCTTCGCGCACCCGCGCGAGGAGTACACCAAGGCCCTCCTCGCCGCCGTGCCGCACGTCGGCCACGGCAAGAGCGCGACACAGGACCCGGCCGCCCCCGCGCCGACCGAGCCGCCCGAGGGCAGCCTGGTCGTCGCCAAGAAGGTGCAGATCGGCTACCCCGGCCGCTTCGGTGCGGCCGGGGTCATCGCCGTGAAGGGCGTCGACTTCTGGATCGCCCCCGGCGAGGTCCTGGGCCTGGTCGGCGAGTCGGGCTCGGGCAAGACGACGATCGGCCGCGCGATGGTGGGTCTCACCGAGGTGCTCGGCGGCTCTCTCACGGTGCTCGGACAAGAGCTAAAGGGCGCGAAGCCCCGGCACCTCACGAGGCTGCGGCCCGACGTCGGGTTCGTCTTCCAAGATCCCGCGACGAGCTTCAACCCGCTCCTCACGATCGCCGAGTGCATCGCCGAGCCCCTTCTCGTGCACGGGGGTGACAAGTCGGTGCAGCGCGCGCGAGCACGCGTCGACGAGCTGCTGGATGCCGTGCACCTGCCGACCACGTACGGCGACCGCTACCCGCACGAGCTCTCGGGTGGTCAGCGTCAGCGCGCATCGCTCGCGCGGGCGCTGATCCTGGGCCCCAAGCTCCTCATCGCCGACGAGCCGACCAGTGCGCTCGACGTCTCGGTGCAGGCGCGCGTGCTCGAGCTCTTCGCAGACCTCCAGAAGGAGTTCGGCTTCGCGTCGCTGTTCATCAGCCACGACCTCGCCGTCGTCGACCAGGTCGCCGACCGGGTCATCGTGCTGCGGCAGGGCGAGGTGCGCGAGCAGGGCACGACGGTGCAGGTCCTGACCGATCCGCAGGACGACTACACCAAGCGGCTCCTGGCCTCGCTCCCGGTGCCCGACCCCGTCGAGCAGGCCACGCGGCGCGCCGTCTGGCAGGCGACCCGCAACGACTGACGAGGAACGGATGCCGAGGCCCGCGGGCCTCGGCATCCGTCACCGGAAGATCAGTCCCCACAGGCCCGTCTGGCTCAGGATCCAGAAGCCGATGACGAGGACCATCGCGACGATCGTGACCCACGAGACGCGGCGGTTGAGGCGCCGGCCCTGCGGCGCGACGCCCGGCGGAGGGCGCAGCAGCGCTGCCGGCGCGGCGAACGGTGTCGACCCGGCGGCGGCGACGCCCGGGGTCGAGCCACGGGAAGGGAGGGATGGCCCGTCCACGGCGGCCGCGGCATCCGTCACCCACGGCGTGCCCTGTGCGCGCAGGCGATCGTCGCGCCAGCGCGCCCACTGCGCGAGCTTGTCGAGGAGCGCCCCGACGACCGAGAAGAGCCAGGCCCACGTGGCGGGGTCGAGCGTCGAGAAGTCGCGCCGGGCGTAGAGGAAAAGCCAGTCGTCGACGATCTCGACGTCGAGGGCGGCGGCGTTGTCGATGAAGCGCGCCATGATGTCGGGCGTGAACAGATACAGCGCGTCGCGCTCGTAGCCCTCCGGGCAGTACAGCGCGAAGTGCTCGTCGAAGTCGCCCTCGAGGTGCTGGCGCTGCGCGCGGTCGAAGCTCGCCGGCAGGTTGCTGCCGAGGAACGAGTCGTTGCCCGTCGCGTCGAGAACGATGTTGGGCAGCGGCACGTCGAGCTTCACGGCGACGTAGCCCCACCGGTGCGTCGTCTTGTTCTTGCCCGAGCCCGTCGTGTAGCGGTAGTTCGCGAACTCGACGAACCGGGGCTTCTCGCCGCGCACGAGGTCGCGCGCTTCGCGGGCGCTGCCAATGCCGAAGATCATGCCGGGGAGCGGCGGGGCGGCCAGGACCGGCATGTACGACATCGCGTTGGCGCGCGCGAACCGGTCGAGCCGGTACCACCGCTCGTGCTGGCGGCGGGTGCCGACGATGACCCCGAAGACGGCGAGCGCGAGGAGACCCGCGACGATCACGAGCGGAACGACGGCGATGAGACCCGCGCCCCACCCGGTGGCGCCGGCCGATGAGATGACGCTCGCGATGACCGAGACGAACACCATCACGAACGAGCCGCCGACGATCGCGACGACGAACACCACGACGATGATCGCGACGACCGACGACGCCGAGCCGAACACCCGGGGAGTGCGGCCCGAAGCGCGCAGCCGCTGCACGTGCGCCCGCACGGCGCCGGGGTCGACGGGCTCGGTGAGCGGGCGTGCATCGAAGGGGACGGATGCCGTATCCAGCGTCATGCGCCCACGCTACCCGCCGTCCGCAGCGGGGTCGGAGCGCGCATCAGGCGTCGGCGCCGGCCTCGGCATCCTCTTCCACCGGCTCGTCCACCGGCTCTTCGGGGCGGAGGAGGAGGAACAGACCGCCGTACGGCTCGAGCTGGACGGGGAAGCTCTGGAGGTCGTCGACGCGCGCGATGACTTCGCCCGAGACGGCATCCACCACCTCCGACCGCGCTTCGAGCTGATCGCTGCGTACGGTGCCCATCAGCTCCTCGTCGGTGAAGTTGAGCACGGTCAGCTGCAGCACGGGCGCGGCGCCGTCGGCGCCGTCCAGACGGTGCACGAGCACGAGCATCCCGGGGTGGGCGACGTCGGGAACATCGATCTGCGTCGCGACGGCGATGGACTGCTCGCGCCGCACGGCGATGATCTCGGCCAGACGCGAGGCGAACGAGTCGTCCCGCTGCAGCTGCGAGGGAAGCGACCCGTACAGCGACCGCGCGCGCGGCATGCCCGACGACGACCGCTCGGCCTCGGGCGCCGCGTCGACGAGGTCGTGGGCGCCGCGCTCGATCCAGCGCGTGTCGCCGCGTGCGATGAGGTCGGCCACTTCGGACCGCGGGAGGGTCAGCATGCCGGTGAGGTCCCAGCCCGACAGCGCGAAGACGCCCGGCTGCCACGCGTTGTACTTGCACAGCAGGAGGTGCGCTTCGCGGATCGCGGGGACGTCCTCGTCGGTGACGTCGTCGACCGTCGTCGCGCCGCGTGTCGCCGCGATGAGCGAAGCCGTCGTGCACGCGATGCCGTTCTGCGTGAAGACCATGTTGAGCTCGGACGTGTCGGTGAGCTTGCCCGTGAGATCGGCGCGGATCTCTTCGGCGAGCTCGCCGCCGGTGACCTCGCGCCCGCGGAACTCGAAGAGGTCGTCGCGGTGCTGCGTGGCCCAGTGCACGAGCTCGTAGGTCAGCTCGTCGTGGTTCTGCATGCCGTGCACGAGGGTCACGGGCTCCACGCCGAGCTCGAGCGACTGGCGCAGCGCGAGGCGGAGGAACTCGGTGTCTCCCGTCGCGAGGGCGTGCTGGTAGGCCGGCCGGCTCACGAAGTCGTACGACAGGTCGGCGCCCACCGCGCCGGTGTCGCGGATGTCTTCGATCGCGAGGTTGAGCTCCTGGAACGTGAAGCCGCCGACCTTGCGGACCATGCCCGCGATGATGTGGTTCGCCGCGTGCGAGAGCGGATGGCCCTCCGACCAGGCGGGCATCCCCTCGGCGCTCTTCTCGACCCCGAGGAAGCCATTGGCGTCCAGACGCAGCGCGCTCGAGCCGAGGTCGCCGAGGGAGTGCAGCGCATCGCCGATCACGAGGCGCATGCCGGCGAAGGTCGGGTCGAGCCAGTTGATCGAGGGCTGCCCCTCCTTGAAGTAGTGCAGGTAGACCCAGCGCCGTGACTGACCGTCGACGCCGATCACGGCATCCGTCGCACTCCAGTTCGTCTCTTTCACGCCTGGCGTGTAGAAGATGACGCGCTGCAGCTCACCGATGATGTAGCCGCGGTCGGCGAGCTCGCGCTCGGTCGCCGGATCGAGATTGACGGCGTCGCGCCCCGGCGGCACCTCGGGGAGGAGGTGCCAGTCCTCGGGCGGGATCTCGATCATGTGGTAGATCCCGGGGTAGTCCTTGAACCCCATCTCGGCGAGGCGGTAGTCCGCGCCCTTGCCGGTGTGTCCGGGGACGATGTCGTCGATGACGCTGCCGCCGTGCTCGTCGGCGACGTCGGTGAGGCGGCGGAAGGCCTCTTCGTCGCCGAACAGCGGATCGATCTGCGTCGAGATGCGGTCGAAGTGCCCGTCGACGCTGGGCGTCTCCTGCCAGCCGAGGAGGCCGCCGGCGCGTTTGACCGGGCCGGTGTGGACGGCGTTGATGCCGATGCGCTGGAAGGCGTCCCACAGCTCCTGCTGGCCGAGCGCGTCGAGGAACGACTGCCCGTGCCGCGTGATGAGCGAGATGGGGTAGGCCGTGAACCACACGTCGGCCGTCTCGATCGCGCGGCGCGCGTCGGGCCGGGCATAGGGGTTGCGCCACATGCTGGGCTGACCCGAGAGCTGACGGCTCAGCACGTCGGAGTCCTTCAGCATCGACTGCCGCACGAGCCACTCGACGTACGACGGATTGGTTCCGATGGCGCTGCGCGGATCCGTCGCGATGCGGCGCAGATTGCTCCGGCGCAGCTGATCGCGCGGCCTGAGCCGTCGTGGCCTCGCGGGGTACAGCTGCTCATCGAAGCTGATCTCCGGAATGGACGACGTCGTCGTGGGGGGTTCCACGGGAGCGTCGCTCATCGCGGGCTCCTCGCTCTCGCGCGTCTGGGTCGTCCCGGTCACCGGCTCGTCCATCGGACCTCCTCGACGATCGTGCGAAACGGCTCGTGGCTCACACGTTACGCAGGCCCGCGGCGGGGTCAACCCTCCTTCACGAGGACGCCGTCTCGTGGTAACGCACCGGACGGCGACGGATGCCTCGCCCCCGCGCTACCGGTTCACGTCGTCGGCGTCCCAGCCGAGGTCGGCGCCCTCGCGGATCGGCAGGGCCTCGATGCGCGGATCGGCGCACAGCGCCCGCACGAGTTCGCGCGAGCCGCCCACGATCGTCGAGTCGAAGTCGACCTCGCTCACGAACACCCACGCGCGGTCGGCGGGCCACACGAGCGCGGGCGACTCCGCCGACGGACCGAAGCCGGCAGCCGCAAGCTCCTCGTCGCGCCACGGCACGTGCTCGACCCATCCGGGATCGGCGAGCTCGGAGACACCGCCTCGGAAGAGCACGAAGTCGCGAGCGGGCAGCGAGAAGCGGGGCCCGCGGGAGATGTCGTCAGACAGGATGCCGGGGCGCCAGCTGGGCGTGCGGAAGGCGTTGTTCAACTGATCCTGGGCGGAGCGCTCGAGGAACTCGGCGTGCTGCGCCTCGACGGCGCTCTGCGGGCTGTCGTCGGTCGCCGACAGCGTGAACAGCACGCGCGACGGACCGAATCCCATGCCGCCGACGAGTCCGCCCCAGCCCTCCCACACGGCGACGAAGCCCTCGTCGGGCGTCGTCGTCCGCTCCGCCAGGATCGACGCGACGACCTCGACGAGGTCGGGGGCGAGCTGACCCGGGGCCGGCTGACCGTAGCGCCAGCCCGCGGCATCCCGCGGTCCGTCCTCACCCGGCGTCTGCTGGAACCTCTCGACGAGGTGGTGCCACTGCGCCAGGGCGTGCATCGTCGTGCCGAAGGCCGCTGCGGCCTCGGCCCAGGTGACGCGCTCGACGTCGATCTCGGGCTGGGCCGCGTGGAACGCCTCCCACTCCCGCCGGTGACCGGCGTACGGGAGCGGCGGCCACGGTCGCCCGACGGGCCGGTCGCGCTCGACGGGATGGAAGATCCGGGCGTACGCCTCGAACCCCCTCGGCACGACGTCGTGCATGCTCCCGCGCCAGGGATCATCGACCCGTTCCCGGATCCAGTCGCCGGCCGCGACATCCGCCGTCCACTCCATGCCTCACACGCTACCCGGGCACGTGATTCTGCCGCGGACCTCCGATCCGGTACCATAGGAGGGTTGTCCGCACGCGGGTCATCCCGAGTGATTCACGGACACGTGCACACACACCCTCCTGCTGATGGGAAATGCCCATCAGCCGTTCTAGTCCGAAGGAGGTGGGTAAGTGACGCACCAGTACGAACTCATGGTCATCCTGAACCCGGAGATCGACGAGCGCCAGGTCGCCCCGAGCCTCGACAAGTTCCTGAAGGTCATCACCGCAGATGGTGGCTCGATCGACAACGTCGACGTCTGGGGCAAGCGCCGTCTCGCCTACGAGATCCAGAAGAAGACCGAGGGCATCTACGCCGTCGTCAACTTCACGGCCACCAGCGCCGCGACGCAGGAGCTCGACCGCCAGCTGAACCTCAGCGAGCAGATCATGCGCACCAAGGTCCTCCGGGCCGAGGAAGCGATCGCCATGGTCGCCGCCGAGGCCGAGCGCTCCGCCGAGAAGGCTGCCCGCAAGGCCGCTCGTCCCGCGAAGCCCGCGAAGGACGCGTAACGGCCATGGCCGGCGAGACGATCATCACCGTGGTGGGAAACCTCACGGCTGATCCCGAGCTGCGTTACACGCAGAACGGTCTCCCCGTCGCGAACTTCACGATCGCGTCGACGCCGCGCAACTTCGACCGCCAGGCGAACGAGTGGAAGGACGGCGAAGCGCTGTTCCTCCGCGCGAGCGTGTGGCGCGAGTTCGCCGAGCACGTCGCGGGTTCGCTGACGAAGGGCTCGCGAGTCATCGCGACCGGTCGCCTCAAGCAGCGCTCGTACGAGACGCGCGAGGGCGAGAAGCGCACCGCCATCGAGCTCGAGGTCGACGAGATCGGCCCCTCGCTGCGTTACGCGACCGCTCAGGTCACGCGCGCGGCCGGTGGCGGCGGTGGCGGTGGCGGCGGCCAGTCGCGTCCGCAGGTCGCCGACGAGCCCTGGGCCACGCCCGGTTCCTCCAACGCCGCCGGCTCGGCCGACGCGTGGAGCACCCCCGGCACGTCCTACGGCGACGACACCCCGTTCTGATCGGGACCGATCTCAGAAGCAGATTCCGGATGCCTCGGCACGCGGCATCCGATCACGAAAACTAAGGAACAACCATGGCTGGAAAGTCGAGCGGCGACCGCCGCAAGCCGCGGAAGGGCGCGAAGAACGCCGCTCCCGCGAAGGCGATCCGCGTCGGCGTCATTGATTACAAGGACGTCGCCACGCTTCGCAAGTTCATCTCGGAGCGCGGCAAGATCCGCGCCCGTCGTATCACCGGTGTCTCGGTGCAGGAGCAGCGTCTGATCGCCAAGGCGATCAAGAACGCGCGCGAAATGGCGCTCCTGCCTTACGCCGGCGCTGGCCGCTAAGGAGCACCCAATGGCAAAGCTGATTCTCACGAATGAGGTCGCCGGGCTCGGTAGCGCCGGTGACGTTGTCGAGGTCAAGAACGGGTTCGCCCGCAACTACCTCATCCCCCAGGGCTTCGCTGTGGCCTGGACCCGCGGTGGCGAGAAGCAGGTGGCGTCGATCCGCGCCGCCCGCGAGTCGCGCGCGATCCACGACCACGAAGAGGCCGTGGCGCTGAAGGACTCGCTCGAGTCGAACAAGGTGCGCCTCGCCGTCAAGGCGGGCTCGGAAGGCCGTCTGTTCGGTTCGGTCAAGACCGCCGACGTCGCGGACGCCGTCAAGGCGGCGGGCCTGGGCGACCTCGACAAGCGCAAGATCCACATCACCTCGCCGATCAAGGCCGTGGGCGAGCACGAGGCGACGGTTCGCCTGCGTGACGACCTCACCGCCGTGATCACCCTGCAGGTGGTCGCCGCCAAGTAAGCCCTCTTCGGTGGCGCGAGCCACCGAAGACCGGCGAACCTGTCGCACGACGAATGCCGCGAGCCCTGAGGGGCCCGCGGCATTCGCGTTTCTCCGGGTGGTGGGGGCGGATCGGGTCAGGCACTGCCCCGACCCGCCTCGCACTCACGCGGTGCGGCGCCGCAGCATCAGCGCCAGTGCTCCGGCACCGGCCAGGATGAATCCCAGCAGGAGCCCCGTGAGGCCGATCTCGCCTCCTGTCGACGCGAGCGTCTTCGAGCCGGTCGCGGCCATGATCACCGCGGTGTCATCGGTCGAGGCCACGCTCGGACCGGAAGGGCCGGTCGGCTCCGTCGGACCCGTGGGGCTCGTCGGCTCGGTCGGACCCGCGGGGTCGGTCGGGTCGGTCGGGTCGGTCGGAACCACCGGACCGGTCGGGCCCGTCACGGTGCTGTCACCGATGACCGAGATCGCGTTGCCGCCGATCGTGGCGGGCGCGTTGATCACCGGGATGATCTGCGTGCCGCCGAGGATGCCGTCTTCACCGCTGGTGGTGGGCGAGCCGACCGAGGGGCCGGAGCCCGTGGTCGAGCCGCCGGCCGTGCCGGTGCCGTTGGTGACGGTGCTGTCTCCGATGACGGAGATGGCGTTGCCGGTGACGGTGACCGGGGCGTTCACGACCGGGATCACCTGGGTGCCGCCGAGGATGCCGTCTTCACCGCTGGTGGTGGGCGAGCCCACCGACGGGCCGGAGCCCATCGGCCAGCCGGCCGTGCCGCCGGTGACGGTGCTGTCGCCGATACCCGAGATGGCGTTGCCGGTGACGGTGACCGGGGCGTTCACGACCGGGATCACCTGGGTGCCGCCGAGGATGCCGTCTTCACCGCTGGTGGTGGGCGAGCCGACCGAGGGGCCGGAGCCCGTGGTCGAGCCGGCCGTGCCGGTGCCGTTGGTGACGGTGCTGTCTCCGATGACGGAGACGGCGTTGCCGGTGACGGTGACCGGGGCGTTCACGACCGGGATCACCTGGGTGCCGCCGAGGATGCCGTCCTCACCGCTGGTCATCGGTGAGCCGACCGAGGGGCCGGAGCCCATGGTCGAGCCGCCGGTGGTGCCGGTGGTGCCGTTGGTGACGGTGCTGTCGCCGACGACGGAGACGGCGTTGCCCGTCACCGTGACGGGCGCGTTCACCGAGACGAGCGCCTGGGTGCCCGATCCGATGCCGTCCTCGCCCGACGTGGCGGGGGCCGCCACCGTGACGGGGGCGGGCGCCGGGGCCGGCGCGGCCGGTGCCGACGAGGTCGTCGCGTCGCCGACGCCCGAGACCGCAACGCCCTGGACGTTGATCGGCACATCGACGTTGACGATGGCTTGCGACCCCGAGGCCACGCCGTCTTCGCCGCTCGTCATGCCGGAGGCCGGCGCCGGAGCGGGTGCGGAGGCCGGCGCGGGCGCCGGTGCCGAGGTCGTCGAGTCGCCGATCACCGAGACGGCATTGCCGCCGACGGTGACCGGAAGGTTGACGTCGATGATGGCCTGAGTCCCCGAGAGGAGGCCGTCGTCGCCGTTGGTTTCAGCCGCGTTTGCCGCGGCTGCGCCGAAGATCGTGATTCCTCCGGCGATAAGCACTCCCCACAGGGCGCGCGAGAGGAAGATTTTCATGACACTGCTCCTTGACTGAATGGAAGGTCCGCGCGCGGGCACGCGCAGATGATCGTGCCGCCGACAGGGGCGGCCGGTCCTTCCTCAGTCGGGAGAGACGTCGGTGTCGTAGGTGGGCGCGGGGGGCGCCACGTCGTCACTCCAGCCGCGTCGGCGCACCCAGGCACGGTATGCGACGAGCGGCGCGAATGCGGCGAGCGCGAGCGCGCCGGGGCCGGCACCGTTCGGCCCCAGAGGTGAGCTCCCGCCGGGCGTGCAGAGGCCCAGAACGAGAGCAGAAGAAAGGATTCCGCCGATCCGCACACCCGCCGACACGAGGCCGGTGAAGGCCGTGCCCGCAGCGGTGATGGCGGTGAAGGCGGGAAGTGCGTGGGCGTAAGCGTCCTCGAGGGCCGCGACCGTCCAACCCGGGGCGGGGAGCCCGGCCACCGTCAGGTGGGCGAGGGCTTCCTCGAGCGTCTGCGCACCCGATCCGATGACCGGGGAACCGGGAAGCCCGACCGGGGATTCGATGTCGGGAAGATCGACCAGCGGCGGACGCGTGCCGCCGAGGATCGGCGTGGTGTCACCCACCGCCGTCACAAGGTCATTCACTGCGGTGTCGGTCGTGGTCGCGGCATCCGTCGCCGCGTCATCGAGGCCGATTGCCTCGGCCACTCCCCCCACGACCGGGACAGCGGTCACGGTCTCGACGACCGGAGTGACCACACTGCCGACGACGCCCGATTCTGCGACCTGCGCCACCGGCTCGACCACCGCCTGAACGGTGTTCGCAACGGTGCTCACGACCGGCTGGACGGGCGCCGGCGCGGTCTGCGCGACCTGCTGCACCGTCGTCGCGACGGCCTGCGTCGTGTCTTGCACGGCGCCGGTGACGCCCTGCACCGTGCTGTCGAGGGCGCCTGTGACGCCGCCCAGGAGACCCCCCTGATCGCCTCCGTCGTCAGCTCGCGCACCGCTCGAGCCGAAGCCCATGAGCAGCGCGAGCAGGAGATACGCGAACGCGACGGCGGCGCCGATGGCGAGAAGCCGGAAGACGGGCACCCGTGCGGGGTGTGCGGTCATGTCCACGTTCACCTCCTTTTAGCGACGTCGATCGTCGGGCGACTATCCGGCATCGGATACCGCCTGAGGGTGCCTGGAGCCCAGACCATACTCCCGACTTCGGGAGATGTCTAGAGATGACTTCGCAATTCGGATGCCGCGTCGCAGGACGGCGACGCAAACTGTGCACAACTCGGCCCTATCAGATCCAACCTTCAAGCCCTACTTCAAGCACATCTGCGTCCACAGGCTGTGAAACAGAAAAGACCCGATCAGAGGCATCCTGCGAACGAAATCTGACACTCATCCCAAGGGTTCTCCACAGATGCTGTGCACAGGCTGTGCGGCGTTTCTCGCAGACTCTCCACACAGTTATCCACAGGTCGTGTTGCGAGTGTCGGAACCCGTTCGTAGCGTGGGGTGCGGCCCAGGGGGAAAGAGCCGTACACCTATGGCGGCGTGCGGCAGAGCTTCATCGGCAACCGGTCGCGGGGGCACCGGCTGCCTGTGACGCGCCACCTGCGGTCCGCACATGCCGCAGCACCCGACGCACAGCCAGGAGGACGACCCATGTCGATCGCCGACATCTCCGACGAGCGTCTGGGACCGCGTCGCGAGCCGGAGCGCACGCCGCCTCACGACCTGCTCGCCGAGCAGAGCGCGCTGGGCGGCATGCTCCTGTCGAAGGATGCCGTCGCCGATGTCATCGAGACCCTCCGCGGCTCCGACTTCTACGTGCCCAAGCACGAGCTCATCTTCGAAGCGATCCTCACGCTCTACTCGCACGGCGAGCCGACCGACGTCGTCGCCGTCACCGACGAGCTGATCAAGAACGGCGACCTGCAGCGCGCCGGTGGCGCCGACTACCTCCACAGCCTCACGTCGATCGTGCCGACCGCGGCCAACGCGGGCTACTACGCGTCGATCGTCAACGAGCGCGCCCTCCTGCGCCGTCTCGTCGACGCCGGCACCCGCATCGTCCAGATGGGGTACTCGGGTCAGGGCGAGGCGCTCGACCTCGTCAACAACGCGCAGGCCGAGATCTACTCCGTCACCGGCACCGAGGCGGCCGAAGACTACGTGCCGCTGACGATCGCCGTCGATGCCGCCGTCGATGAGATCGAGGCCGCGCGTGGCCGCGACGGTCAGATGACCGGCATCCCGACCGGCTTCTCGGGACTCGACCAGCTCACCAACGGTCTGCATGCCGGTCAGATGATCATCATCGCGGCCCGACCTGCAATGGGTAAATCCACGCTGGCTCTGGATTTCGCCCGCGCCGCCGCGATCAAGGCCGACATGCCGACGATCTTCTTCTCGCTCGAGATGGGGCGCAGCGAGATCGCGATGCGCCTCTTGAGCGCCGAGGGGTCCATCCCTCTGCAGGCCATGCGCAAGGGCACGCTCGACTCGCGCGACTGGACGACGATCGCCGCGACGCGCGGGCGCATCAACGATGCTCCTCTCTATATCGACGACAGCCCTAACATGACGCTCGTCGAGATCCGCGCGAAGTGCCGGCGTCTCAAGCAGCGCGCGGGCCTCAAGATGGTCGTCATCGACTATCTCCAGCTCATGACGAGCGGAAAGCGCGTCGAATCCCGCCAGCAGGAGGTCTCGGAGTTCTCGCGTGCCCTCAAGCTCCTCGCGAAGGAGCTGCAGGTGCCGGTCATCGCGCTCTCGCAGCTGAACCGTGGTCCCGAACAGCGCGCCGACAAGAAGCCGGCGCTCTCCGACCTCCGCGAGTCGGGCTCGATCGAGCAGGACGCCGACATGGTGGTGCTCCTGCACCGCGAGGCGGCCTACGAGAAGGAGAGCCCGCGCGCGGGCGAGGCCGACCTCATCGTCGCCAAGCACCGCAACGGCCCCACCGACACGATCACGGTCGCCTTCCAGGGCCACTTCTCGCGCTTCACCGACATGGCCGTCGGGATGTGACGACCCGGATGGAGCTCGACCGAGCCCATCACGCACTCGCGCTGCGCGCCGCTCCGTCGTGAGGACGACGATATCGAGATCCGTCTCACGGCGCAGCGGGGCGGAGCCGATACCCGCCCTCGCGCAGATGGCCGCACAGTGAGACACTGAGACCAGTAGTTCGACCACTGGTCTGAGAGAAGGTCGACATGAAGATCCTGATTGTCGGCGCGGGGATTGCCGGGCCCACGCTTGCCTACTGGCTGCGACGGACGGGGCACGAGCCTGTCATCGTCGAACGTGCGCCGAGGCTGCGGCGGGGCGGCTACGCGGTCGACTTCTGGGGGTCCGGGTTCCAGGTCGCGGAGCGGATGGGGCTGGCACCTCGGCTTCACGAAGAGGGCTATCGCTTCCTCGAGGCCCGCGAGGTGTCCGGCAGCGGACGACGGATCGCCCACTTCGATCCGCTCCGGCTCATCGACGGTTACGGCGGTGGATATGTCACGATCCTCCGCTCGGACCTGTCGGCTGCGATCTGGGACGCCTTGCAGGGAGAGGTCGAGACCGTCTTCGGCGACACGGTGCGATCGCTCCACGACGACGGCGACCGGGTACTGGTCGAGTTCGCGCACGGTTCCCCGCGTGAGTTCGACCTGGTGGTCGGTGCCGATGGCCTGCACTCCCTGGTGCGAAGCCTGGGGTTCGGGCCGGAGCCGGAGTTCGAGCGCGACCTGGGCATCACCGTCGCGGCGTTCGACCTCGAGGGGTACCGTCCGCGCGACGAGCTCGTCGCGGTCACGCACACCGTCGTGGGGGCGCTGACGCTTCGGATCGGGCTGCGCGATGACTCCACAATGTTCTGCTTCATGTTCCGCCACGAGGGCGAGACACCGCAGGACGACCTGATGGCGCAACAGCAGCTGTTGCGCGACCGCCTGCGGGACGTCGGCTGGGAGGTACCGACGATCCTGGAGCAGATGCCGCGGGCACGCACATTCTTCATGGACCGGGCGAGCCAGATCCTCCTGCCCTCCTGGTCGCGCGGCCGGATCGCTCTGATAGGAGACGCCGCCGCGGCCCCTTCGCTGCTGGCCGGGCAGGGCTCGGCACTCGCGATGGTGGAGGCGTATGTCCTTGCCTGCGCACTGCACGAGGCGGACGGCGACCACCGCGCGGCGTTCGCCGCGTATCAAAGCCGGCTGCAGTCGGTCGTGCGGACGAAACAGGACGCCGCGATCGGCATGGGATCCGCGTTCGCGCCACGCAACCGCGCACAGGTGCTGCTGCGCAACGTCGCGCTCGGCCTCATGAACGTCCCGCTGATCGCGAACCTCGCGATCGGGCGCAGCCTGCGTGACCCGATTGTGCTTCCCCCCGCACCTGGCAGTTGACTGTCTGCATGGCACGCCCCCGATTCCACCGGCTTCCCACCGAGCAGCAGGAAGCGCTGTTGGATGCCGCGCTGGAGGAGTTCGCAGCCCACGGATACGGCGGGGCATCCCTCAACCGGATCATCGCAGCGGCCGGGGTCTCCAAAGGTGCGATGTACTACTACTTCGACAGCAAAGTAGACCTCTACGCCGACGTGATCCGCCGTCAGCTCGAGCGGCTCTTCGAGAGCAGCGGACCGATTCCGGTGACCGATGCCGCGGATCCGGAGGGCTTCTGGGATGCGATCGAACAGGCCTACCTGCGTCTCATGGCGCTGATGGCCGAGACGCCCACGACCACCGCACTCCTGCGCGATTGGCTGACCGGAGCCGCATCCCCGGCTCTGCGCGAAGCGCAGCGCAACGCCGAGCGGGCCACCCTGCCTTGGCTTGAGGAGACCGTCGCTGCCGGGCGGCGGATCGGTGCGATACGCACGGACCTCTCCGCAGACTTCCTCATCGCCGTCGCGCTGGGCATGGGCCAGGCGATGGATACCTGGCTCATCACCCAGCCACCTGCCGAGACGGAACTGGCACCACATATTCATGCGCTCATCGACATGATGCGCCGCGCCCTATCGGCCTAGACATGCTCAGGCGAATGACGGGCCCGCAGCATCGGCGGGGAGGCGACCCGGCACCGCGGCAGGCCACAGGAGACGGGGGTGAGCATGCACGAGGACCAACTGCGTCTTGACGCCGACGTCGCCGCTGAGCTGGTGCGGAGTCAGTTCGACGCGACGGCCGGGGAAGTCCGGCCGCTGCGCACTGCCGCCACCACCAGCCACGTGTTCCGCGTCGGCGACGACCATCTCGCACGCTTCCCCATGCGAAACGGCGATCCTGTCGAGTGCGCCCGTGAGCTCGCCCTGGAGCAGGAGGCGATGGACGAGTTCGCGCAGGCGAGTCCCTTCCCATCGCCGCGGATGGTCTTCATCGGGCGTCCGACCGCCGGGTACCCGATGCCCTGGTCTGTGCAGACGTGGGTTCCCGGCGAGGTCATGACGCCCGACTCGATGTCATCGTCGTCACTGGTCGCTTGCGATCTGGCGAGACTCGTCGGCCATCTGCGCCGGGTGGACGTGCGTGGGCGATCGTTCTCCGGCGCCGGAAGAGGAGGAGAGCTCCGAGCACACGACGAGTGGATCTCCCTCTGCCTCGTGCGGAGCGAGTCGCTGCTCCCGGTCGCGCGGCTTCGCGAGGCGTGGACGGCGTTGCGTGCGACGCCGCGGATGGAGCCCGACGTGATGTCGCACAAGGATCTGACGCCCTTCAATCTGCTCGCCGGCGACGGCCTGGCCGGCGTGCTCGACACCGGCGGGTTCGGCCCCGCCGATCCCGCCCTGGATCTCGTCGCGGGATGGCACGTGCTCGATGCGCAGCGGCGCCAGGAGTTCCGCGAAGCCGTGCGTCCGCCAGAAGCCGAGTGGCGACGCGGGATCGGCTGGGCGCTCCAGCAGGCGCTGGGACTGGTCTGGTACTACGCCCAGACCAACCCGGCGATGAGCGCGCTCGGGCGCAGCACGATAGACCGGATCCTGGCGTCCGACGAGGTCGACACGTAGGCGACCTCCCCCCGCGGGGAGGTTCGAAGGACCGAGGGCACTGAGCTGCTTCCCAGGAAGCGGTCGGCTCGGTCCCGTAATCTGCGAACTCCCAAGGGGAGTACTCCGACACGGTCGGCTCGTCATTACGGATGCCTCGGCATCCCGGGTCACCGGTCCTCACTCGTGAGGATGGAGAAGACCTTGGCGTCACTCAGTCACGCCAAGGAGACCCTCTTGAATATCACGCCGCTCGTCTGGATCATCACGATCGCGGTCACGATCGCCTTCTTCGTCTACGAGTTCTACGCGCATGTGCGCAAGCCCCACGAGCCGACGATCGGCGAATCGGCACGATGGTCGGCCTTCTACATCGGCCTCGCCCTGCTGTTCGGCGTGGGGATCGGAGTCGTCTCGGGCTGGACCTACGGCGGCGAGTACTTCGCCGGCTACCTCACCGAGAAGGCGCTGTCGATCGACAACCTCTTCGTCTTCCTGCTCGTGATGACGGGCTTCGCGGTGCCGAAGATCTATCAGCAGAAGGTGCTGATGATCGGGATCGTCATCGCCCTGATCCTCCGCGGCATCTTCATCGCCGTCGGTGCGGCCCTCATCGAGAACTTCTCGTGGGTGTTCTACTTGTTCGGCGCCCTGCTGCTCGTCCTCGCGTACCGGCAGGCGTTCGCGCACGGCGAGTCAGACCCGGCGAACGGCCGGTTCATGGGGTTCGTACGCCGCATCCTTCCGGTGACGGACGAGTACCACGAGGACCGTCTCACCGTCCGCAAGGACGGGCGGCGCTTCGTCACCCCGATGCTCCTGACCATCATCGCGATCGGCTTCGTCGACCTGATCTTCGCGGTCGACTCGATCCCGGCGATCTACGGACTCACGGAGGAGGCCTACATCGTCTTCACCGCCAACGCGTTCGCACTCATGGGCCTGCGCCAGCTGTACTTCCTCATCGGCGGCCTCCTCGAGCGACTCGTCTACCTCGCGCAGGGACTCGCGGTCATCCTCGCGTTCATCGGCGTCAAGCTCGTGCTCCACGCGATGCACGTCAACGAGCTGCCGTTCATCAACGGCGGCGAGCCGATGCTGTGGGCCCCCGAGATCCCCATCTGGTTCTCGCTCCTGTTCATCGGCGCGACGATCGGCGTCGCGACGGCGGCGAGCCTCATCAAGACGCGGCGCGATCGACCGGCGGTCGCCGCCTCCGAAACCACGGCCGCGTCCTCCGACGCACTGAGAGACTGAGGAGGTGGAGGATCTCGAACTCGCGCGCATCCCTGCAGGAAACGTGACGATGCACGACGCCCGGCGCAAGGTGCGTTGGACCGTCGATCTCGAGCCGTTCGAGATCGGAGTCTTCGCCGTCACGGAGGCACAGCTCGCGGAGCTGCTGGGGCACGCGGCATCCCACCCCCGCCGTCCGGCGGTCGAGGTGAGCTGGCAGCGCGCGATCAGGTTCTGCAACGCGGCGTCGGAGTGGGAGGGTCTCGATCACGCGTACTCGTTCGACGGCGAGGAGATCACGTGGGATGTCGAGGCCAACGGGTATCGCCTGCCGACCGAGGCGGAGTGGGAGTATGCGTGCCGCGCCGGATCGACAGGCCCGCACTACGGACCCCTGCGCGAGGTCGCGTGGACGAGCGCCGACGGCGTGACGGCGCCGCAGGAGGTCGGGGCGAAGCTTCCGAACCTCCACGGCCTCTTCGACACGCTCGGCAACGTGTGGGAGTGGTGCTGGGATCTGCTCGACCCCGCCCGCTACGACGACTATCGCGTGTTCCGCGGGGGCGGATTCGCGGATGACGCGTGGAGCGCCCGCGCGTCGGTGCGCCGCGGCGGCTCCCCTCGCCTCGCCCAGGACGACCTCGGCTTCCGTGTCGCGCGGGGCGCGTTCACGACACCCGGCGAGGCACAGGGCTGGTCGGCCGCCGCCGATCGCGAGCGCGCCGCCGACGACGGTCCCCGCCCTCCGGGCTGGACGCCGCGCCGCTGAGTCCTCCCCCTGCCCGCTGAGCGGCACGCCCGCATGCACGCGTCACCCCGCGGCGGGACAATGGACCCGTGAACGCCCTACCGATGGTCGACGTGCCGGAGCCGCAGTACATCATGTCGGCGGAGGGCCACGAGATCGCGACGTACTCGTGGGGTGATCAGGATGCCGAGACGGTCATGGTCGTCCACGGCTTCGCCTCGAGCTGCCGCGACAACTGGGTCGACACGGGCTGGGTGAGAGACCTCCTCCGCGCGGGCTACCGCGTGCTCGGCATCGACCAGCGAGGTCATGGCCTGAGCGACAAGCCCCACGACCCGCACGACTACACGATGTCGGCGCTGGTCGGAGACCTCCTCATCGTGCTCGACACGTATCTGCTCGACACCGTCCACTACGTCGGCTACTCGCTCGGCGGCCGGGTCGGCTGGCAGCTCCTCGTCGATGCGCCGCACCGCGTCTCTCGGGCCGTTCTCGGCGGCATCCCCGACGGCCGGCCGCTCGCGCGGGTGAAGATCGACCAGGCCCGCGCGTATGCGCAGCACGGCACGCCCGTCGAGGACAAGGTCACGCAGGCCTACGTCACCCTCGCCGAACGTGTGTCGAGCAACGATCTGGGCGTTCTCGTCGCGCTCGCCGAGGGCATGCGGCTCGGGGATGCCGACCCCGACCCGTCTCGTCCGCCGCAGCAGCCCGTGCTCTTCGCGACGGGCACCGAGGACGCCATCTTCGAGCGTTCGCGGAGGCTCGCCGCGGCCGCGCCGAACGGCGCGTTCCTCGAGATCCCCGGGCGCCACCACTTCAACGCGCCAGGCTCCCGCGTCTTCCGCCAGGAGGCGATGGACTTCCTCGGCGGGCAGTAGCAGGGTCGCGCCCGGTGGGCGCTACGGGCGCGGCAGCACCGTCAGCACGCGCTGGATGTGATCGCGGAACTCCGCCATGAACCCGCGCAGGAACTCCGCGGTGCCCTCGTCGGTGACGGTGCCGTCGTCGGCATAGTCCTCCGCGCGGAAGTGCACGTACGCCTCGGGCGCCGTCATCTGGCGCGCATTGCAGAAGCTCAGTACGGCTCGCAGGCTCTGCTGCGCGAGCGCCGTCCCGAGCGACCCGACGGATGCCCCGATCACGGCAGCCGGGATGTGATCGAAGGAGTTCTGGCCATACGGCCGCGAGGCCCAGTCGATCGCGTTCTTCAGCGCGCCGGGGATCGAGCGGTTGTACTCCGGGGTCACGAAGAGCACGGCATCCGATCCGGCGATCGCGTCCTTGAGCGCTTGTGCTTCGGGCGGGTAGTCCCCATCGAAGTCAGGGCTGTAGAGCGCGAGGTCGCCGATCGGGATTTCGGTGAACTCGAGGTCCTCGGGAGCCAGCGAGATGAGTGCCTGCGACAGCCGCCGATTGATCGACGTCGATGACAGGCTTCCGACGAAGTATCCGACCCGGTAGGTCATGGTGCGTCCTTTCCGCTCGTTCTCCCGGTCCAGCATCCGCCGCGCCGCTGTCTGCAGGCACCCCCTTGCGGATCGCGCCGCGCCGTACAAGGGCCCGCGCGCGCGTCGTGCGGGCCGGAGGACTCACGCGGCCTGCGGCGACTCCTCGGGATTCGGATCGGCCGCGATCTCGAGCAGCCGCGGCGCGAGGGTCGGCGCGCTGGTCACGACGGCCGAGACGATCCAGTCGGCCGACTCGCCGGTGGCGAGCTCGACGCGTGAGAGCGAACGCGCCTCGGGCTTGAGGGCCACATGCTGGGGAACGAGCGCGATGCCGAGGCCGCGTCGTACGAGATCGATGAGCGTGTGCACGTCGTCGACGCTGCACCGCACGGCGCGGGTCAGGCCGCGGCGCGCGAAGACGGCGTCGTTGAGCGTTCTCATGCCCCACGACGGCCGGAAGTCGACGAAGTCGCACTCCTGCAGCGCGGCGAGCGATACCGACGATTGACCCGCGAGCGGGTGATCGGCGGGGCACAGCAGCACGACGGGACGTCGGCCGAGTTCGTGGGTGCGCAGCGTCGCCGGCATCTCGGTCGCGGCGACGAACGCGACATCCAGCTCACCATCCTGAACGAGATCGACGAGCAGATGCGACCCCGCCTGCATGAACTGGATGTCGACGGCGGGGTATCGGCGGTGGAAGCGCTCGAGCAGGAGGTTGACGTCGACCGCACCCAGGCACTGCTCGGCTCCCACGCGGAGCGACCCGACGAGCTGGCGCGAGGAGCGCACGACGGCGTCACGCGCCGCCGCGCTCTGGGCGAGGATCTCGCGCGCGTGCGGAATGAGGGCGGTCCCCGCCGGGGTCGGTACGACCGACCGCGTCGTGCGTTCGAAGAGGCGCGTGCCGAACTCCGCCTCGAGCCTCCGGATCGCGGCGGAGAGGCCCGACTGCGAGACGCGGCAGCGCTCGGCGGCGCGGGTGAAGTGCTGCTCCTCGACGAGGGCGACGAAGTATTCGAGCTGGCGCTGCTCCACTCATCTACTCCTGTTCTGAATGGCATGACATAACAGTCGTTGGACTTCTAGGGTCTCGGAAACCTACCGTAGAGGCAAGAGAAGGGACTCTTTTATGAAGACCATCGCACTCAACGGAGTCGACCGTCCGGCCCCCAACGTGGTGCTCGGCCTCATGCGCATCGCTGACCTCGACGATGACGCCATCCGCCGGCTCGTCTCCACGGCGCGCGACGCCGGCATCGACTTCTTCGACCACGCCGACGTCTACGGCGGCCCGCTCCACGAGTGCGAGCGGCGGTTCGCGCAGGCGCTGCAGCTGAGCGCGGCGGAGCGGGAGCAGATCACGATCCAGACCAAGTGCGGGATCGTGTCGGAGGACGGGCCGTACTTCGACTTCTCGTACGAGCACATCGTCGCCTCGGTCGAGGGGTCGCTGCGCGCTCTCGAGACGGACTATCTCGACATTCTGCTGCTGCACCGCCCCGACGCCCTCGTCCAGCCCGACGAGGTGGCCCGCGCCTTCGACGAGCTGTCGGAGGCGGGCAAGGTTCGCGCCTTCGGCGTCTCGAACCACACGCCGAGTCAGATCGAGCTTCTCAAGGCCTCCGTGAAGCAGCCGCTCGTCGCGAACCAGCTGCAGCTGTCGATCACGCACGCGCCGATCGTCGCGCAGGGCGTCGCGGCGAACATGCAGGGCACCGAGCAGTCGCTGACCCTCGACGGCGGCGGGATCGTCGACTACTGCCGCCTGCACGGCATCACGATCCAGGCGTGGTCGCCCTTCCAGGCCGGCTTCTTCACGGGCGTCTTCCTCGACAACCCGGATTACGCCGAGCTGAACGCGGCGCTCGATCGGCTCGCCGCCGTCTACGACGTCTCGCCCATCGCGATCGCGACGGCCTGGATCACGCGGCATCCCGCGAACATGCAGGTCGTCCTCGGCACGACCACCCCCGAGCGCGTCACGGCCGCGGCGGCGGGCTCCGACATCCCACTTACCCGCGCCGAGTGGTACGAGCTCTTCCGCGCCGCGGGCTACCGCGTGCCCTGAACACGCCGCACCGCGAGGAGGGGTGAGGGCGCGGTGGCCGCGCACTATCCGGCCGAGGGCGTTGACCGGATCGCCGTGCCTCCGATACAAGAGAAGGATGGCCGGCCTGACGATCGAACGCGACTACGACGCAGAGCCTGCCCGGGTATGGAGCGCCCTCACCGGCGGCCGCGAGCTCGCGGACTGGTTCTGGCCGCCTCGGCTCGGAGCCGGCGTCGAGACGGATCCGCGGGTCGGCGGGAGCTACCGGATCGCGTCCGAGGCCGGCGGCATGGCGGTGGGAGGCGTGTACCGGGCCGTCGATGCGCCGCAGCACCTCTCCTATACGTGGCACTGGGACGGCGAGGACGAGGAGACCGTCGTGACGGTCGACCTCACGCCGACCCCAGACGGCACGCACCTGCGACTGGTCCACGCGGGCTTCTCCGACGCCCAGACGCGGGACGAGCACGCGGAGGGGTGGCAGGACTGCCTCGAGCGCCTTCCCGCTCACCTCGGGCAGGCTCCCGCGCGCGAGGACGGGTGAGGGCGCGGCATCCGTCACCCCTCCCGCGGGACCCATCGACGCTCCCGCGGGACCCATCGACGCTCGACGGCGCGTGACGTACCGTGGATGCCACGTAATACAGCTGGCCGCGGTGCCCCGGCGCCCGTATGCTCGCCTCGTGCTGACCTGTCGCTGTTGTCGCCCTGTCTCTGCGTAAGCATCCGCTTCGCACCGATCACCGACCACGACAGCTCCCGCGCGATCTGAAGCGCGGCCCCACACTGAGGACATCCCGTGCGATACGCGCAGAGCGTCGCCGACCTCGTCGGCAACACCCCCCTCGTCCGCCTCAATCGCGTCACCGGAGGCATCGCCGCCACCGTGCTCGCGAAGGTGGAGTATTTCAATCCCGGCGGCTCGTCGAAGGACCGCATCGCCGCCAACATCGTCGACGCGGCCGAGCGTGAAGGGCTGCTGACGGCCGGCGGCACGATCGTCGAGCCCACCAGCGGCAACACCGGCGTCGGTCTCGCGCTCATCGCGCAGCAGCGGGGCTATCGCTGCGTCTTCGTCGTGCCCGACAAGGTCGCCGAAGACAAGCGCGCCGTGCTGCGGGCCTACGGCGCCGAGGTCGTCGTGGCGCCGACGGCGGTCGAGCCCGACGATCCCCGCTCGTACTACTCGGTCTCGGACCGGCTCGTGCGCGAGATCCCCGGTGCCTTCAAGCCGAATCAGTACGCCAACCCGAACGGTCCGCGGAGCCACTTCGAGACGACAGGCCCCGAGATCTGGCGCGACACCGACGGCGCCGTGACGCACTTCGTGGCGGGAGTCGGCACGGGCGGCACCATCACGGGCGCCGGGCGCTTTCTCAAGCAGGCGTCGGCGGGCGAGGTGCGGATCGTCGGCGTCGACCCGGTCGGGTCGATCTACTCCGGCGGCCCCGTGCACACGTACGACGTCGAGGGCGTCGGCGAGGACTTCTGGCCGGAGGCGTACGACCCGACGATCGTCGACGAGATCCACCGGATCAGCGACGCCGAGTCGTTCGCGATGACCCGGCGCCTCGCGCACGAGGAGGGACTCCTGGTGGGCGGCTCGAGCGGCATGGCCGTCGTCGGTGCGCTCCGCGCCGCGCGAGATCTTCCGGGCAGCGCCGTGGTGGTCGTGCTGCTCCCCGACCACGGGCGCGGCTACCTCAGCAAGATCTTCGACGACGAGTGGATGACCGAGCACGGCTACCCGCTCGAGACACCCGAACAGCCGATGGCGGATGCCGCGGCCGACCCGACCGCAAGGAGCAACGCGTGACCGACCATCCCGTCCAGCCTTCTCAGCACTCGCAGCCCGATCGGGATTCGCAGCCCGACCACCACGCTCTTACCGCCCGGGGATTCGACAGCCTCGCGGTGCACGCCGGCCAGGCCTTCGACCCGACGACGGGTGCCGTCATCCCTCCCGTACACTTCTCGACGACGTATGCGCAGGACGGCATAGGCGGCCTCCGCGGCGGGTACGAGTACGGTCGCAGCGGCAACCCGACCCGCACGGCGCTCGAGACCCAGCTCGCCGCGATCGAGGGCGGCGCCCGCGCGTTCTCGTTCGCATCGGGGCTCGCCGCGGAGGACGCGCTGCTGCGCGCGATCCTGAAGCCGGGCGACGACGTGCTGCTCGGCAGCGATGTCTACGGCGGCACGTATCGACTGCTGACGCGCATCCTCGGACCGTGGGGCGTGGGCGTGCGCGTCGTGGACATGAGCGATCTGGATGCCGTGGCCGCCCGCCTCGCCGAGAGCCACGCCGTCGTGCTGTGGGTCGAGACTCCGAGCAACCCGCTCCTCAAGATCACCGACATCGCGGGCCTGGCGAAGATCGGCCATGACGCCGGTGCTCTCGTCGTGGTCGACAACACGTTCGCCTCCCCCGCCCTCCAGCGCCCCCTCGACCTCGGCGCGGATGTCGTCGTGCACTCGGCGACGAAGTATCTCGGCGGCCACTCCGACGTCGTCGGCGGCGCGCTCGTCCTGCATGACGAGGCGCTCGCCGAGAAGGTCGGATTCCTGCAGTTCGCCGCAGGTGCCGTGTCAGGGCCGCTCGACGCCTTCCTCACGACCCGGGGCATCAAGACGCTGGGGATCAGGATGCAGCGGCACAGCGAGAACGCGGCATCCATCGCCTCATTCCTCAACGGGCATGGACGCGTCGCCACGGTCTACTACCCCGGACTCGCGGACCACCCCGGCCACGACATCGCGGCACGGCAGATGAAGGCGTTCGGCGGGATCGTCTCGCTCGCCCTCGCCGACGGGAAGACCGCCCGCAGGTTCGCCGAATCGACCCGCCTCTTCCAGCTCGCCGAGTCGCTCGGCGGCGTGGAGTCGCTCGTCAACTATCCGGACGCCATGACGCACGCCTCGGTCCGCGGCACGGAGCTCGCCGTCCCGGAGGACGTCGTGCGCCTCTCGGTCGGCATCGAGAGCGTCGACGATCTGATCGACGACCTGGAGCACGCGCTGGGGTCGCTCTGAGGCAGACGTAGACTGGAGGCATCCCTTCCGCTTTCCCCAGGTCAGTCGTGTCACCATCCAGCGCTCCGCGCACCTTCGAGGTGCGGCATGTGCAGCTCGCACGAGCCGCTTTCGCGGCCCTCGCCGCCGTGATGATCACCTTCTCCCCCGACCACTCGGCGGCCATCGGAATGTCGGTCTTCAGCGGCTGGGCCATCGCGACGGCGATCGTCTTCCTCCTGTCTATCTGGCTCGTCTACCCCGCAGGGCGGCGCTGGCCCTCAGTGCTCCTCGGCATCCTGACGATCGTGGCGGGAATGGTCGGCGGAGTCGCGACGCTGCGCACGACCACCGCCTTCTTCGTCGTCGTGATCGCGTGGGCGATCCTCGCCGGGATCGTCGAGACGGTCGCCGGTGCGCGGACCCGTCGGGCCCTGCGCGGCTCCGACGACCTGCAGGCGCGCGGCGAAGCGCGTGACGGCGTCGTCGTCGGGATCATCACGATCCTGCTCGGCCTCGCGCTCCTCCTCGTGCCGACGCAGTACGCGCTCGACTACTACATCGAAGACGCCCACCGATCGTTCACCCTCACGGGCATCACGATCGGCGTGGGGATCTACGGCGCCTACGCCGCGATCGTCGCCGTCTACCTCGCGATCGCCGCGTTCTCGCCGCGCGCCTCGACCACCGCACCGGCGGCGGACGACGCGCTCGCCGAGAGCGCGCCGACCTCGCCCGACCAGGGAGGTGCCGCGTGAGCGCCGACAAGCCGACCCGCCGTGACCTGATGAAGCCTGTTCAGCTGATCGGTCTCGCCTTCGGCGCCGCGATCTTCACGGGCCTGGTGACTCTCGTCTCGATGGGCTTCTTCCAGCAGAAGCCCGGTGACGAGCTGCAGCGCGCGCTCGTCGTCGCCGCGATCGCTGCCGGTGTCGCGTTCATCGCGGTGCTGCTCATCGTGTCGCTCCTGCTCCTCGCGATCGATCCCGCGCAGATGCAGAAGACGGTCGATCGTCCCGTGCTGCTCCCGAAGGACGAGCGGACTCCGGGCGACCCGTCGACGGATGCCGCGGCATCCGGTGACGACCCCCGCTGACTTCCCTGCCGGCGCTCTGAGCGGCGCCCTGTCGGCGAGACAAGGGATTCGCGTCGAAACGAGGGCGGATTTCCCCGGTTTCGACGGGAATCCCCTGTTTCGACGGGCGTAGGTCGGGGTCGATCGGGCGGGCTGACGGGTGGAAGGATGCCGCGGCATCCGTCGACGGCGCCCGCTGACCGCCCTGGGCCGGCGCTTTCAGCTGGCGTCGGATCGGCGAGACAAGGGATTCGCGTCGAAACGAGGGCGGTTTTCCCCGGTTTCGACGGGAATCCCCTGTTTCGACGGCCGCACGCCCGGGCGCCGGCCCTCAGTCGTCGCGGGGCGTCTCGTCGACGAGGTCGACGAGGTCGCCGGCGATGCCGGTGTAGGTGGCGGGCGTCATCGCGAGCAGACGCTCGGCGGCGGCGTCTCCGATGTCGAGGCCGCGGATGAACTCCGCGAGCTCGGGAGCGCCGACCCGGCGGCCGCGCGTGAGCTCCTTGAGCAGCGCGTAGGGGTCGGTGATCTGCGAGCGGCCGGCGACGACCTCCGCGCGCACGACGGTCTGGATCGCCTCGCCGAGCACCTCCCAGTTGCCGTCGAGATCGGCCAGCAGCACGTCTTCGGCGAGCGAGATCTCGCCGAGTCCGCGCTGCAGGTTGTCCAGCGCGAGGAGGGAGTGCCCGAGGGCGACGCCGATGTTGCGCTGCGTGGTCGAGTCGGTGAGGTCGCGCTGGAGCCGCGAGGTCACGAGCGTCTGCGCGAGCGTCGAGAGCAGCCCGGCCGAGATCTCGAGGTTCGCCTCGGCGTTCTCGAAGCGGATCGGGTTGATCTTGTGCGGCATGGTCGACGAGCCCGTCGCGCCGGCGACGGGGATCTGCGTGAAGTAGCCGATCGAGATGTAGGTCCAGACATCGGTCGCCAGATTGTGGAGGATGCCGCCCGCGTGACGGATGCGGTCGTACAGCTCGACCTGCCAGTCGTGCGACTCGATCTGGGTCGTGAGCGGGTTGAAGCCGATTCCGAGCGACTCGATGAACTCCTGCGACACCGTCGTCCACGAGACATCCGGCTCGGCGGCGAGGTGCGCCGACCAGGTGCCGGTGGCTCCCGAGAACTTCGCAAGGAAATCGGATGCCTCGACCTGCGCCGCGACGCGTTCGAGGCGCCACGCGAACACGGCGAGTTCCTTGCCCATCGTCGTGGGGGTCGCCGGCTGGCCGTGCGTGCGCGAGAGCATCGCGGCATCGCGGTGCCGCACGGCGAGGGCGCGGAGCGCCGCGATGACGGCGCGGAGCCTGGGGAGCCACACGTCGTGAACGGCGCGCTTGACCGTCAGAGCGTAGGCGGCGGAGTTGATGTCTTCGCTCGTGCACGCGAAGTGCGTGAGCTCGGCGATCGAGTCGAGGCCGAGCTGCGTGAGCCGATCGCGCACGAGGTATTCGACGGCCTTGACGTCGTGGCGGGTGATCGCCTCGCGCTCGGCGAGCCACTGGATCTCGGCGGGGCCGAAGTCGAGGTACAGGACGCGGAGCCGGTCCTTCTCGCTCTCGCCGAGGGGGGACGTGCCGAAGAGCGAGCGGTCGGTGAGGGCGAGGAGCCATTCGACCTCGACCTCGACGCGGGCACGGTTCAGGCCCGCTTCGGAGAGGTGGTCGCCGAGCTCTGCGACGGCGGCACGGTAGCGGCCGTCGAGGGGGCTGAGGGGCTGGATGCCGAGGGCGGAAGAAGAGGACACGGGACTCCCGTCAGAGCGCTGCACGCGGGACCGCGCCGCTGTCACACGGCGGGGCGGATCGCGGGTTCGAGCTGCCGGAAGAGCGCCCGGCTCGCGCTTTCGATCATACCGAGGACCTCGTCGAACATTCCGGGGCCGGCGTAGTACGGGTCGGGGACATCGAGCGTCGGCGCGGCTGCGTCGAACGTCATGAGCAGCGCGATCTTGTCGGCGTCGGCTTCGCTGCGCGCCCAGCCGCGCAGGATCCGCTCGTGGCTGCGGTCGAGCGCGACGACGAGGTCGTTGTGCTCGAAGTCGGAGAGCGTGAACTGGCGCGCCCGATGCTGCGCGCCGTTGTACCCGCGCCGCTCCAGGGCCTCGATCGTGCGCTGGTCGGCGCGCTCGCCGACGTGCCAATCGCCGGTGCCGGCACTCGTCGATCCGACGCGGTCGCGCAGGCCCGCGGCATCCGCCAATCCCCGGAAGACGACGTCGGCCATGACCGACCGGCAGATGTTGCCCGTGCACACGAAGACGACGCGGAAGGGCTCCACGGCGGTCGAGGTCATGGGCTCCATTTTCTCGTTTCCGGCGCGCGGATCAACCGCGCGTCCCGTCGACGTGCGTTCACCGCCCGGTCACCGGGGATCTTCCCTCGGGCACGAGGCTTCCCTATGGTGTGCCGAGGAGGCCCACAAAGCCTCCGCTTCATGTGCCCGCCAAGGAGGTCCTGTGCACCAGTCCATCCGTCCCCCCGTCTTCCTCGCGGCAGGAGCCCTCGTGCTCGCCTCGCTCGCAGCCGCGCAACCCGCCGCTGCTGCCGATGCTCCTGTCGTCATCAACGAGTTCTCCGCCAGCACCGTCGGCACCGATGTCGAGTACATCGAGCTGCTCACCGCGCCCGGCGCGGACCTCTCCGCCTACCGGGTCCTGCAGATCGAGGGCGATGCCACCGCCGCCGGCGTGCTCGGCGTCGTCGACGGCGTCTACACGCCCGGCGCGCCGGACGGCTCGGGCCGCGTGCTCATCAGCCTCGCGGCGAACTCGATCGAGAACGGCACAGTGAGCCTGCTCCTGGCCACCGGGACCGTGCCCGCCGGCGGCTCCGACATCGACGTCGACGATGACGGCGTCATCGACGCGGCCGGCCTCACAGTCCTCGACGCGGTCGCGGTGAGCGACGGCGGTGCGAGCGACCGCACCTACGGCGGCGTGACGCTCGGCGTCGCCTACGACGGTCAGGCCTTCGCGCCGGGCGGAGCCTCGCGCATCCCCGACGGCAAGGACACCGACACCACGGCGGACTGGGTGCGAAACGACTTCGACCTGGCCGGCATCCCGGGCTTCACGGGCACCCCCGTCTACGGCGAGGCCATCAACACACCCGGCGCTGCCAACGCGATCGTGCCGAAGCCGACCGACCCGGCCGGAGACGCCGACTGCACGGCTGACGTCGTGACGATCGGCTCGGTGCAGGGCTCGGCGACCGCCTCGCCCGTCGCCGGATCGGTCGTGCGGCTCGAGGGAACCGTGGTCGGAGACTTCCAGACCGGAGGCTTCGACGGCTTCTACCTGCAGGACACCGGCGACGGCGACCCTGCAACCTCCGACGGGATCTTCGTCTACCGCAACGACGGCGATGACACCCCCGGCAACGGAGAAGGCGCGATCGACGTCTCGGTCGGCGATGTCGTCAACGTCGCGGGGGTCGTGAGCGAGTTCCAGGGACTCACCGAGATCACCGCCAACGACATGGAGCGGTGTGCGACGGGTGCGGCGCTGCCGGCTCCCCACGTCCTGAGGCTCCCGGCGACGGACGCGCAGCGTGAGGCGCTGGAGAGCATGTACGTCACGATTGCGCAGCCGCTCGCCATTCTCGAGTACTTCGAGTTCGGCCGCTTCGGCACGATCGACGCCGGCGTTGATCGCCAGTACCAGCCGACCGCGACGTTCGACGCCGGCTCGCCCGAAGCGATCGCCCTCGCTGCCGAGAACCTTCTCGAGCGGATCACGATCGACGACGGGCGCGCGGCGCAGAACCCGACGCCCGCGATCCACCCCGACGGCCAGCCGTTCTCGCTCACGAACTCGTTCCGGGGCGGCGATCTGCTGAAGAACGTCACGGGCGTGCTCGACCAGCGCGTGCGAAGCAGCGACAACCAGCCGGGCTACGGCATCCAGCTGACCACGCCCGCGGGCTTCGAGGTGACGAACCCCCGTCCCGCCGTCCCTGTCGTCGGCGGTGACTTCAAGGTCTCGAGCTTCAACGTGCTCAACTACTTCACGACGCTCGGCGACCGAGGTGCGCTGACGGCGGAGGAGTTCGACCGCCAGGAGGCGAAGATCGTGGCGGCGCTCGCAGCGATCGACGCCGATGTGTTCGGCCTCATGGAGATCGAGAACAACGGCACGGCGGTGGCGACGCTCGCGGCGGCGCTCAACGAGAAGCTCGGGTCGGACGTGTACGGCTACGTGAACACGGGCCGCTTCGGCACCGACGCGATCGCGACGGCGTTCCTCTACAAGAAGAGCACCGTCAAGCCCGTCGGCGACTTCGCGCTCCTGACCTCTGCGGTCGACCCGCGCTTCATCGACACGCTCAATCGTCCCGCGCTCGCGCAGACGTTCGAGCAGCTCTCGAAGGGCGCCGACGTCACGATCGTCGTCAATCACCTGAAGTCGAAGGGATCCGACTGCAACGCCGTCGGCGACCCCGACCAGGGCGACGGCCAGGGCAACTGCAACGGCGTGCGAACGGCGGCCGCGCAGGCGCTCGCCGACTGGCTCGCCACCGACCCCACGGGTCAGGGCACGGGTGACAAGTCGCTCATCATCGGCGACCTGAACTCCTACGACAAGGAGGACCCGATCCAGGCCCTCGAGGCGGCGGGGTACACCGATCTGATCCTGAAGTACCAGGGCGAGTATGCCTACACCTACGACTTCGACGGTCAGCTCGGCTACCTCGACCACGCCCTGGCGGGGCCGGGTCTCGTCGACGAGGTCGCCGGTGCGTCCCCCTGGAACATCAACGCCGACGAGCCGAGCCTGCTCGACTACACGATGCAGTTCAAGCAGCCCGCCGAAGACGCGCTGTGGGCGCCCGATCCGTACCGGTCGAGCGACCACGATCCGGTCCTGGTGGGCCTGAACCTCAAGGCCCCCGACACGACGGCTCCCGTCGTCACGCTCACCCCGTCGGTCGATCGGATCATGCCGCCCGACAACAAGACGCGCATCATCACGATCGACGTCGTGACGCAGGACGAGAGCGACGTCACCGTCGAGCTCGTGTCTGCTGAGGCATCCGGATCCAAGAAGGCGGCTGTCACGACCGTCGACGACACGACGTTCCGCGTCGTCGCCGCCAACAAGGCCGTGTACACCTTCACCTATAAGGCGACGGATGCCGCGGGCAACACCACGACGGAGACCGCCACCGTGGTGGTGGGGCCGCCGAGGGACTGACCCGCTCCTCCACAGCCGAGCCGCGCGGCGCGTTCTCCCGATAGGCCGGGAGGACGCGCCGCGTCGTCGCCGGCGAACGTGATGCTCGACGGATGAACGCATTCTGGACGGGCGCGGCCGCACCGGGCCTCCTCCCCGACGCGCGACACCGGCTCTCGGCGATCGCGGGCGACCTCGGCGCGCTGCAGGCCGAGACGGCGTGGGAGTGCCGCGCCGCCGACGAATACCGGGCTTCGCTCGATGGGCTGGTGGCGGAGCTCCGCGACCTCCGCGAATCCGCCCTCGACCTCGAGGCCGACCTCAAAGCGGCGTGGGCTCAGGCGGCCGCGGCGGGGGCGTGGTGACCGTGGGCGACCTCGACATCCGCAGCGGCGGCATCGTCGCCGTCGACACGGCGTCGCTGCGTGCGGCGGCCGATCGCCTCGAGCAGGCGGCCGTCGGCCTCGACGGCGTGGGCAACGTCTTCCGGCGCGCGGCCGCGGGCATGGAGGTGCTGCCGCGCGCCGGGGCGCTGGGTGCGCTGCCGCGCTGTCACAACGCGCGCGCCCGTGCCGCCCAGCTCGCCGAGCGGTCGCGGGCCATCGGCGGCAGCCTCCTCGAGCTGGCCGCGATGTTCGAGACGGTGGAGCTGCGCGCGGAGCGCGAGGCGGCCGAGGCGGCGGGGGATGCCGCGGCGGTCGCGCGGATCGACGAGCGCCTCGCCCAGCTCAAGCACGAGTATCCCGGGTCGGACACCCGCGCGTGGTGGGAGGGCTTCACGCGGGATGCCGGGTGGGCGGCGTCCCTCGTCGGGCAAGCGGGCATGGCCGGGTCGTTGCTGGGTCCGGGCGCGGGCCTGGCGGGAGTCGCCCTCCTCTGGGGATTCACGGCCGGGCTCCGCGGGATGGGCAACGGAACGCTCGAGCGGGGGTCCCGACTGCACGGTCCTGCCCGGCCCGTCGTGCTGCGCGGGGCGCCGGTCGTCGCCGCCGGCACGGCTCCGGACACCCTTGCCGCCGTGGCCGGCCGGGTGCCGACGGGAGCCGTGAGCCAGATCCGGGTCGAGCGCTACGTCATGCCGGACGGGACGAGGCAGTACGCCGTCTACATCCCCGGCACGACCGCGGGCGACGAGGACGAGCCGTTCGACATGGGCTCGAACCTCGAGCTCTATACCGGCGAGCAGTCGGCCTCGTACGGCGCTGTGCTCGAAGCTCTGCGCGAAGCCGGCGCCGAGCCCGGCGACACTCTGCACGCTGTCGGCTACTCACAGGGGGCCATGCTGGCCTCTCGCCTCGCGGTCGAGGGCGGCTACGACACGCAGACCCTCGTGACGTTCGGTTCTCCCGTCGACGCCCAGGTGCCGGATGCGACGCTCAGCGTCGAGGTACGCCACCGCGACGACCCCGTCTCCGCGCTCGCGGGCGGCGGTTTCGACGCGGGCGCGGGGACGCCCGGCAGCTTCGTCGCCGAGCGGACGGCCGATCCGGCGGCCGGCGCGAGCGACCTCGACCCGCTCGTCGCGCACCACCTGCCGGCATACGAACAGACGGCGGCGATGCTCGATGCGTCGAGCGACCCGCGTATGAACGCCGTGCGTGACCGCCTCGCCCTCCTCGGCGGGGCGACGTCGGTGACGGTGAGCGAGTACTCGGTCGGCCGCGCAGACCCCGCTCCCACGGCGCCGGCCTGCCGGTGAGCGGGGCCGGCGAGGCGCGCCGGTGGGCCGCTCCGGACTGCCGGTGCGGGTCGCCGCGCCGGGCGACCCGCGGCGCTCAGTCGCGGCGCTTCGGGCGCAGGAAGATGCCCGCGATCCAGTTGATGATCGAGATGATGATGGCCGCGACGATGCCCCACCAGAAGTCCTCGACGCGCAGGCCCCAGCTCCAGAAGCTCGTGATCCACGCGGTGAGCCACAGCAGGAACCCGTTGATGAGGAGTCCGATGAGGCCCAGCGTCAGGATGTACAGCGGGATCGAGATGATCTTGATGATCGTGCCGATGATGGTGTTCACGATCGCGAAGATCGCCGCGACGATGAGCAGTGTGAGCACGTACTGCAGCGTCTCGCCGGGCGGGAAGGCGATGACTGTGACCTGCAGGACGGGGATGAGCGTCACGACCCAGATGGCGAACGCGTTGACGACGACGCGGATGAGAAAGCCCATAATGCGGCCAGTCTGGCACGCGACGCCGTGTCGCGACATCCGTCCCGCTCCTAGACTCGACAGGGTGACCGACGCCCCCGTCCGCATCCGTCCCGAGATCGCCGCGCTGCCGCCGTACAAGCAGGGCACGCAGGCCGGCCCGGGTGCCTACAAGCTCTCCAGCAACGAGAACCCGTTCGATCCGCTCCCCGGTGTCGTCGAGGCCGTGCAGGCTGCGACGGCTCTCAATCGGTATCCGGATGCCTCGGCCGCCCGCCTGCGGGGGCGCCTCGCCGAGCGATTCGGCGTGTCGGTCGACGAGGTCCACATCGGCGCGGGGAGCGTCTCGATCCTCGCGCAGCTCATCCTCGCGGCCGCCGGTCCCGGCGACGAGGTGCTCTATGCGTGGCGGTCGTTCGAGGCGTATCCGGGGCTCGTCCTCATCGCCGGCGCGAACCCTGTGCAGGTGGCACTCGGCGAAGGCGCTCGGCACGACCTCGACGCGATGGCGGCCGCCGTCACCGAGCGCACCCGCGTCATCATCGTGTGCAGCCCCAACAACCCCACGGGGCCCGTCGTCGGGCACGACGAATTCGAGGCCTTCCTCGGCAAGGTGCCCCGCGACGTGCTCGTCATCCTCGACGAGGCCTACGCCGAGTTCGTGACCGATCCCACCGCCGTCGACGGCCTGCGGGTGCTGGGCGGCGAGGGCCACCCGAACGTCGTGGTCCTGCGGACGTTCTCGAAGGCGTACGGCCTCGCGGCCCTGCGCGTGGGCTACGCCATCGGGCACGCGCGGATCCTCGATGCCGCCCGCAGCACGGCGATCCCCCTCTCGGTGACGGCGCACGCCGAGGCCGCGGCGCTGGCGAGCCTCGATGCCGAGCCCGAGCTGCTCGAGCGGGTCGAGGTCATCGCGGAGCGCCGGGACGCGCTCGTGGCGGGCCTGCGCGAAGCGGGCTGGCGGGTTCCCGACGCCCAGGGCAACTTCGTCTGGCTCCCGACGGGGGCCGAGACGACCGAGGCCGCCGAGCGCTTCATCGAGGGCGGCCTGGTCGTCCGCCCGTTCGCGGGTGACGGCATCCGTATATCCGTCGGAGAGCATGAGTCTGTGGAGAAGGTCCTAGCCGTTGCGGCATCCGTTGTCCGGACCCTCCCAGAAGCCCACCCGGGCCGAGGGTTAGCGTAGACAAGTGACCCCGACCGAAGACTCGGTTCCCGCCCACACCGCCACGCCCTCGGACTCCGAGGTCGTCCGCATCATCGCGGCCGACGGATCGGTGCAACCCTCCGCGGCCGCTGAGCCCTACCTCGCGCTCGTCGAGTCGCTGACCGACGACGAGCTCGAAGGCTTCTACCGCGACATGGTGCTGATCCGGGCCTTCGACCGGCAGGCGACCAACCTGCAGCGGCAGGGTCAGCTGGCCCTGTGGCCGCCGAGCCTCGGCCAGGAGGCGGCGCAGGTCGGCTCCGCCCGGGCGGCGCGCGCGCAGGACCACCTCTTCCCGTCATACCGCGAGCACGTCGTCGCGCGCATCCGCGGCGTCGACCCGATCGACATCATCCGGGTCATGCGCGGCCTCACGCACGGCGGCTGGGATCCGACCGACCCCCGCAACGGCAACACGCACATCTACACGCTCGTGCTGGGCTCGCAGACGCTGCACGCGACGGGCCTCGCGATGGGCCTCGTCTTCGACGGCCGCTGCGGCACGGGCGATCCCGAGCGCGACGAAGCGGTCATCGTCTACTACGGCGACGGCGCGTCGAGCCAGGGAGACGTGCACGAGGCGATGGTCTTCGCCGGGAGCTTCCGCACGCCCGAGGTCTTCTTCCTGCAGAACAACCAGTGGGCGATCTCGGTGCCCGTCGCGACGCAGTCGCGCTCGCCGCTCTACAAGCGCGGAGCGGGATACGGGATGCCGAGCATCCCCGTCGACGGCAACGACGTCATCGCGAGCTACGCCGTCACCAAGGTCGCGCTCGACGAGGCGCGCTCGGGCGCGGGGCCCCGCGCGATCGAGGCGATGACGTACCGCATGGGCGCGCATACGACGAGCGACGACCCGACCAAGTACCGCACGTCGGACGAGGAGCGGTCGTGGGCGCTGCGCGACCCGATCGACCGCATGCGGGCATTCCTCCGCGGCCGGGGCGCGTCCGACGCCTTCTTCGCGGATGTCGACGCCGAAGGCGAGGTCGTCGCGGAGGACGCGCGCATCCGCACGACGCAGCTGGGCGGCATCCCGACCGAGATGATGTTCGACCACGTCTACTCCGAACCGCATCCGCTCGTCGAGCAGGAGCGCCAGTGGTTCGCCGAGTACGAGGCATCCTTCGGGGAGGACTCATGACCACCGCCGACACGTCGACGAACTCGGCGACCGGGGAATCCACGGGCGCCGCGCCGGCCGCGCCCGCCCCGACGGGCATCGAGAACCTGCCGTTCAGCCGCGCGCTCAATGCGGGCCTGCGTCGCGCGCTCGCCGAGAACGACCGCGTCCTGCTCATGGGCGAGGACATCGGGCCGCTCGGCGGCGTCTTCCGCGTCACCGAGGGGCTGCAGGCCGAGTTCGGACCGCAGCGCGTCATCGACACCCCGCTGGCGGAATCGGGCATCGTCGGCACCGCGATCGGCCTGGCGATGGCGGGCTTCCGTCCGGTGTGCGAGATCCAGTTCGACGGCTTCGTGTTCCCTGCGTTCGACCAGATCACGTCGCAGCTCGCGAAGATCACCTACCGGCACGAGGGCGCGCTCCAGATGCCGGTCGTCATCCGGATCCCCTACGGCGGTCACATCGGCGCTGTCGAGCATCACCAGGAGAGCCCCGAGGCGTACTTCACGCATACTCCGGGTCTGCGCGTGGTCAGCCCGTCCACGCCGAACGACGCGTACTGGATGATCCAGGACGCCATCGCCTCTCCCGACCCCGTCATCTTTCTCGAGCCGAAGAGCCGCTACTGGCCCAAGGGCGAGGTCGACACGACCGCGCGCGCCCTTCCGCTGCACGCCTCGCGGATCGTCCGCCGCGGCACCGACGTGACGCTCGTCGGGCACGGCGCGATGGTCACGACCCTTCTTCAGGCGGCGGCCCTCGCGGAGTCGGAGGGCACGAGCTGCGAGGTCGTCGACCTCCGCTCGCTCTCGCCGGTCGACTACGGGCCGATCCTCGACTCCGTCCGCCGCACGGGCCGCATGGTCTACGCGCAGGAGGCCCCGGGATTCACGAGCCTCGGGTCCGAGGTCTCGGCGACAGTCATGGAGAAGGCGTTCTACGCGCTCGAGGCCCCCGTGCTTCGCGTGTCGGGCTTCGACACGCCTTTCCCACCGGCCAAGCTCGAGGGCAAGTACCTCCCCGACGCCGACCGCATCCTCGAGGCCGTCGACCGCGCCCTCGCCTACTGACCAGGAGCCCCGGATGAGCACGCAGACCTTCCTCCTCCCCGACGTGGGCGAAGGCCTCACCGAGGCCGAGATCGTGCAGTGGCGCGTTGCCCCCGGCGACACCGTCGCCGTCGACGACGTCATCGTCGAGATCGAGACCGCCAAGTCGCTCGTCGAGCTGCCGTCACCCTTCGAGGGCACGGTGGGCGACCTGCTCGCGGCCGAGGGCGAGACGGTCGCGGTGGGCGCGCCGATCATCACGATCGCGCCGGGTGCGCGGGGGACGGATGCCGCGTCCCCCGGTCCGAGCGCCGTGGGCCAGAGCGAGCACGGCGCCCCCGTCGAGCCGGAGGCGGGCGGAGCGGTCCTCGTCGGCTACGGCACGGCAGGGCACGTCCAGTCGCGGCGGAAGAAGCCCGCGGTGACGGCGCAGCAGCGGGTCGAGGCATCCGTCGGCGTCGTCGCGAAGCCGCCCATCCGAAAGCTCGCGCGCGACCTCGGTGTCGACCTCGCCGCCGTCACCCCCTCCGGAGCCGCCGGCGAGGTCACCCGCGACGACGTCGTGCGCCACGCCTCGCAGGCCAGCGTCTTCCGCAACATCGAGACGCCGGAATGGCCGCAGGTGCGCGAGGAGACGATCGCCGTGCCGGCCGCTTCGCCGGCGCCCGCCGCCACGACGCCTCGGCCGGCCGAGCCCGCGGGCGATCGCGAGGAGTCGATCCCGGTGCGGGGCGTCCGCAAGGCGACGGCCCACGCGATGACCTCGAGCGCCTACACGGCGCCGCACGTGTCGGTGTGGGTCGACGTCGACGCGACGCGCACGATGGAGTTCGTCAAGCGCCTCAAGGGCTCGCCGGACTTCGCCGACGTCAAGGTCTCGCCGCTGCTCATCATGGCGCGCGCCGTCATCTGGGCGGTGCGCCGCACGCCCATGGTCAACGCGGCCTGGATCGACACCGACGAGGGCGCGCAGATCCGCGTGCGGCACTACGTCAACCTCGGCATCGCGGCGGCGACCCCGCGCGGCCTCCTCGTGCCGAACGTCAAGGACGCGCAGGACCTCAACATGCGCGACCTCGCGCGTGCCCTCGAGAAGCTCACGCTCACGGCGCGCGAGGGCAAGACGACGCCCGCCGATCAGCAGGGCGGGACGATCACGATCACGAACATCGGCGTCTTCGGCGTCGACGCGGGAACGCCGATCATCAATCCCGGCGAGGTCGGGATCGTCGCGCTCGGTGCGATCCGGCAGAAGCCGTGGGTCGTCGACGGCGAGGTACGGCCACGCTGGGTCACGACGGTGTCGGGGTCGTTCGACCACCGCGTCGTCGACGGCGACGGCATCTCGCGCTTCGTCGCCGACATCGCGTCCGTGCTCGAAGAGCCGGCGCTCCTCCTCGACTGATTTCGTCTGCGCACCCCTGTCCGCTGGACAGATGGCGCGGGGCGGCGGGGCTCGGCCTGTGCCGCGACGCTTGCGGCGGTCGACAGCCATCTGTCTGCGAGGGCGACAGTCTCCGGCGAGGGCCACGCCGCGCGACGGCGCGCTCGCAGGAAAGTGGCGCGGATGATGCGGCAGTCCGACGGACGCCGGCGGCACCACGCGTCTGTTTGAGAACGATTATCAATAGCTGTACGCTGGCACGATGATCCGCCGAACGACGACCCTGGCCGCGGCCGCGGCATCCGTCCTCGTCCTGACGGGATGCGCGGGAGGCGGCTCGCCCGCAGACGACGGGCGTGTGAAGGTCGTCGCCTCGACGAACGTGTACGGGCAGATCGCCGAGGTCGTGGGCGGCGACGCCGTCGACGTGACCTCGATCATCGACTCGGCCGCGCAGGACCCGCACTCGTACGAGGCGAGCGCCCGCGACCAGCTCACGGTGAGTCGCGCCGACCTCGTCATCGAGAACGGCGGCGGCTACGACGCCTTCATCGACGGCCTCGTCCACGCCACGGGCACCGACGCCAAGGTGCTCACCGCCGTGGAGTTCTCGCACGACTGGCCGGGCGGCAGCGCCCACGACGACAGTGCCCACGACGACAGCGCCCACGACGAAAGCGCCCACGAGGCCGGCGACGAGCACGGCCACGACCACGTCGCGGGCTTCAACGAGCACGTCTGGTACGACCTGCACGCCATGAGCGACCTGGCGCAGGGCATCGCGTCGGAGCTCGGCACCCTCCGGCCGACCGACGCCGAAACCTTCGAGGGGAACGCCGCCGCTTTCGTCGCTTCACTCGCCGAGCTGACCGCCCAGCTCACGGCCCTCCACGTCGCGCACGGCGGAACGCAGATCTTCACCACGGAGCCCGTGCCGCTGTATCTCACCGAAGCGGCGGGGCTCGAGAACGGCGCCCCCGAGGCGTTCAGCCAAGCCGTCGAGGAAGGGCAGGATGTGCCGCCCGCGACCCTCCTCGATGCGCTCCACCTCCTCCGCTCGGGCGAGGTGCACGCCGTCATCGTCAACTCGCAGACGGGCGGCGTCGAGACCGACGCGGTGATCAAGGCCGCCGGTCAGGCTGATATTCCCGTTCTGGAATTCTCCGAAGTGCTGCCCGACGGTCTCACCTACGTCGAGTGGATGCAGCAGAACATCGACTCCCTCAGGAAGGCGCTGACCCCATGACGGATGCCTCTGCCCCCGCCCTCGCGATCCACGGCGCCGCCCTGCGCCGCGATGGGCGCGAACTGTGGTCTGGCCTCGACCTCGAGGTGCAGCCCGGCGAGCTCATCGCCGTGCTCGGCCCGAGCGGCTCGGGCAAGACCACGCTGCTGCGCGCCATCCTGGGTCTCGAGGAGCTCAGCGAAGGATCGATCGCGGTGTTCGGCGACGAGGTGAGGGCTCGGGGGAGTCGGCGCATCGGGTACATCCCGCAGCAGCGCCCCCTCCCGCGCGACACGGCGCTGCGCGGCCGCGACCTCGTGACGTTCGGCGTCGACGGCCACCGCTTCGGCTTTCCGATCCCGCGCAAGGGCGACCGCGCGCGCGTCGACGCCCTCATCGACGCGGTCGGGGCCCGCGACTTCGCCGATCGGCCCGTCGGCGAGCTGTCCGGCGGCGAGCAGCAGCGCCTGCGCGTGGGCCAGGCGCTCGCCGACGACCCGCGGCTGCTCCTGTGCGACGAGCCGCTCACGAGCCTCGACCTCGCCAATCAGCAGGCCGTGATCGGTCTCATCGACCGGCACCGCCGCGCCGCCGACGCGGGGGTCCTCCTCGTGACCCACGACATCAACCCCGTGCTGGGATCGGTCGACCGCATCCTCTACCTCGCCGGCGGCCGCTTCACGCTCGGCACGCCCGACGAAGTGCTCAACTCCGAGACGCTCACGGCTCTCTACGGCGCCCCCGTCTACGTGCTCCGCGCGGGTGACCGTCTCGTCGTCGTCGGCGCGCCCGACGCCGAGGAGTCGCACCACCATCACCACCACGACCTGCACGACGATCCCGGAACGGGGGCGCACGCATGAACTGGCCCGACGTGTGGGAGGCGATGTTCGGCGGGCTCGCCGACTACGGCGAGATCCTCGGCCTCGTCGCGAACTCGATCGTCGCGGGAGCCGTGCTCGGACTCGTCGGCGGACTCGTCGGCGTCTTCGTCATCCAGCGCGACATGGCCTTCGCCGTCCACGGCATCGCGGAGCTCTCCTTCGCGGGAGCCGCCGCCGCGCTGCTCATCGGCGTCGACGTCGTGACGGGCTCGATCGTCGGGTCGCTCATCGCCGCCGCGATCATCGGCGTCCTCGGGGCGCGGGCGCGAGAGCGCAACTCGATCATCGGCGTGCTCATGCCGTTCGGGCTGGGCCTCGGCATCCTGTTCCTCTCCCTCTACAACGGGCGCTCCGCGAACCGCTTCAGCCTGCTGACGGGGCAGATCGTGTCGGTGCAGAGCGGCCAGCTGGGCTGGCTCATCGTGATCAGCGCCGCCGTGCTCCTGGGCCTCCTCGCGATCTGGCGACCGCTGCGGTTCGACTCGCTCGACCCGCAGTCCGCCGCGGCGCGGGGCGTCCCGACGACCGCCGTGTCGCTCGGCTTCATGCTGCTGCTGGGCCTCATGGTCGCCGTGAGCGTCCACATCATCGGCGCGCTCCTGGTCATGGCACTCCTCGTGACGCCTGCCGCGGCCGCCATGCGCGTCGCGTCCGGGCCGCTGTCGGTGCCGCTCCTCTCGGCCCTGTTCGGATTCACCTCGGCGGTCGTCGGGATCCTCCTGGCCGTCGCGGGCACGCTGCCGGTCAGCCCCTACATCACGACGATCTCGTTCCTCATCTACGTCGTCTGCCGCATCATCGGGTCTCGTCGCGGACGAGTCGAGAAGAGGGGGACGGATGCCTCGGCCGCCGTCGCCGGCACGCTCGGCGCCCAGGGCTCTCCCATGGCTCGTGGGTAGACTCCCGGCCATGGTCCAGCGCAACACGTGGCAGCGTGAGCGGGTCCGCGAGGCCCTCGCCGACGCGCGCGGCTTCGTGAGCGCGCAGAGCCTGCACGCGACGCTGCGCGACGACAACACGGGCATCGGACTCGCGACCGTGTACCGCGCCCTCGCGGGCCTCGCGGCCCAGGGCGACGCGGATTCGTTGCAGAGCCCCGAGGGCGAGAGCCTCTACCGCGCGTGCGCGACGCGGGGCCACCACCATCACCTCATCTGCCGTTCCTGCGGCATCGCCGTCGAGATCGAGGCATCCGACGTCGAGCAGTGGGCGCGCGCGACGGCTGCCGCGAACGGCTTCACGGCGGCCGAGCACGTCGTCGACATCTTCGGCCTCTGCGCCTCGTGCACGGCGGCCCGAGCGGGCGGGCGTGACGCGGACTGAGCAGTCGGCGGTCGCCGCACCCTCTCGCACGGTGCGCACGATCGTCTGGCTGGCGATCGGCGCGGGATCCATCGGCCTGCTCTTCGCGATCGGCATGTTCGCGCCGTCGCTCGCGCTCATCGTGCTCCCGACCCGCGCGCAGGACGGGCTGACCCTCGCCCTCAGCGTGCTGATCGAGTCTCTGCCGTTCGTCGTGCTCGGCGTCGTGCTGTCGATCGTCGTGCAGGTGTGGGTGCCGCCCGGGGTGCTGGAGCGATGGATGCCGCGGCGGGCATGGACCCGCAGAGCCGTGCTCTCTCTTCTCGGCATGATCGTGCCGGTGTGCGAATGCGGCAACGTCCCGTTCGCGCGCGGCCTCCTGATGCGCGGCTTCTCGGTGCCCGAGACGCTGACCTTCCTCATCGCCGCGCCGATCGTCAACCCCATCGTCATCATCACGACCCACCAGGCCTTCGGGTTCGACGACGGCATCCTCGTCGCCCGCCTCCTCGGCGGCTACGCGATCGCCAACCTGATCGGCTGGCTCTACAGCCGACACCCCGACCCCGACGGCCTCCTCACCCAGCGGTTCCGCGACACGTGCGAGGTCGTCGTGCACGAGCCGGGCGGCAGGGCCCGGCGCAGCATCGCGCAGTTCGTGATCGAGCTGCGCGCGGTGCTCCCCGCCCTCGTCATCGGATCGGCGCTCGCCGGCGCCGTGCAGGTGCTCGTACCGCGCAGCGCCCTGCTCGCGATCGGGTCCGACCCCACGCTCTCGATCATCGCGATGATCGCGCTCGCGATGGTCGTGTCGATCTGCTCGAACGTCGACTCGTTCTTCGCGCTGTCGTTCGCCTCGACCTTCACGCCCGGCGCGATCGTCGCCTTCCTCCTCGTCGGCCCTCTCGTGGACGTCAAGATGCTTGCCCTGCTGCGCACGACCTTCACCACGCGCGTGCTCGTGGGTCTGGTCACCGTCGTCGTGCTGTCGGCCTTCGCGATCGGAGCGGCGGTGAACCTCCTTGCCTGAGTCGCACTCCCACCTCTCCGCCGACCCCGCGCTGCGGCGCCGCGCGCTGACCGGTCGCTGGCTCGGCGTCGGCCTCGCATCGGTCCTGGCCGTGACGACCCTCGCCCTCGCCGCGACGGGCCGACTGGATCTGTACCTCAACCCCGACTCGACGTGGTTCGCGGTGGGGATGGCCGTCATCGTGCTCGTCGGCGCCGTGCTCTCCTTCACCCTCCCGCTCGGCGCCGAAGACGACGCGCACGCCCACGAGGGCCACGAGCATCGCCGCAGCCCCATCGCCGTCGCAGCGACGGCGATCGGCGGGGTCGCGGCATCCTTCCTCGTCGTCCTCGCGCTCGTGACCCCGCCCGCGTCGCTGTCGGCCCAGCTCGCGATGTCGCGCAACATCGATGCGCCGCCGCTGTTCGCGGGGTCGGATGCCGTGGCACTCGCAACGGCGGGCGACACGGGCTCGTTCGGGGTCGGCGAGTGGTCGACGGTCTTCGCGACGGCGACGAACCCCGACGAGTACGACGGCGACCCCGTGACGCTCACCGGGTTCGTGACCCCGGGCGACGGCGGGTTCGACCTCACGCGCATGGTCATCACCCACTGCGTCATCGACGCCCAGCCGGCGAGCATCCCGGTCGACGCGACGGCGACCGACCTCCAGTCGCCCGCGACGGGGCAGTGGGTCAGGATCGAGGGCACGGTGCGCGCGGGCACCGACGGCCGACTGGCGATCGTGGCCGACTCGGTCGAGCTCATCGACGAGCCGGGGGACCCGTATGAGTACTGACGTCGGCAGCGCCCCCGCCGCGACCCGGCGGTCCCAGGCGCGCAAGCGCCGCAGCCGCGCCTTCGGGCTCGCGTTCGCGACCGTCGTCGGGGTGCTCCTGGTCGCGGGGCTCGCGGGTGCCGCGGCGGGCACGGCGCAGGGGCCTCGCGTGACCGACGCGCAGTTCGACCGCAAGGCCGCGGTCGCGACATCCGGATCCCGTCTCATCCTCACGACGACCCAGGCCCTGGCCGACGTGACGCACGATCAGGTCACGATCACCCCCGCGACCCCGTTCGCGGTCGACACGTCGGGACGCCGCATCGGCATCCGCTTCACGCTGCCGCTGTGGGACGAGACGAAGTACACCGTCAAGATCGCGGGCGTGCGGGGTCTCGGCGGCGGGCCCGAGACGACCCTCACGCACACCTTCCGGACCGGCAAGGAGTCGTTCTTCCTGCTGCAGCGCACCGACGACGAAGACACGATCTTCCGCACCGACCTCACCGGACGGAAGGCCGTGCCCGTCTTCCGCCACGCGCACATCGAGGACTACCGCGCGACGTCGTCGCACCTCATCATCTCGGTGCGCGAGGACGCGGGCGCCTCGGATGGCTCCGGTGGCTCGGGCGACTCCGGTGACTCCGGTGACGCGGGCGGCGGCGGCGAGGTGGACGGCACGACCAAGCTCATCGTGACCGACCTCGCCGGCGAGCACCGGCGCACGCTCCCGCTCCCCGGCGAGGGCACGGTCACGAACCTGCAGAGCGCCGACCGCGGCGAGCTCGTCGGCTACACGTTCACCGACGCGGGCATCGGCGCCGACGGGGGCCGCGAGAGCATGCTCTTCACGATGTCGCTCAAGGATCCCGACGCCGAGCCTCAGGCGGTGCAGATCGAGGGCGCCGACAACCGCGTCGTGCAGTGGCGCTTCGTCCCCGCGACCGATCGGGTGCTGTTCGTCGGGTTCGACGGCACGCTGTGGCTCTCCGACAAGACGGGGAAGGATGCCGTGACCCTCGGCAACGCCGTGACGCTCGACGGCGTCTCGGGGTCGACCGCGATCGTCGATCGCGCCGACGGGCTCCTCGCCGTGAACCTCGCCGACGGCACGGAGCAGCCGCTGCCGACACCCGACACCGACTTCGGCCAGCTCCGCAGCGTCGTCCCGCTGCCCGGCGGCGGGACCGTGCGGCTGTACGCGGAGCTCGACGAGTACGGCATCCCCGGCGACTCGATCGTGGCCTTCGTCGCCGACGACGGCACGAGCAGCACCATCGAGCACGTGCCCGTGTCGGATGCCGTGCTGCGCATCTGCGTCTCGCCGAACGGCCGGTATGCCGCGACCGTCGTCGCCCCCGACATCATCGACAATCCCTACGACCAGTACCTCCTCCCGATGCCCAAGCGCCTCGAGACGCACATCTCCGAGATCGCGACCGGCGACGAGGTGGTCGCGCTCGCGGCGTTCGACTCGTCGTGGTGCCGGGTGCCGCCGCAGTGACCGCCGTGGACGCCGCCTTCCGCCCGGCTCGTCGCGAAGACCTGCTGGGCCTTCCGGCCGCCGTTGCGCCGCGCCTTCTCGGCGGAGTGCTCCGCACCCTCGTCGAGGGCGAGGAGGTCGCCGTGCGGCTCACCGAGGTCGAGGCGTACCACGGCCTCGGCACGGGCGATGTGCCCGATCTCGGCTCGCACGCGCGGATGGGGCAGACGCCTCGCAATTCCACGATGTGGGGCGAGCCCGGCCACCTCTACGTCTACCTCAGCCACGGCATCCACTCCTGCGTCAACGTCGTCTGCGGTCCGGAGGGGGTCGCCGGCGGAATCCTCCTCCGCGGCGGCGAGGTCGTGGAGGGGACGGATGCCGCGCACCGCCGCCGCCCGGCTGCTCGGACGCCCCGCGACCTGGCCCGCGGACCAGGCCGGCTGGGCGAGGCCGTCGGGCTGCGGCATCCGATCCACGACGGCATCGACGCCATCACGGGTGAACCGCGCGCGGGCGCCGTCGCGCGCCTCGAACTGCGCATCGAGCCGCTCGCGGCCGTCGAGACGGGACCGCGGGTCGGCGTCGCGGGGCATGCCGGAACGGCGGCCTTCCCGTGGAGGTTCTGGGTGCCGGGCGACCCGACCGTCTCGGCTTTCCGGTGGGGCCGGGGCGCCGCCGAAGCGGCGGACCCCCAGGGCTGAGCGACGCGATTGCGCCCCCGGGACCGCCTCAGCGTAGCCGCGCGACCGACACGAACGCCGTCCGCATCTGGCGCACTCGTCGCTCGTAGGTCGCGGCGAGGAAGATGAGCACCGCTCCGCCGATGCCGAGCCACAGCCACCACGGCACCGCCACGTAGACGGCGGAGATCCACGGCCACAGCTGTGCGATGGCGTGCGTCAGCAGCACGGCCGAGCCGAGCACGAGCGGCGCCTGCAGGCGCATCGTCGCACCGACGACGACGAGCGCGATCGCGACGACGCCGAGGCCCACGACCCGCCACAGCTCGGACTCGCCGAGGTCGTGCAGGAGCGACGGGACCGTCAGGAGCACGAGCCACGAGCCGAGGAGTGGCCACGACCGCGCCTCCGGGTGGCGTCGAAGGCTCCACGCGCCGTAACCGAGCCCCGCCACGGCGGGCGGCACCGTGACGAGCTCGACCGGCGTGACGCCGAGCCCGAAGATCGCGACCAGTCCGAAGGCCGCGGCCGAGACCATCGCCGAGATCGCGAGCGCCCAGCCCAGGCGCGAGCGCAGGAGCACGCCCCCGACAGCCGTCGCCGAGAGGATCGACATCGCGAGCAGCGCGCGGCTGCCGTCGAACTCGCCCTGAAGGGCGAGGAGGAACCCCTCGGCGATCGCGAAGAGCGCCGTCACCGCCGCGAGCAGGGCACCGCCCGCGAGTCCCATCGCGCGGCTCGGCGCGGCGCGCAGCGCTGCCAGCACGACCCCGACGGTGACCGCGGCGCCGGCGAGAGCCCACAGGTCGGGCTCGAGGCCCGGCTGGGAGGCGACCACTCCGAATCGGATCGCGCACGTCGCGAGCACCAGCACGAGGCCGCCGAGCGCCAGCACGGCGCCGAGTCCGCGCCAGCGGAGGAGTCCGAGGGCAGCGGCGCCGATGATCGCGACGGCGCCGCCCGCGATGACGGCGATCGCCGCGGGGACGAGCTCACCGTCGAAACGCAGCAGCACGACGGCGTCCAGGAGCACCGCGCCGGCCCCCGCGAGGAGCGTGGGGTGCAGCGCCGTGCGCGTGGCGGGCGCACTCGAGGCGAGTACGACAGCGATCGCGACGGCTCCCGCCCCGGCGGTCGCGGCGGCCGCGTCTCCGCTCGTGAGGATCGGATCGACGAGCGCGCGCCCGCCCATCAGCAGCGCGGCGCCGGCCAGCACGAGCGCGCTCGGCACGCGAAGACGCCACTCGTCGGGCAGGGGAGAGACGGATGCCGCGGCTGCCGCCGCGAGCGTCGCGGCCAGGAACAGCCACACCCGCACGGGCTCGACGGGGGCGAGGATGCTCGGCGCCACGGCGATCACGAGGCCGATCGTCCACACGATGCTCTCGATGTGCGGCCAGGCGGCGCTCGCGCGGCGGGACCGCAGCATCGCCGCGGCGGCCCCGGCCAGGATGATGCCGGCGAACGGCAGCGTCGCCCACTCGACCTCGTCGAAGACGCCGAAGCCGACGGCGGCGGACGAGACGATCCCCGCTGCGCCGAGCGACGCCCAGCGGCTCACGGCCCCGAACGGCGCCCGGTCGTACCCGGCCGACCCGACGTGGATGAGCGCGAGTACGCCCAGCGAGATGCCGGTCGTCGCAGCGGCATCCGTCGCGAAGCCGACCGAGATCGCCGCCACGATCATCGACACCGCCGGTGCGACAGCCGTGTAGACCTTCGAGGCCGCCCGGGGAGGCAGCGCGCCGGCGTGTCCGACGGCGGAGGCGAACGCGACGCCGACGAGCAGCAGGAGCCACGCGGCATCCGCCGGGACCCCGACGTCGGTGCGGACCAGCGCCGCGACGCCGAGGACGAGCAGCGCGACGGCCGCGCCGACGGGGGCCGTGGGGCGCACGCGGCGCAGCGGCTCCGCCGAGAGCGCGAGGCAGATCACGGCCGCGATGATCGGGACGATCGCGCCGCGCAGCTGCTCCCCGTACCAGTCCGTCATCGCCGAGGCGCCCAGGCCGATCGCGATGCCCGCCGCCAGGGCGACGGATGCCTCGATCCGGCGCCGCAGCCACACGAGGCCCGCCGCCACCGCGGTCACGACGACGCCGACCGGCACCGCGGCCGTCTCGACCGTGAACGTCTCCCGCGGCGTGCCGTCGCCGAGCCATGACCACCATGCGAGGGTCGCGGCACCGACGGCCGGCCACAGGAACAGCCGTCGCGGCGCGGCGGCGAGGCGAACGCCCGGCCGACGCGTCGCGAAGACGTCGTCGGAGGGGGACGTCTGCGCGGCGGCCCAGCCGCGGGTGACGGCGACTGCCGCGAACCCGAGGCCGAGGAGCGCCCACATCGCCCACGCCTGCGAGGATGCGACATCCGACGCGACGACGAGTGCCGTGACGGCGGCGCCCATCTCAGCTGCGATCCGAAGGCGCCCGGATTCCTCTCTCCACACCCGGGCGTATCCCGTCCACGCCGCGACGACCGCGATGAGGACCGCCGTCGCGAGCAGGACGAGCGGCGCCCACACGGCGTACGTCGCGTCGGTCGCCTGGAGCACCGCGTACGCGGTCGCTGCGAGGGTCGGCGCGAGGAGCCCCGTCGCTCCGACGGCCACGGCGCGGGACAGCCTGCCGCGCAGCGCGACGGCGGCGGCGAGGCCCGCGGCGACCAGGCCCCCGCGCACGATCGCCGTGACCGGCTCGCCCAGCTGCCACAGCAGGACGGCGTCGACCCCGGTCGCCATGAACCACGCGGGGCCGGCCAGAACGGCGGTCGCGGCCAGGGTGAGCGCGATGAGGAACTCGGCCGCCCACGCGACCGCGACGCGGCTCATGCGCTCGAGCGGGACGAACAGGGCTGTGCCGAGCGTCGCGACGGCGACCCACTGAACGAGCGCGATCGCCGTCCCCGCCGCCAGGCCGTCGGACTCAGTGCCGACAGGAAGCACCACGCTGAGGGGCGCCGGGGCGATGAGCGCCGAGATGGTCGCGGCGACGACGGGTGCCAGCGCGAACGCCACGCCGGTGTCTCCCGTGGCCTTGAGGACGATGCGCTGCGCGATGGGCAGGGCGATCGCGACCCCGACGCTGACGAACCAGAGCCACGGCGTCGCCGCGGCCAGCAAGAAGGCGGCGACGGCCGCGAGGGCGCCGGCGGCGAGCCAGCCGCCACGAGCCGTCGTCCGGACGAGCACCACGACCGTGAGCGCCGCGACGGCGATCGCCACGCCGACGGCGACCGCGGGGACGCCTGATCGGGCGGCCCCCAGGACCAGCACGACCACGGCCACGACCGGCCGGATGTCCCGCAGCACGGCTCGGCCGAGGGTGGGTGACGCGAACAGCAGCGCCGCGGTGACCGCGGCCGTCACGACGCCGAGGAGAGGAAGGTCGACGGCGTTCTGCGGGAGGGCGAAGGCATCCGTCCGCCACAGCGTCCAGGAGCGGACGATGATGCGGTTCGCCTCGAACCCGTATTGGAGGAGGACGGCGATCAGCGAGAGCCCGCCGACGATGGCAGCGGTCGTCGCGGCCACGGTGAGACCCGCGTTGCGGGTGCGGAGGATGTCGAGGCCCACCGCGATCGCCACGGCGACGACCGGGGCGATGAGAACCGCGAAGATCGGCTCCCCCGTGCGCTGGGCGAGCTGCCAGGCGACGGTCGCCGCCGCGATCGTCGCGACGCTCGAAGCGATGCCGCCGAGCGCACGCGCCCCCGGAAGCGGCTCCTCGCCGGAGCGCGGCCGCGCGAGCCGCGCGTGCGCAACGCCGAGCACCACGACCGACGCCGCCGACCACACGATGGCCGCCTCGCCGACGCCTCCGATCACACTCGTCGCCGCGGCGAGCGTGAGGGACGCGACACCGACGAAGGCCAGCGCGACGCGCTCGGGCAGCGCCTGCGCACCCCGGCGGGCCGACGACCACGGGTGGGGGAGGGCGTGCGTGAGGCCCGCCGCGGCGGCGCCCAGCAGCCCCGCGAGGAGCGACTCCACGGGCGGCGCGTCGAGGAGGCCGCTGAGGAGGACGCCCAGCCCGACGGGGAGGGCGACGGCGGCGGCGAGGTCGGGCGCGCGAAGCTTCGACAGCACGGCCCACGCGCGACAGAGGACCGCGACGACGAGTGCCGCCGATCCCGCATAGGTGGCGGCATCGACGCTGCCTGTCGCGAAGAGGTCGTTGGCGCGCACCGCCCACGCGTCGAGGCCGACAAGCACGACGCCGAGCACGGCGATGCCCTCCGCCGTCGCGGTGAGCGAGCGGCGGCGGAGCCACGATGCCGCGGCCATCGCGGCGAGCGTGATGCCGCCGATGATGAGGGCGCGCACCTCGATGCCCGCGACGAACCAGGCGAGGAGCAGGAAGAACACCGCCGCCACCCCGACGAGGGAGACGCCGACGATGAGGAGCAGGACGGGGACGCTCAGGCGGCGCCGGGGCTCGGCCTGCGGCGCGGGCGGCGGTACGACCGCGGGGCTCGGCGCAGGGACGGAGGCGACCGGGGCGGCCGTGGGGGCGGGACTCGAGGCAACGGGAATCGACGCGGAGGGCGCGGGGATCGACGCGGAGGGCGAGGGCGAGGCGACGACGCCCGACGGGGAGGGGGACGCTGCCGTGGCCCCCGTCGCGGCGCGGATCGCGGCATCCTCCGCCCATCGGGCGTTGATCGCGGCGGTCCTCGCGGCGGCAGCCTCCGCGCGCTTGGCGTCGAGGGCAGCCGTGAGCCGGATGGCTCCGATCAGCTGCCGGCGCTCGGTCTCGAGCCGGACGATCTGCCGCCCGAGCGACAGCACCGCCGGGGCGCGGTCATCGCCGAACAGGAACCCGCAGTTCGGGCATGCCGGCGGACGTACATCCCGGAAGCACACCGGGCACCGGTGGCCGTCGGCGAGGAGCTCAGGCGAGGTGGGCCACCGTGGGGCCACCGCTCGAGAACCGTCCATCTCTCTTCCCATCCATTCGTCGAACCCTCGAAGGGCCCCCAGGATGTCAGGGATGAGGGAGGGATGGCGCGAATGTTTGTGACCTGTGGACAACCGCGGGCACGCCTCGGGGCTGTGGAGGAGCGGGCATCGAAGGAGCCATTCCTCTCCGGGAATATGCCGCGCAGGGCGGGATGCCGGCGTAGCGGTCGGGTGCGGGAGGAGTCGTGGCGCAACCGCCGGGGCCTGCGGTCAAGCTGCAGAGACCGCGCATGCTAGACTGACTCTTTGTCTGCGCGCACTCCAGCACGCAGTTCGCACCCACTCCCTCTCTCGTCCGCCAACGGACGGCAAGAGTCGTGGGTGCAGACAAGGGATCTTGGGTGGGACCGTCCGGTTCCACGGTATTGAAGGAGACATCACCATGGCTGCTGTGTGCCAGGTGACTGGAGCAGTTCCCGGCTTCGGTCACAACATCTCGCACTCGCACCGCCGGACGAAGCGCCGCTTCGACCCGAACGTGCAGAAGAAGACGTATTACGTGCCGTCGCTGGGCCGCAACATCAAGCTCAACGTTTCGGCCAAGGGCATCAAGGTCATTGACGCACGCGGCATCGAGTCCGTCGTCAAGGACCTCCTCGCGAAGGGTGTGAAGCTCTAATGGCGAAGAAGGCTCAGGACGTCCGTCCGATCATCAAGCTGCGCTCGACCGCCGGCACGGGGTACACCTACGTGACGCGCAAGAACCGCCGCAACAACCCCGACCGCATCGTGCTCAAGAAGTACGACCCGGTCATCCGCAAGCACGTCGAATTCCGAGAGGAGCGCTGATCCATGGCTAAGAAGAGCAAGATCGCGCGCAACCTGCAGCGCCAGGAGGTCGTCGACCGCTACGCCGCGAAGCGCGCCGAGCTGAAGAAGGCGCTCGTGTCGCCGGAGTCGACCGACGAGCAGCGCGAGGCCGCTCGCGTGGGCCTGCAGAAGCTGCCCCGCAACGCGTCGCCCGTGCGTCTGCGCAACCGCGATGTCATCGACGGGCGCCCCCGCGGCAACCTCTCGAAGTTCGGCATCTCGCGTGTCCGCTTCCGCGACATGGCGCACCGTGGCGAGCTGCCCGGCGTGACCAAGTCGAGCTGGTAAGCACCCGCTGAACCGCGAAAGGCGGGAGTCCTCCGGGACTCCCGCCTTTCGGCGTCTACACTCGCCGCGCGGGCAATGAAAAGGGGGAGAGGATGCCGCTCGATCCGTTCTTCGTGGAGCGACTCCGCGTGCACCGGCGCTACCTGCTCGACAGGGCGCGTGCCTCGGCGAAGGCCCGGCTGATCGCGCTCTGGCCCTTCGGCCGCTCACGCTCGCCCGAGCCCCAGCCGCCCAAGGCCGCGGAGCCGTTCCCCTCCCGACCGTCGACGCAGGGACCGCAGGCCCGTGCCCGCGCCCGCCACCGCCGGGCCGCGCTCGCGTGGGATCGCAAGGAACTCGAGACGGTCGGCCTCGCGGGCCCCGACATCCCGATCGAAGAGCACCGCCTCGAGCTCGACGGGCTCGCGCCCTTCCGCGTGCGCATCTATCGCCCCGCGGAGCGCGGCGATCAGCCCGTGCCGGGCTGTCTGGCCCTGTTCGGGGGTGCCTTCCGCATCGGCGGCATCGACTATCCGACGACGGATGCCGGCTACCGCCACCGCGCCGCGGACTCCGGCGTCGCGATCGTCGCCGTCGACTACTCCCTCGCGCCCGAGCGCCGGTTCCCGACGCAGATCGAGCAGGCGTACGCCGCGCTGGAGTGGCTGTTCGACAACGCCGAGGGACTCGGCATCCGTCCCGACCGCATCGGGATCCTCGGTACCTCCGCCGGCGGCAACCTCGCCGCGGCCGTCACGCTCATGAACCGCGATCGCGCGGGGCGGCCGATCCGCCTGCAGGTGCTCGAGGTGCCGGTCACCGACCTCACCGGGCGGCATGTCGACCTCGCGGCGACGCGGGCACTCGGCATCCCGAGCTTCCTGGCGAAGCGCGAGATGCGTTCGGTCGCGAGCACCTACCTTCCGAACGCGCGCGACGCCAAGCGGCCCTACGCGTCGCCGCTCCTCGCGCCGAGCCACGCGGGTCTTCCTCCCGCTGTCGTGCTGACGGCGGAATACGATCCGCTGCGCTCCGACGGCGCCGCCTACGGGGCTGCCCTGCGCGCGGCGGGGGTCGAGGCATCCGTCGTCCTCTATCTCGGCGTCACGCACGACACCCCCATCTTCACCGGTGTGCTGCCCGCCGCCCGGCGCTGGCACGACGACATCGTGGCGGCGCTGCGGCGGCTGCACGACGAGCCTCAGACCCCGCAGGAGTAGGTCCCTCCAGGGCCCGCGGATCCGGCGACGGGGTCGCCTCACCGCCGGCAGGGTGGAATTGCCGCCGTTGTCAAGGGGAGCCGGATCCGACGTCACATCAGCCCCATTTGCCCCATGAGCACCTCGACACGCCGGTTATAACGCCGAAAATCCGCGGAAATCCGCGGAAGTCGGGTGTTCTCGGCTACATTCGAGGCGGTCGATCCGACCAGCCGGGGGGCGTCCGCTCCACCGGTCCCCGCAATATGAGGCGGCGACTCCGCCGCTGGAGGACAACCACATGGCCGACAAGTCCATCACCAAGACCGAACTCGTCGCGAGCATCGCGAGCGCGACGGGCCAGAGCCAGTCCGCCGTGTCGGGCGTGCTCGACTCCCTCTTCGCCACCGTCTCGGAGGCGGTCGCCAAGGGCAGCAAGGTCTCGATCCCGGGCTGGATCTCGTTCGAGCAGGTCGAGACGTCGGCTCGCACCGGCCGCAACCCGCAGACGGGCGAAGAGATCAAGATCCCCGCCGGCAAGCGCGTCAAGGTCACGGCCGGCTCGAAGCTCAAGGCTGCCGTCAAGTAAGACGCAGTCCTGTTCTCGAAGGGGGATGCCGCATGCCGCGGCATCCCCCTTCTGCATGCCGTGGCGCCGGCTCCGCATGCACGCCGAGGCATCTCGCTGCTGTATGCCGGGACGGGCCGGCTCCCAGCGGGACGCGCCTAGGCTGGATGGGTGAATCCCCGCTCGCTGCGGGCCGTCGGGCCTGCGATCCTCGTCGCGTCCGCGCTGGCCGCGCTCGTCTGGGGACTCGCGTTCGGCGGCGGGGCGGCACCGCTCGTGATCGGCGATGCGGGACCGATCGTCCGCTGGGGCCTTCCGACCGTGACGCTCGCGGTCAACCTGTCGGCCGCCGGCATGGTCGGTGCGCTCGTCACGGCCCTGTTCGCCCTGAGAGCGGGGGAGCGCGATTTCGACGCCGCCCTCGACGTCGCATCGATCTCGGCCGCGATCTTCACCGTCGCTGCCGCCGCGACGGGGTTCCTGACCTTCCTCGACGCCTTCAACCCCGAGCTCAGCGCCGCGCCCGAGTTCGGCGCCCAACTCGGCCGCTACCTCGTCGAGACCGAGGGCGGGCGCACGTGGCTCATCACGACGATCGCCGGCGCAGCGCTCACGGTGCTCGCGTTCGCCGTGCGTGGCTGGACCGCGACGCTCTTCGTCGCCCTCCTCGCCGTCGCGAGCCTCGTCCCGATGGGCACGCAGGGCCACTCCGGCGAAGAGGCCAACCACTCCGCGGCCGTCATGGCGCTCGTGCTCCACATCATCGCGGCCGCCGTGTGGCTCGGCGGCCTGCTGCTCCTCGTCGTCATCCGGCCGCTCGTCGGCTCGGAGCGGATCTCGACCGCGTTGTCGCGTTACTCGAGCATCGCCCTCGCGGCCTTCGTCGTGGTCGCGATCGCGGGCACCGTGCGTGCCGCGATCGGCGTGGGGGAGTGGTCGGCGCTCGCGAGCCCGTACGGCGTGCTCGTGCTCGTCAAGGTCGCCGCCCTCGTCGCGATCGGCGTCCTCGCCGCCTGGTACCGCCGGCGGCTCATCGGACGGATGGGACAGGATGCCCCGGCCCGCCGGTTCTGGTCGCTCATCGCTCTCGAGCTCGCCTTCATGGGCATCGCGAGCGGGGCCGCCGTCGCGCTCTCGCGCACGCCTCCGCCGACGAACTCGGGTCTGCCCGAGGTGCGCACGCCGGCCGAGATCCTCACCGGCGCCCCCCTTCCGCCCGAGCTGACGACCGCGCGCTGGTTCACGGCGTGGGACGTCGACCTGCTGTGGGCGTTCGCGGCGGGCTTCGGCATCTTCTTCTACCTCGCGGGGGTGTGGCGCCTCCATCGGCGCGGCGACTCGTGGCCGGTGCACCGGACGATCCTGTGGCTCGTGGGCCTCGTCCTGCTCTTCTGGGTGACCTCGGGCCCGGTCAACGCCTACCAGGACTACCTCTTCAGCGTGCACATGACGGGGCACATGCTGCTGTCGATGGCGATCCCCCTCGCGCTCGTCGCGGGCGCCCCCGTGACGCTCGCCGCCCGCGCCGTCCGCAAGCGGGAGGACGGCACGCGCGGCGGCCGCGAGTGGATCCTGTGGGCCGTGCACTCGCCGGTCTCGCGCGTGCTGACGAACCCCTTCGTCGCGGCGGCCCTCTTCATCGGTTCGCTGTGGGCCTTCTACTACACCGACCTCTTCCGCTGGACGCTCTACGACCACCTCGGCCACGAGTGGATGGTCGCCCACTTCGTCATCACGGGCTACCTCTTCGCGCTGTCGCTCATCGGCGTCGATCCGGTGCCGTATCGCCTCCCGTACCCGGGCCGGCTGCTCCTCCTCATCGGCATCATGGCGATGCATGCCTTCTTCGGCATCGTCATCATGATGCAGACGGGGCTCATGGTCTCGGAGTGGTACGGCGCGATGGGCCGCACGTGGGGAGCCACTCCGCTGCAGGACCAGTACGTCGGCGGCGGCGTCGCGTGGTCGATCGGCGAGATCCCGACCCTCATCCTCGCGATCACTGTCGCGATCCAGTGGAGCCGATCGGACGACCGGCAGCAGCGCCGGGCAGACCGCGCGGCCGACCGCTCGGGCGATGCCGAGCTCGAGGCCTACAACACCCGGCTGGCCGAGCTCGCAGAGCGCGACGCCCGCGCGGGGCGCTGACCCGCGGCATCCGCGCCGGGCGCTGACCCGCGGTATCCGTCCCCTCAGCCGGCCTTCGGCGGGGAAGAGGGGCCGTCGGGGGCTTCGTCGTCCCACTTCGTGCCCTCGAGGTCGCCGCGCAGTCGGCCGGTGAGCTCGTCGACGGCGGCACCGACCGTGGGTGCGAAGCGGTCGGGGGTGAAGCGGGACGTCATGCCGTACTGACGCAGCACGTCGACGACGGGATCCTTCATCTCGGCGATGACGAGGCGGATGCCGTGCGCCGACAGGTAGTCGTCGAGCTCGACGAGCTCGTCGATCGCGGTCGTGTCGATGTCGGTGATGGGCTCGGCGGCGAGGATGACGGTGTGGACGCCCGGCCCGGCGGCGCGCACGCGTTCGCGCACCCAGTCGTCGAACACCGCCCCGTTCGCGAAGAACAGCGGCGCGTCGAAGCGGACGATGACGATGCCGGGGAGTGTGCGCCCCCGGTCGGGGTAGCGGCTGAGGTCGTGGTAGCCGCGAAGGCCCGGCACGCGGCCGAGCTCGGCCTTGTACGGCCGCCAGGATCGGTTCACGAAGGCCAGCAGCGACAGGACGATCGTGACGAGGATGCCCTCCAGCACGCCGAACACGAGCACGCCGAGGAAGGCGGCGAGGGAGAGGGCGGCATCCACTCGATCCATCCGCCACAGCGCACGGAACCCCCGGATGTCGATGAGGCCCACCGCGGCGCTCATGACGACGGCGGCGAGCGTCGCGGAGGGGAGGAACTCCGTCACGCCCGGAGCGAGGAGGATGAATGCGAGGATGAGCACCGCGCCGACGAGCCCCGTGAGCTGCGTCTTGGAGCCCGCCTGTTCGGCGACGGGGGTGCGCGACGACGATGCCGAGACCGGGAAGCCGCCCAGCAGTCCGCCCGCGATGTTCGAGATGCCGATGCCCGACATCTCCTGACTGCCGCTGACGCTCTGCCCGCGCCGCGCGGCGAGCGTGCGCGAGAGGACGGCGCTGTCGGTGAAGGCGACGAGGGCGATGCCGGCGGCGGGAAGGGCGAGGCCCGCGACATCCGTCCACGCGAGGCCCTCGAGGGCCGGTGCGGGAAGCCCCTGGGGGAGGGCCCCCACGACGGGGAGCGCTCCGGAGAGGCCGAAGACGGCCGTCACGATCATCGCGAGCAGGACGACGACGAGGATGCCGGGGACCGGAGACTTGAGCCACCGGAGCAGCGCGATGACCAGGAGCGAGCCGACGCCGAAGGCGACGGCGAGGGGCTCGACCTCTCCCGCGCCGACGGCCTGGACGATGGCGACGACCTGCGACCACAAGCCTTCGGCGTCGGTGGAGAAGCCGAGGAGCTTCGGCACCTGCGACACGATGACGATGACGGCGATCGCGTTGAGGTACCCGACGCGGATGGGTTTGGACAGCAGGTCGGTGACGAAGCCGAGGCGCAGGATGCCCCCGAGGAGCAGCACGGCGCCGACCATGATCGCGAGGAGGCCGGCGAGGGCCACGGCGCGCTGCGCGTCGCCGAGGGCGAGGGGGAGGATCGCCGCGGCGATGATGGGTGCGAGTGCGGAGTCGGGCCCGAGCACCAGGATGCGCGACGGGCCGAAGATCGCATATGCCGTGAGCGGCACGATCGTCGCGTAGAGGCCGGTCTCGGGCGGGAGCCCCGCGACCTCGGCGTAGCCCATGCCGGCGGGGATCAGGAGCGCCGTGACGACGATGCCTGCGCGCACGTCGGGCCACAGCCATGCGCGCTTGTACCCGCGCGCGACGCCGATGCCGGGCACCCACCGCCGTATCCCGCGCGCAGCCATCGTCGCCTCCTCCCCGTCATCATGAAGGATGCCGCGCCCCGCCGCCGCCCCCGATCATCCGCCCCGGATGGCGCCCGAGCGCCCGGTCAGCGGGTGTCGGTGCCGGAGACGACGATCGAGGCGGCGCCGGTGGGGGTCACCGTGATCGTGCCGGTCATGAGGAAGGGGACGTCTTCGCTCACGTGCCGCACCCGGCCGTCGAAGAGCGAGCGGATGTCGACCTCGATGTGCGCCGTCGCCTCCGTGGTCGGAATCGTCCAATTCGCGCCGTCGGGCTCGACCGTGATGGCGGGCTGCTTCACGATCGACCACGCGGGGGCGGTCGAGATGCGGTCCTCGACCGTGTACCCGAACGGACAGGCGGTCGGCATGAGCACCTTCTGCGTCGCGCACGATGTCAGGAACTCGTCGACCCGCTGCTGCACGATCGCCACGAACTGCTCGGTGGGCTCGGCCTGCACGCTGACGGTCGTGGACTTCAGCGGCGAGTCCGACAGGACGGCGACGCCGCGGGTCGACGAGATCGCCGTGTCGACCGAGACGGAGTAGACGCCGGGTGAGAACACGAGCAGCGGAAGGGGTGCGACGGGATCGGCATCCACGCCGTCGATCGACACCTGCCGCTTGTCGATCGTGAAGCCGTTGACGTCGAAGCTCATCGATCCGAGCACCGTCAGGTCGACGACCGCGAGCGGGCTCCGCGCGAAGCGCCACGTCGGGGCGACGCCGACCTGGCCGTTGCTCTCGACCTCGAAGGTCGTGCGACCGGGGTAGGGGCCCGCCTTGTAGGCCACCGTCACCTCGGTGATGTCGCCGTCGGTCGTCTCGGACACGACCTCGACATCGGTGAGCTTCGCGAGGGCGGCGCTGCGCAGCAGCGCCTCGGACGCCTGCGCGGGGAGGCCTGCCGCCTCGAGCTCCGCCGAGTCGACGGCGACCCCCGGCACGGCGAGGGCGTCGGCGGCGTGGCCGTCGGAGAGCAGGCCGAGATAGCGCTGCACGAACGCCGCGGGACTGTAGAACTCGCGGTAGAGCACGGCGCCGCCCGCGACGACGGCCCCCGCGAGGAGCACGCCGACGACACCGAGGAGCGTCAGGTCGAGCGCGAGCGGGGCGCGGCGGCGGGGCTTCGCGGCGGCGTGATCGGGGAGGACGGCATCCGGTGCGACGGGAGCCGAGGCATCCGTCGTCGCCCGCTCCGAGCCGAGAACGGGAGCGGTGGTCACGTCAGCGGCGGGGCTCGCCGAGCGGGCCGAAGACGCCTGCGCGCCTTCTGGGCTGGTCTCCACGGCCCCCCGATCCACGCCTCCAGTGTAGAAAACGGCAACCGGGAGACTTCTGAACGGTCATACCCGCGAGGTGGTCCCGCTGCGCATGTGCCCGCGTCGCCATGACCGCGGGCGCCCGCGCCGCCATGCTGTCGAGCGTCCGCGGACGCCGTGCCGCGGCCGCTCCTCCACACCGGCCTCGCACCGGCGCGGTACGGATCGCCGAGCGCGGAGGGGGCGAGGCATCCGTTCGGCTCGTTACCATGAATCGGTGATCGCGCCGCCTCTCTCTCGCGAGCAGGAGGCGCTGTTCCGGCTCATCGAAGACACCCGCGAGCACGTGTTCGTGACCGGACGCGCCGGCACCGGCAAGTCGACGCTGCTGCAGCACCTCGCGTGGAACACGTCCAAGCAGATCGCCGTGTGCGCGCCGACCGGTGTCGCGGCGCTCAACGTCGAGGGGCAGACGATCCACTCGCTCTTCAAGCTCCCCCTCGGAATCCTCGGCTCCCACGACGAAGACCAGTCCGACGCGACCCGCAAGATCCTCAACGCGATCGACACGCTCGTCATCGACGAGATCTCGATGGTCAACGCCGACCTCATGGACGCGATCGACAGGGCCCTCCGCAAGGCCCGCGGGCGGCGCGGCGAGCCGTTCGGCGGCGTGCAGATCGTCATGTTCGGCGACCCGTACCAGCTCGCGCCGGTGCCGCCGCGGGGCGAGGAGCTGCGGTACGTCCGCGACCATTACCGCTCGTTCTGGTTCTTCGACGCGCACGTGTGGACGGGAGCCGCGAGTCCCACAGGCCCGCGGGCGGTGACGGATGCCGCGTCCCTCGACGGCTTCGCGGAGCTCGGGCCGTTCGGAGCCGAACTGCACATCCGCGAGCTCGTCGACATCCACCGGCAGGCCGATCCGGGGTTCAAGGCGCTGCTCAACGCCGTGCGCCACGGGATCGTGACGGCCGACATGGCGAAGATCCTCAACGACACCGGCGCGCGCACACCGCCCGCGCCCGTCGACGGCGAAGTGCCGATCATCACGCTGGCCACGCGCAACGACATCGTCAACAACATCAACCGCCGCCACCTCGATGCGCTCACGGGCCGGGTGCAGACGGCGAACGCCGAGATCAACGGCGACTTCGGGCGCGGCGACACGTACCCCGCCGAGGTCGAGCTGCAGCTCAAGATCGGGGCGCAGGTCATGTTCCTCCGCAACGACGTCGCCTCCTTCGCCGAACCGCCCCGCTGGGTCAACGGCACGATCGGCACCGTCACACGGATCGCGGGCGGCTCGGTGCGGGTCGAGGTGGAGGGGAAGGAGTTCGACGTCGAGCCCGCCGTGTGGGAGAAGTTCCGCTACTCCTACGATCCGGGGTCGCGCTCGCTGTCGCGCGATGTCGTCGCGGAGTTCACGCAGTTTCCGCTGCGCCTCGCGTGGGCCGTGACGATCCACAAATCGCAGGGCAAGACGTACGACCGCGCGATCATCGACCTCGGCTCGGGAGCCTTCGCGCCGGGGCAGACCTACGTCGCCCTCTCGCGGCTCACCTCGCTCGAGGGCCTGTACCTCACCCGGCCGCTGCGGCCGCGCGACATCCAGGTCGATCCCGATGTGCGGCGCTTCATGGCCGACGTGCGGCGAGAGGCCGCCGCGCGTCCCGCGTGAGCAGCCTCTAGGCGTCCCGCGTGAGCAGCCTCGAGGCCCGCGTCCCGCCTACCCGGCCCGCGTCCCGCCCCCGGCGCCGGCCTCAGGCGACCTTCGTCGCCTTCGCGGCGGCGAGGTCTTCGAACAGCTCGGTGTTGAGGCGGTAGGCGAGAAGCACCTCGTCGATGACGCGCTCCTGCTCCGCGGCATCCCACGGAGCGCAGTCGAGCTGCTCGCGGTAGACGTCTTTGAAGGCCTTCGGGTCGGCGATGTCGTCGAAGAGGTAGAACCCGATGCCGTTCGTCTCGAAGCCGAAGCGGCGCGCCATGAGGCGCCCGATGAACTGGCCGCCCGAGAGGTCGCCGAGATACCGCGTGTAGTGGTGGGCGACGAAGCCGCCCGGCCACGTGGCGCCCACCTGGCGGATGCGGTCGACGTAGCGGCGGGTCGTCGGCAGCGCCTCGATGCGATCGCGCCAATCCGGGCCGACGAGGAACTCGAGGTCGGCTTCGAGGGCGGGCAGTCGCGTGAGCTTGTCGCTGATGAACACGGATGCCACGGGGTCGCGGCGCATGCGCTCGGCGGCCGCCTCCAGCGCGTCGTAGATGAACCAGTGCTGCACGACGAGCGAGACGTAGTCGTCGCGCGTGCCGTCGCCCGTGATCAGGTCGGCCATGAAGCCGGCGTGCTCGCTCGTCGAGTGGGCCGAGCTGGCACGCTCGCGCAGGGCGGTGGAGAACGGGACCGGGTCGCTCATACCTTCATACTAGCTCAAGGTAAGGACGACCTAAGTTGGAATCCGTCAGTCGTGCGGGCGCGGCTCGACGCCCAGCCGCGCGCACGCCTCGTCGTACAGTGCGACGAGCTGCCGGCGCACCTGCGGCCGCTCGGTGATGGCACCGCCGGGCCACGGCACCCGGATCGATTCGGCGCCGCCCTCCGCCCGCTCGGCGGTCCATTCGCCGCCCTCGCCGTCGAATCCCGTCATCGTCGCCGCGGTGTAGGCGGCCTCCGGGCCGAACGCCCGCGCGATCAGGAGATTGTCGCCGGTGTGGTCGGCGTTCATGTGGCCGAGCACACCGGTGACGACGGCGTCGTCGAATCGGAACGTCATGCGCATAGCCTAGAGAGGTACCGAAACGGTAATCCCACGTGCCTGTGTTTAGATGAGTGAAAGATCACTGGGGGGTGAGAGCTTGAGGCATCCTGGCCGCCATCGTCGTGCCTACGGCGTGATGGCGTTCGCCCTGGCTCTGAGCCTGGGCCTCGGCGCGTGCTCCGCACCGCCGGCCGCCCACGTGGATCTGCCGGAGCAGACGGACGCGAAGCTCTCGGGCGACGTCGTCACCTCCTTGCAGGATGCCGTGACCCACGCCATGGCGGCGACCGGCTCGACCGGTGCCGTCGTCGGCGTCTGGGCCCCGTGGGCGGGCGCCTGGGTCACGGGCCTCGGCACCGTGCAGCCCGGCGGAGCGGGCAAGGCCGTCTCAGCCGACGCGGAGTTCCGCGCCGCGCAGCTCACCCGGCCCATGATCTGCGACGTCCTCTACGCACAGGTCGAGCGTGGCACGGTCGCCCTCGACGATCCCGTGACGCAGTGGGTGTCGGGCGTCGCCGATCTCACCGACGTCACCCTCGGGCAGCTCTGCGACGGCACGTCGGGCATCGGCTCCTACGCGGGCCAGCTCACGCCGATGTGGCTCAAGAAGCCCGATCGCGTCTGGAACCCCCGAGAGCTCGCGAGCTACGGCCTCGGCCTCGAGCGCTCGACCGAGCCGGGCGCCGCCTACCGCGACTCCGACGCGGGGTACGTGCTCCTCGGCCTCGCCCTGGAGAAGGCGACGGGGGAGCCGGCGTCCAAGCTCCTGCAGGAGTACGTGTTCGACCGCCTGGGCATGGACGCGACAGCGCTCCCGGCATCCGCCCCCGATGACGCCGGCGTGCTCCCCGGATACGTGTCGCTCCCGCTCCCCGAGGGCGGCCTCGACTGTGCCGCGCCCACCGACATCACGATGCTCTCGCCGAGCACGGGGTACACCGACTCCGGCGTCGTGACCGACATCCACGACCTCGGCCTCTACACGCGCGCGCTCGCCTCCGACGCGCTCCTGCCCCAGGGCTTCGACAGGCTCGCGCACGAGATGCCGGCCTACGACGGCGCCCCCTCGTGGCTGACCGTCGGCGGCGGGGTCTATCACGCCGGTTCGCTCATCGGGCAGTACGGGTCGGTCCCCGGCTACGCGACGGCGGCCTTCGCCGATCCCGAGACGGGCCTCACGGTCGCCGTGGTGCTCAACAACTCCGCCGCCGGCTCCGCTCCCGCGGTGTGGCTCGCGTGGGAGCTCGCGGCGCTCGCATCGAAGGCTCCCGCGGCGTCCGGCAAGACCGCCCCCGAGGCGGGGCTCCCGTGGACGGCTCAGCAGTACCACGACTCCATCACGGGCGCCGCGGTCTGTCCGCTCCCTTGAGCCTGTGAGGGCGCGAACCGGCCAGACGCCTGCCATCCTCCTCGTCGTCGCGGGCCTCGCCTGCCAGGAGGTCGGCGCTTCGCTCGCCGTGCTGCTGTTCCCGCGGGTCGGACCGCTCGGGATGGTGATGCTGCGGCTCGTCTTCTCGGCGATCGTGCTGATGCTCATCGCGCGGCCGAGACTCCGCGGCCACTCGCGCGACGGCTGGCTGGCGGTCGCCGGCTTCGGCCTCGTGCTGGCCGTCATGAACGGCCTGTTCTACCTCGCGCTGGAACGCCTTCCGCTCGGCGTGACCGTGACGATCGAGGTGCTCGGTCCGCTGACACTCTCGATCGTCGCCGCGCGGCGCGCGTCGGCCTGGGTGTGGGCGGCCGTCGCATTCGCCGGCGTGCTGGCGCTCGGCGGCGGGGGCTGGGAGCGCCTCGACCCCGTCGGCGTCCTCTTCGCGCTCGGCGCCGCGGCCAGCTGGGCGTTCTACATCCTCTCGTCGGCCCGCGTCGGGCGGGAGTTCCCGCGGCTGGACGGACTCGCGCTCGCCATGACGATCGGCGCCGTCGTCGCGCTGCCCTTCGGCATCGCCTCCGCCGGCGAGGCGCTGCTGCGCCCCGAGATCCTCGCGCTCGGCGCGGCGGTCGCGATCCTCTCCTCGACGATCCCGTATGCGTTCGAGCTCATCGCGCTCCGCCGGCTCGCGGCATCCGCCTTCGCGATCCTCATGAGCCTCGCCCCCGCGACCGCAGCGCTCGCGGGGTGGCTGCTGCTCGGGCAGCAGCTGTCGTGGCTCGAGATCCTCGGCATCGCGCTCGTCATCGCCGCGAGCATCGGGGCGGTGCGGTCGTCGCAGCGCGCGGCGCGCGAGACGGCTGAACCGCTCGGATGACGGATGCCGCGAGACGGGTCTGCCCTCGGGTGACGGATGCCGCGGCATCCGTCGATCACCGCCTCAGCGCCGCGCGATCGTCGACCCGCGGATGACGAGGCGGACGGGGAGGGGATGCGTGCCCTCGCCCATGTCGACGCCGTCGATCGCGTCGAACACGCGCTGAGCCGCGTGCCGGCCGAGCTGCTGCAGATTCGCGTCGATGCTCGTGAGCTCGGGCCGGGAGTTCGTGGCGAGGATCTCCCAGTTGTCGTAGCCGATGACGGCCAGGTCGTCGGGCACGGAGCGCCCGAGGTCGCGCGCCGTGTCGAGCACGCCGCGGGCGATCTGGTCCGACCCGCAGAAGATCGCGTCGACATCGGGGTGCCGTGCGAGGAGCATGGCCGCGGCATCCCGACCCCAGTGCTCCGACCAGACGGAGAACATGGGGTCGCCCACGAGCTCGAGCCCCGCCGCATCGAGGGCGGAGCGCGCCCCCGCGAGGCGGTCCTGCGCCGCCGCGTAGTCCGGGTCGCCCGTGATGTGGGCGATGCGGGTGCGGCCGCATGCGATGAGGTGCTCGATCGCCATGCGTCCGCCGGCGTGGTTGTCGGGGACGAGCGAGAGGTCGCGCGGATCGTCGGAGGGCGCGTAGACGTAGACGACGGGGACGGGGATCTCCTGCCCGAGCGAGGGGCGTGGATCGGTCTGGCGGCCCACGACGATGATGCCGTCGACGCGCCTGCTCAGCAGCGCCGAGAGATGGTGCTGCTCGCGGATCGCGTCGCCGCGCGCGTCGCACAGGAAGACACTCACCTTGCCCGCTCCGAAAGCGTCTTCGGCGCCCATGAGGATCGGGATCATGAAGCGACCCTCGAGATCGCTCGTGAGCAGGCCCACCGTGCCGGTGCGCCCGGCCAGGAGGCCCCGTGCCATCGCGTTGGGGGTGAAGGCCAGAGAGTCCGCGGCGTCGCGCACGCGCTGACGCGTCGCGGCCGCGACATCCCCCCGCCCGTTGAGGGCTTTCGAGGCGGTCGCGATCGACACCCCGGCCACTCGGGCCACGTCACTGAGCGTCGCGGCTCGCGCGGCGCCTTCGGCTGAGAGCATCGTTGCCTCCCCTCGATGCGGAAACGGTATCGGATCGATGTCTTGACCGACCCTACATAGTCACGATAACGTCCCGAAAGGGATTTCGGGTTTTTCGAAATCCGTACCTGTGGAAAGCGGACTGCACCCGACCCGGACGTGGCCGCTTCCGCTCGATGAAGAGCAAGAGGAGACAGCATGACCAACGTTCGGCGCAGCAGCCGCACGGCCGTCAGGGCGCTTGCGGCGATCGCCGCGACGGGTGCCCTCGTGGGCGGCCTCGCGGCTTGCTCGGGCACCGGCGCGGCACCCGCACCGTCAGTCTCGATCGGCCCCGACGGCGCCGACGACGGCTCGACACTCACCCTCTGGACCCGCGCTCCGCTGGAGAAGCAGGCCAAGCTGCTGGTGGAGGCGTACAACGAGAGCCACGACAACCAGGTCGAGCTCACCGTCGTGCCCAACGACGACTACGTCGCGAAGGTCGGCGCGGCCGCGGGGTCGGGGGGACTCCCCGACCTGTTCGCCGCCGACATCGTCTACGTTCCCAACTGGGTCGAGCAGGGTCTCTTCCAGGACCTCAGCGCGCAGATCGACGGGCTCGAGTTCAAGGACGAGATCAACAAGGGGCACCTCGCCGCCGGCACGAGCGACGGCAAGGAGCACGTCCTGCCGTTCGTGCTCGACCTGTCGATGCTCTTCTGGAACAAGGAGCTCTACGCCGAGGCGGGCCTGGACCCCGAGAAGGGACCGACGAACCTCACGGAGTACGCGGAGCACGCCAAGGCCATCCAGGCCCTCGGCAAGGACGGCGTCTACGGCACCGCGACAGGCCTCAACTGCGGCGGATGCCTCGTCTTCACGTGGTTCCCGACCGTGTGGGCGGCCGGTGACCAGGTCATGAACGAAGACGGCACCGAGTCGCTCCTCAACGGCGAAAGCGCGCAGGCGACCTACGCCATGTGGAAGGACCTCTGGGACTCGGGCGCGGTGCTGCCCAGCTCCAAGGACGAAGCCGGCCCCACCTGGACCGCGGGCTTCACCGAGGGCAACGTCGGCCTGATGTTCTACCCCGCGACGCTGCTGTCGTCGACGCCGTTCGACGTCGGCGTCGCCGGCATCCCCGGCCCCGACGGCGGCGAGTCGACATTCGTCGGCGGTGACGGCATCGGCATCTCGAAGGACTCGAAGAAGGCCGCGCAGGCGTGGAACTTCCTCAGCTGGATGATGTCGGAGGACGCGCAGGTCGAGGTTCTCGCGAAGAACAACGACGTCGTCTCGCGCGCGGACCTCGCCGACAACAAGTACGCCGCGAAGGACCCCCGGCTCGTGACGATCAACGAGGTCGCGGGCAAGGGCGACACCCCCGTCGCGCTGAACTTCCAGCAGGCGTTCAACGCACCCGGCAGCCCCTGGCTGACCCTCGTGCGCAATGCCGTGCTGCAGGGGACCGACACGCTCGACGCCGACAACGACGCGATCACCGAGATCCTCCAGCAGTGAACCCCGTCGGGGGCGCGTAGCGCTTCGCGCCCCCGACGCCGGACCACGAGGGCGGCGGGTCTCGTCATCCGCCGTCCTCCCCGGACCCCAGCACAGAAAGCCACTCATGGTCGCCGACACCATCGCCGCACCTCCCGTGCAGCCGACTCGCCCCGCGCGCCCCCGGCGCTCAAGCCGAGCCCGGCGCGAAGCCCTGCGCGGGTGGGGCTACGCCCTCCCGACCGCCGCCTTCGTCGTCTTCGTCTTCCTCGTGCCGCTCGGGCTCGTGCTGAAGATGTCGGGCTCGGACTGGCCGCTCCTCGGCGGCGACCGCGGCTGGAACTTCCCCGAGAACTACGCCGATGCCGTCGACCACCGCCTGTTCTGGGACTCGATCCGGTTCACGCTCACCTACACGGTCATCACGACGATCCTCCTCGTCGGTCTCGGCCTCGGGCTCGCGATGCTCGTGCAGGAGTCGACCCGGTGGAAGGCGTTCCTGCGCACGTCGTTCCTCGTGCCGAGCGCACTGGGCCTCGCCTCGGCATCCCTCCTCTTCTACGTCCTCTACTCCCCGTATGCCGGACCGTTCGCCGACCTCATGCAGGCGTGGGGCTTCACCTTCCTCGGGAGCCCGGAAGGCGCCCTGTGGTCGACGGTCTTCCTCATCGTGTGGCGCTATGCGGGCTTCTACATGCTGCTGATGCTCGTGGGCCTCCAGGGCATCCCCGACGACGTCTACGAGGCCGCGCGCATCGACGGCGCCTCGCGGTGGCAGACCTTCCGCGACATCACGCTTCCGCTCCTGCGCCCGACGTTCGCCCTCACGATCGTGCTGTGCGTCACCGGGTCGCTCCTGGCGTTCGAGCAGTTCTACATCCTCACCAAGGGCGGGCCGGACAACAGCACCATGACGATCGTGCAGCTCATCTACAACGTCGCGTTCCAGGGCCAGAACGACCTCGGCGTCGCCGCCGCGATCTCGGTCATCGTGCTCATCGCGCTCATCGTGATCAACGTGTTCCAGCTGCGCGCCTTCCGCCGCCCCGAGGAGGGCTGACCCATGACGACGACCGAGCAGACTTTCACTGCGACCGACGTGATCCGCGTCGAGCCCCAGCGCCGCGATCCCGGGCGCCGCTCTGCGGTCGGGCGGATCGCCTTCGGCGTCCCCTACTGGGTGCTCACGACGGCGCTCGCGATCATCTTCCTGTACCCGCTCGTGTGGACGGCGGTGTCGTCGTTCGAGCCCCGCGCGGGAACGAGCCAGACCGACGGGTGGGGGTTCGGCAACTACGTCGCGCTCGCGAACTACCAGGCCGGCATCTGGGTGTACCTCGGCAACTCGCTGTTCGTGTCGCTGCTGACGGTGCTCCTGACCCTCGTCACGTCGCTCCTGGGCGGCTACGCGTTCGCCCGGTTCTCCTTCCCGGGCAAGAACTTCCTCTTCCTCACGACGCTCGCCATCCTCATGGTCCCGTACGCGACCCTCCTCATCCCGCTGTACGTGATCCTCAATGCGGCCGGGCTCGCGAACTCCCTCGTCGGGGTCGCGATCGTGCTCACGATGTTCCAGCTGCCCTTCTCGATCTTCATGATGCGCATCTCCTTCGAGTCGATCCCGAAGGAGCTCGACGAGGCGGCCATGGTCGACGGCTGCACGACCTTCGGCGCGCTGCGCCGCGTGCTGATCCCCGCGGTCAAGCCCGGCCTCATCACCGTCGGCCTGTTCGCATTCCTCGCGGCCTGGAACGACTTCATGGCGCCTCTCATCCTCATCACCGACACGAACCGGATGACGCTGCCCCTCGCCGTCGCCAATCTGCGCGTGCAGGTGCAGGGCGTCATCGACTACGGCGCCACGGAAGCGGGCGTCGTCGTGCTGGCGGTGCCGTGCATCCTCCTCTTCCTCGTTCTGCAGCGCCATTACGTGCGCGGCTTCATGTCCGGTGCTTTCAAAGGATGACGATGACCTCGACGACGACGATCCCCGCAGCCCCCGCCCTGCCGGCGCGGGGGGAGATCCGCCCTCTCGGACAGGGAGAGGTGCGGATCACGGGAGGCTTCTGGGGCCGCCGCCAGCAGGTCAACGGCTCGGCTACCCTCTCCCACATCGAGGGGCGCCTCGAGTCCGAAGGCTGGTTGCCGAACTTCGACCTCGCCGCGGCCGGCAAGCTCCCCGAGGGCCGGCGCGGGCGCGAGTTCTCCGACTCCGAGATCTACAAGTACCTCGAGGGTCTCGCGTGGGAGATCGGCCGCACCGACGACCCCGCCCTGGAGGAGCGCTTCCGCGCGGTCGTCGCGCGCGTCGCGGCGGCGCAGGAGGCCGACGGCTACCTCAACACGATGTTCGGACGCGAGGGGCAGGACCCTCGCTGGGCGAACCTCGAGTGGGGGCACGAGCTGTACTGCCTCGGCCACCTGTTCCAGGCCGCGGTCGCCCGTGAGCGCACGCGGCCGGGCGCCGATGACGGGCTGCTCGAGATCGCGCGCCGCGCGGCCGACCTCGTCTGCTCCGTCTTCGGCCCCGACGGCATCCGCTCGATCTGCGGCCACGCCGAGGTCGAGCTCGGCCTCGCGGAGCTCGCACGGCTGACGGGCGAGGAGCGCTACCTCGCGCAGGCCGCGCTCTTCGTCGAGCGCCACGGCGAGGGCTCGCTCGCCGAGCACGAGTGGGGTCGCTCCTACTACCAGGACGACATGGCGGTGAGGGATGCCGAGGCCCTCCGTGGGCACGCGGTGCGGGCCAACTACCTCGCGGCCGCGGCGGTCGACGTCGCCGTCGACTCCGGCGACGACGAGCTCCTCGCCGCGCTCCGCCGGCAGTGGGACCGGACGGTCGCGCGACGCACGTACATCACGGGCGGGCAGGGCTCGCATCACCAGGATGAGGCCTTCGGCGACGACTGGGAGCTGCCGCCCGACCGCGCCTACTCCGAGACGTGCGCGAGCATCGGCTCGATCATGTTCACGTGGCGCCTCCTGCTCTCCGACGGCGACCCGCGCTACGCCGACCTCATCGAGCGGTCGCTCTACAACGTCGTCGAGACCTCGCCGAGCGCCGACGGCACGGCCTTCTACTACGCCAACACGCTGCACGAGCGCGTGCCCGGGGCCCCCGCCGACCCCGAGGCGACCTCGTTGCGGGCATCGTCGTCACTGCGCGCGCCCTGGTTCGAGGTCTCGTGCTGCCCGCCGAACGTCGCGCGCACCTTCGCGAGCCTCGACGCCTACGTCGCGACGGCGACCTCCGACGGGGTTCGCCTGCTGCAGTACGCGCCGGCCGAGGTGCGCACGCGCCTCGACGACGGCACGCCGGTCGAGTTCGACGTCGAGACGAGCTACCCCGACAACGGCCTCGTGCGGGTCGTCGTACGCACCGACGCCGAGTTCACGCTCGGTCTGCGCGTGCCGTCGTGGGCTCAGGGCGCGACGCTCCGCGTACAGAGCGCGGACGGCGTCGAGGAGCGCGACGCGGTACCGGGCATCGCCGAGGTGCGCCGCGCCTTCTCGGCGGGCGATGTCGTGGAGCTCGACCTGCCCGTCGCGCCGCGGATCTCGGTGCCCGATTCGCGCATCGACGCCGTCCGCGGCTGCGTCGCGGTCGAGCGCGGCCCTGTCGTGCTCGCGGTCGAGTCGGTGGACCTCGCCGATGCAGGCGTCGACGACGTCTCGCGAATCGTGCTCGACGCATCGGTGCCGCCCGTCGAGCGCGACGGCCGTGTGTGGGTGCGGATCGGCGTGCTTCCCGAAGACGAGTCGGCCTGGCCCTACGGTCAGGCGACGGATGCCGCGTCCCCCGCGCTCTTCGACGTCCCCCTCGTGGCGTATCACGAGTGGGCCGAGCGTGGCCCGTCGACGATGCGGATCTTCCTGCCGGTGATGTGAGACGGATGCCGCGGCTTCGGGCCGCGGCATCCCTCCCTGTTATGCTGGCCGGACGCCGCAAGGCGTCTATCGGGGCTGTAGTTCAATGGCAGAACTTCTGCTTCCCAAGCAGACAGCGCGGGTTCGATTCCCGTCAGCCCCTCCAATGCCCTGACGCACGGCCGAAGGCCGCGCGGCAGGGCATTCGTGCGGTTGCCGTCGGAACCGACGCGCCCGCGGGCGGTCCCGCTCCGCCGGAGGCTCCGCGGGGTTGCCGCCGACTGTCGGCACCTCGATCGTCGCGCCGAACACCGCTTCGGTGCGGCTCAGGCGTCGTTCTGCGAAAGGATGAGCGAGAACCGCGGCGTCGGCGTCGACTCGAGGAGGAGATGGCCGCCGAGTCAGCGGAGGAAGTTCTCTCGCGCGAGAGGCGCGACTTCCAGTTCCTCGGCTTCCGCGTGCCCGACCCAACGCAGGTCCTCGATCTCGGACGCGGTCACCGGCAGCTGATCCGCGATATCGACCTCGAAGACGTCAGCCACCACCAGGAATCCCGGCTCATTGGCCGCCGCCGCGGTGAACAATCCGAGCGGGCGCAGGTGCGCAGCATCCACCGACAATCCCAGCTCTTCGAACAGCTCGCGGCACAACGTTTCGGCCGGGGTCTCGTCGGGCTCAGGCTTGCCCCCTGGCTGCATGAATGCCGTTGTGCCGGCCTTGCGCACCAGCAACAGCTCGTCGCGGTCGTTGACGATGACCGCGGCGGACACACGGATGCTTCGCGCTCCAGCCGGCGCCGGGTTCGGGGTGCTCACGAAGGCACGCTAACAGCAGGAGCCCAAGCCGCTCGGCGTAGAATCACGTGTGCTCCCAGATCTCTCCGCGCCCTCCGACATGCCGCCGAGCGGCATCGACCCGAACGATCTGGCGACCACCCTGCGGGTGCTGGGCAGCATGGCCGGTGTCGACGAGACGCACCCCGACTACATCGCCGTGCGCCGTGCGACCGCCGCGATGTTCAAGGCGGTGAAGAAGGTGCGTCGCCGCGAGATCCGCGAGGCCATCGCCGCCGCCGATCGGGCGGTCGTCGCGGCCACGGCCACCGGCGCGCCGGATCGCATCGACGACGAGACGCGGGGCATCCCGATCTCGACCACGACCACCGCGCCGACCGCCGGCACCCTGCTCAAGCCGCGCGCCTGCTACATCTGCAAGCGGCCGTACACGGAGGTCGACGCGTTCTATCATCAGCTCTGCCCCACCTGCGCGGCCATGAGCCATGCGAAGCGCAATGCGCGCACCGACCTCACCGGCAAGCGCGCGCTGCTCACCGGCGGCCGCGCCAAGATCGGCATGTACATCGCGCTCCGGCTGCTGCGCGACGGCGCGCACACCACGATCACGACTCGCTTCCCTCGCGATGCGGTGCGTCGCTTCAGCAGCATGCCCGATGCCGCCGAGTGGATCGACCGGCTCAAGGTCGTCGGCATCGACCTGCGGGATCCGGCTCAGGTCATCGGGTTGGCCGAGGATGTCGCGGCCGCCGGCACTCTCGACATCCTGATCAACAACGCGACGCAGACGGTGCGCCGCTCTCCCGGCGCGTACCAGCCGCTCGTCGACGCGGAGCTCGCTCCGCTGCCGGACGGGCCGCTGCCCGAGCTGGTCACATTCGGCCACACGAACGACCCGCATCCCCAGGCCCTGGAGCGCTCGATGAGCGCACACCCGATCCTCGCCGCCGCCGCCGCGCGCGCCGACGAGCTCACCGAGCAGGCGGTGGCCGCGGGCTCGAGCTCGCTCGAGCGCCTCGCGGCAGGTACGGCGATAGACGCCGGCGGCCTCATCCCCGATCTCGACCACACGAACTCGTGGGTGCAGCGCGTCGACGAGGTCGATCCGCTCGAGATGCTCGAGGTGCAGCTCGCGAACACCACCGCCCCGTTCCTCCTCGTGTCGAAGCTGCGCCCGTCGCTCGCGGCGAGCGCGGCGCGGCGCACCTACGTCGTGAACGTGAGCGCCATGGAGGGTGTGTTCAATCGCGGCTACAAGGGTCCGGGGCATCCTCATACCAACATGGCCAAGGCCGCCGTCAACATGCTGACGCGCACGAGCGCGCGCGAGCTGTTCGAGACCGACCGCATTCTCATGACCAGCGTCGACACCGGCTGGATCACCGACGAACGCCCGCACCCGACCAAGGTCCGGCTCGCCGAAGAGGGCTTCCACGCTCCGCTGGACCTGGTCGACGGGGCGGCTCGCGTCTACGACCCAATCGTGCGCGGCGAGGCCGGCGAGGATCTGTTCGGCGTCTTCCTCAAGGATTACGCCGCCGGCCAATGGTGAACCTTCCCGAGCCCGGTCATCGCGTGGTCGTGCGCTACATGCTCCCGACCGGGCAGGCGACGGACGCGCTCGGTGAGCTTCTGAGCATGGATGCGGAGACGGTGACCGTCTCCGGCAAGCGCGGCGTCGAGCGCATCCCCCGTGGCGCGATCATCGCCGCGAAGGAGTCCCTCCTCCGCCCGCCCCTCGCTGACACGGAGAGACGACGTGCTCGACGGAGCCGGCGACGTCTTGGCCCGGCTGGTCGCAGGCGTGGGAACCTGCTGCCTGCGCGAGGTCGGCCTGGCTGCCGCCGCCCTGGGTCGGAGCGTAACCCGAGGCATCCCTCCGCCGCGCCCGGCTAGGCTGGGCCCGTGCTGCTCTCGGACCGCGACATCCGCCGTGAGATCGATACCGCGAGGATCGCGATCGAGCCCTGGGAGCCCGGCATGGTGCAGCCCTCGAGCGTCGACGTGCGCCTCGACCGGTACTTCCGGCTCTTCGACAACCACAAGTACCCCTTCATCGACCCGGCCGAAGACCAGCCCGACCTGACGCACCTCATCGAGGTCTCGCCCGACGAGCCGTTCATCCTCCACCCGGGGGAGTTCGCGCTCGGCTCGACCTTCGAGCTCGTCGGCCTCCCCGACGACGTCGCGGCGCGGCTCGAGGGCAAGTCCTCGCTCGGACGCCTGGGCCTGCTCACGCACTCCACGGCGGGCTTCATCGACCCCGGCTTCCGCGGGCACGTGACGCTCGAGCTGTCCAACGTCGCGACGCTCCCCATCAAGCTCTGGCCGGGCATGAAGATCGGGCAGCTCTGCTTCTTCCGGCTGTCTTCGCCCGCCGAGACGCCGTACGGCGCCGGGCCCTACGGCAACAGGTATCAGGGGCAGCGGGGGCCGACGGCATCCCGTTCGTCCCAGAACTTCCACCGCACGGATGTCGGGACCACCGACGCCGGATCGCGCGGCGCCTGACCACCCTGCGTCCGGCTGACGGAGACCGCGAACCGAGCGAGCGGCTCAGGCGTCCTTCTGCGGAAGGATGAGCGAGAACCGCGTCGTCGGCGTCGACTCGAGGAGGAGATGGCCGCCGAGGGCCTCGGCGAGCTCTGCCGAGAGGGCGAGGCCGATGCCCTCGCCGCCGTTCGTGCTCTTGCCCGGCGTGCGCTGGAAGATCGCGTTGCCGCTCGGACGGGTGCCTTCGTCGCCGACGCGCACCGTGACGTAGCCGTTCGCGCGCGAGCCCGAGACCGTGACGAGGCCGCGACCGTGCTGCAGCGCGTTGTGGATGAGCACGTCGAGGATCTGATTCGACGGCGCCGGCACGCTCGTCGTCGCGACGCCGTCGGTCTCGACGCGGATCTCACGACCGCGCTCCGTCGCCTGGGTCTGCCAGCGGTCGCCGGCCTGCGTGAGCATCGGGCCGAGCGCCGTCCAGTCGTCGGCGCCGGGCGTGCCGCCGCGTGCGAGGGCGAGGAGGTGCGCGATGGCATCCGACAGCCGGTCGATCTCGCGGACGGCGTGTTCGAGCTGCTCACGCACCTCCGGCGCCGTCTCGGGCCAGAGCGAGACGTCTTCGAGCTCGAGCCGCAGCGCCGTGATGGGCGTGCGCAGCTGGTGCGAGGCGTTGGCGGCGAACTCGTGCTCGCGGCGGATGCGCTCTTGGAGGGTCTTCGCGCTCGCGCGCAGGGCCTCCTCGATGGCGCGGGCCTCCGGCATCCGTGCGATCGTCGCCTCGTCTTCGATCGAGCCGTCGCCGACCTTGCGCGCGAGACCCGCGAGCTTCAGGAAGGGCGCCGACAGCCGCCTCGCCAGCAGCACGGCGATGATCGCCGACAGGAACATGAGCACGATGCCGAGGATCACGACCGGCATGACCGCGTCTTGCACGCGCTCCGAGATGAGCGCGGCCGACCGGCTGAACTCCACGGTGCCCCCGCCCGGGACGTCGGTCGTCGCGGAGGGGTCTTCCGGTGTCCTCGGGTCGCCCGCTTCGACGCTCGTGCCGTCGGCGGCGACGTAGGTGACGTGCTCGCCCGGGTGCAGCACGGTGCCGAGGAACTCCTCGGTCACATCCGCGTGCGCCTCGCGCTCGGCGACGAGCACCGACAGGAAGTCGGCCGCGCGCACGACGCGGCGGTCTTCGTTCGTCTGGATCAGATCGGCGACGATGTACGCGCGCGGGATGCCGTAGAGGGCGATGATGCCCACCGCCATCGCCACGAACGCGATGATGAGGCGTTCACGCATCCGCCGCCCCGTCGTCGAGGCGGAAGCCGATGCCGCGGATCGTCGTGATCCGCACGTCGGCGCCGGACTCCTCGAGCTTCTGACGGAGGCGGGCGATGGTCACGTCGAGCGTCTTGGTCGAGCCGAACCAGTTCTCGTCCCACACCTCGTCCATGACGCGCTCGCGCGTGACGACGGTGCCGCGCTGCCGATCGAGGTTGGCGAGCAGGTCGAACTCCTTCGTGCTCAGCTGGATCTCGCGGTCGCCGGCGAGGGCGCGTCGCGCGTCGGTGTCGACGGTGAGGGGGGTTCCGGATGCCGCGGCCGGCGCGGTCTGCGGCGCCGCTGCCTTCGCGGCGCTGCGACGCAGGAGGGCGCGGAGGCGGGCGAGCAGCTCGGCCAGGGCGAAGGGCTTCGCGATGTAGTCGTCGGCCCCGACATCCAGCCCCACGACGCGGTCGAGCTCGCCGTCGCGAGCCGTCAGGATGACGATGCCGCCCTCGAAGCCCTCGTCGCGGACGCGACGGCAGACGTCGAGCCCGTCCATGTCGGGGAGGCCGAGGTCGAGCACAACGAGGGCGGGGCTCTCGGAGAGGATCCGCTCGACGGCGGTCGCGCCTTCCGCGACGCGCTGCACGTCGTAGCCCTCGCGGGTGAGCGTGCGGACGAGGGGGAGCGCGATGCCGTCGTCGTCCTCGACGACCAGGATGTGCTGCCCCACGACATCGATGCTATCGAGGTCGTCGGCGGGAACGGCGACACCCCCGACGGGGGTGTCGGGGGTGTCATGGGTGCCGGGTGCGACCACTAGAACTCCCTGTCCAGGCCGCCCGTCTCAGTGACGGGGGCGATCGATGAGGTGGTGCCGCCGAGGTCGGTGGCGAGGCTGGACGGCGTCCAGATCATGTTCGCGCCGGCTGTCGTCGCGACGGTGCGCAGGGCCCCGCCGGTGCTCAGCGTCCCGACCACGACCTGCACGACGGTGACGGGGAGGCCGTTGACCGTGACGGTCGTGGCGGTCATGGTCGCGTTCCACTGCGAGGTCTTCTTCGTCTTGACGTAGTCGCCGCGGAGGTCGACCGAGCCGAGGTTCACTGCGGCGCCGCTGCGAAGGATGTCGAGGGCGTCGCCGCTCGTGGCTCCGATCAGCGCCCCGTCGCGGACGCGGAGGGTCACCGCGGTGGCCGAACCGTCCCAGCCCGCCGAGAGGCTGGCGGGGTTCATCCGCGTGCTGTAGGTGAAGGAGATCGTGTCGCCCGAGTCGAGGCGGCCGGCCGTGCCGGTGCCGTTGGCGGTCTGCACGTCGATACCGCGCACGGGGCGGTTGTCGATGCTCCGCGACGACAGCACGGCCGACGTCTTCTGCACACCGGTCTTGTCGGTCAGGATCGCGCGGAAGTCGTAGAGCCCGTCTGCCACGGTCTTGGTGTTCCACGCGCAGCTGAAGGGAGCGGTGGTCGGCGTGCACACGGTCGTCCAGGTGTTCGTGCCGTTCGGCGCGTACTGGATCGCGACGCTCGCGACGCCCGCGGTCGAGTTGGCCGTCGCCGTGAGGGTCGCGGTGCCGGTGAGGTAGGCGCCCGGGTCTTCCATGGCGACCGAGGCGACCGTGTTGTCGATCGTGCGCGCAGTCGTGGCAGCCGACGTCGCGGTCTGGCCCGAGGCATCCGTCGCCACCGAGCGGAAGAGGTAGCCGCCGGTGGGGAGACCCGTCGTGTCGAAGCGGCACGTGTACGGAGGAAGCGTCACGGTGCACGCGGTCGTCCAGTTCGACGTGCCGTTCGGCGCGTACTGGATGAGCACCCGTGCGACCCCCGACTGTGAGTCGGTCGCGTTGGCCGTGAGGGTCACCGTGCCGCTGAGCGGCGAGCCGGGGTCGACCATCGAGGTCGTGGGCGCGCTGTTGTCGACCATCACGTCGGTGACGACGCTCGAGTACGTCGTGGTGCCGTTGTAGGTCACGGCCGAGCGGAGGTCGTACGACTCGCCGTTCGTGAACGCCTTCGCGGTGGTGTCCCACGGGCAGCTGTAGGGAGCGGCGAGGTTCGTGCACCCCGTGATCGAGGTCCAGGTGGTGGTGCCGGCGAGGGCGTACTCGACACGAACGGCGTAAGGGCCCGCGCCGGTGTTCTGCAGGGTGGTCGACAGGACGACGGAGCCGACGGCGAAGTCACCCGGGGAGGCGAGCACGACGCCGATCGTGTTGCCGACGGTCGCAGCGGCGAGCGCCGACGTCGTCGAGTAGCCGGCCTTGTCGGTCGCGACGGCGCGGAGGCCGTACGAGCCGTCGGCGACGAGGCGGGTGTCCCACGTGCAGCTGTACGGTGCTGTCGTGTCGGTGCAGAGGGTCGTCCACGTCGTGGCGCCGGCCGCCTGCGCCGAGATGACCACCTGCGCGATGCCGGTCTCGGCGTCGGACGCGGTCGCGGTGATCGTGACGACGTCGCGGAGGGTGCCGGCGGGCTGCTGCACGGCGACGGTGGGCGGCGTCCAGTCGGCGGCGGCGGCGACGCTGCTCGAGGCGTTGACGGTCTGGGCCGTGTAGGCCGCGGACGAGAAGCCGGGGGCGAAGGCGGTCGTCGCGAGGACGAAGACGACGGCGAGCACGCCGAGCACCGCGTTGCGCAGTGCGGCGGGGATCATCCGGATTCCTTCGGGTGGAGCGTGGTGATTCCGACGCTACGCGGGGGGTGGTTACAGCCGTGCCACAGGGGTTACTCGCGAGAGCAACAATCAGCGAGCGAGGGGGCGACGGCCGGCGGCGGGGCGCGGGTCAGACCCGGGGCGACCGTGCCGTGATGCGCCACGAGGCGACGAGCGCGGCCGAGAGGGCGAGGAGGAGGAGGTCGCGCAGCGTCCAGGCCGCGCGGGCGGCGCCCGGCGCGCCCACGGTGTGCAGCAGCACCAGCGCGACGAGGGTCGCAGACCCGACGAAGATCATGCCGAGGCGCGATTCGAAGCACTGCGCCGTGACGAAGCGGGCGGTCGTGAGAAGGCCGACGACGCCGAGCGCGGCCCACACGAGGGCGATCGGGCTGTGGAGCGGATCGCCGACGGATGCCGCGACGAGGTGCAGCAGCGAGACGGCCACCAGGACGACCGCGGCCGCCCACGCGAGGGGGCGGCGGGGGCCGGCTGCACGAGCGGGGGCCATGGGTTTCTCCGTCGGGTCGTGGATCATGCGCACGGGGGTCCGCGCGAGCGCGGGCTCAGCGGGCGGGGGCGTGCAGAGCGAACGAAGGGCGCTCCACCGGCACGAGCGCGGGCGCGTCCTCGGCGTCGAAGACCTTCTCGTCGCGGCGGCGGAGGCCGCGGACGAAGTCCAGGAGGAAGAGCAGGGCGATGACCGCGGCGGGGATCCCGATGGCGAGCATCCGGATGCCGGGGGCCGACAGGGCGATGAAGATCCAGCCCACGAGGGGGATCCACCCCAGAACACGCGGCTGGACGGTGTCGGCGAGGGTGAAGGTCCATGGGTCGGCGCTCGCGTTCGCGTCGCCCTTCGTCTTGAAGACGAGTCCGCCGCTCACGTCGGGGTTCGGCGTGATGGAGATGACGCGGTGCGTGACGAGTTCGGAGATCCCGGACTCGGCAGGCGGAAGGTAGGTGATCACGTCACCCACGTTCAGGTCTTCGACGGGCACCTGGCGTTCGAACACGAGGGATCCTCGCTCGAAGGTGCCCGACATCGACCCGCCCGTGATGACGTAGCGGTCGTAGCCGAGGAGACCGGGGACGAACATGAGCGCCGCGACGACGCAGGCCACGACGGCCGCGATGATGACGGCCGTGTTCCCCACTGCCTTGAGTGTCTTCGAAGCGCTCATGTCGTCCTCCTCCCCAGGTCCGGATTACTGGTTGGTCGTGGTGGCGGCCAGCTGCGTGGAGTTCCACGTGTAGGTCGCGGTCGCGGTCTTACCCTGCTCGTCGTTGCCGGCGGCCTGGGCGAGCGTCAGGCTGAAGGTGTACTCGCGAGCCTCGCCCTTGGCGAAGGTGCCGAGGTCGACGGCCGCGGCGCCCGTGAGCGCGCCGAAGGTGCCCGACCAGACGGGGGTCGCCGACCCGGCCGCGGTGATCGTGAGCGTGAGGTTCGACTTCGTCGTGAAACCGTTGACGGCGTTCTCGCTCAGCTTGATGTTCGCGGGAAGCGAGCCGGAGTTCGTGATGGTGACCTTGCCGGTGAGCGTGTCGCCCGGCTTCAGGTCGGCGAGGTTGAAGATGTAGGTGCCTGCGCGGGAGTTGGTCTGCTGCAGCGTGCCGGTGGTGAAGGCGTTCGCGCTGTTGACCGAGTTCGCGACGAAGTCGGCGCCCGAGCCGACCGCGATCGCCGAGGCGATGAGCAGACCGGCGAGGGGGACGAGGACGCGCTTGCGAGAGCGGACGGCCTTGCCGGCCGGGGTCTGGGTGGCGGTGGTGCTCATGGAGCTGATTCCTGTTCTGACGGGGTTTACATCGACAGGTATGACGCTACGGAGGCGTCGGCAACGGGAATCCCACAGCCCGGCCACACCCGCACCAGGGCTGGGACACAGATTTCGGGCAGTGCAACGGGCGCGTGTCGGCGGCCCCGCTGACACCCCTTCGACGGGGAGGCGCGGTCAGTCGCGCGTCTCGACCTCCGCCCGCAGAGCGTCGAGGTGTGGGAGCCCGCCGGCTGCGAAGGCCGTCACGGCGTCGAGGGTCGCATCGTCGGCGAGGATGCGGTTGTGCCCGAGGCCGTGCGTGCGCACGAGCCGTGCGCGCCCGCCGTGCGCGGCGACGACGTCGGCGCTCGCCGTCTGCGGCACCTGCCGGTCGCTCGCATCATGGAGTGCGAGCAGCTCGACGGCGGGCGGCAGCGGGTTCGCGACGGCGTCGTAGCGGAGTCGCATGGATGCCGCGTCCTCGCCGAACTTCGCGAAGAACCGCTCTTCGAACGAGGCCCTCGCGCGGGCGTTCAAGTCGAGCATCATCGAGAACTGGTCGAGGAAGACCTGCGGCGTGCCCGCGCTCGCGATCGTCGCGACCCGACCCGCCGTCGTGCCCCACCGGACGGCAGTGAGAGCCGCGAGTCCGCCGAACGAGTGCCCGACGATGAGGGGGAAGCGGCCGTGCCGCTGCTGGAGCGCCTCGATGGCGCCGATCCAGTCGCGGATGTCGGTGCGCGCGACCGCCGACTCGCCATGCGCGGGTGCGTCGAAGGCGACGACGTGGAAACCCTCGGCGGTGAGCTCGCGCACGAGCGGCGCGAACTGCGACGCGCGCCCCCGCCAGCCGTGGACGAGGAGCACGGTGTCGTCGCCGCGGCCCCAACGGTAGGTCACGACGTCTTTGCCGCCGACCCGGACGCTCTCGCGCACGGCCGCGGCGTGGGTCGCGGCATCCGTCCCGCGCAGCGGCAGTCGCGGCTGGGTCTGGAAGAACGCGCGCAGGGCGAGCGAACCGGCGAGAGCGGGGGAGAGGCGGCTCGCGGAGCGGAAGAGGGCGCGGGTCTGCGTCGGCGACATGACTGACCTCCTTCAAGATGTACGAACGATCGTTCGTAGATTATACGAACGATCGTTCGTACACTAGAGGGGTGTCCGACACCGCGATCGACCGCCGCCGCGCCCGAGGGGATGCCTCGCGCCGCGTCATCCTCGAGAGTGCGACCGACCTCGCCTCGGTGGAGGGTCTCGACGGCCTCACGATCGGGCGCCTGGCCGAGTCGTCGGGTATGAGCAAGAGCAGCATCGCGACGCTCTTCGGCGGCAAGGAGGGGCTGCAGCTGGCCGCGGTGCAGGCCGCGGCCGACATCTTCCGCGAGGCCGTCGTCGATCCCGCCCGCGAGCTGCCGCGCGGCATCGCGCGTCTCGCGAAGCTGCTGCGCAGCGCGCTGGACTACTCGCGCGACCGCGTCTTCACGGGCGGCTGCTTCTTCGCCGCGACCGCCGCCGACATGGACTCCAAGCCGGGCCCGGTGCGCGACGCCGTGCGGGGCTGGCTGCGCGACTGGTACGGCTATCTCGAGGCGCAGGTGCGGTTCGCGGCCGAGGCCGGCCAGATCCGGGCGGATGCCGCGACCGTCCGCCGCCTCGCCTTCGAGCTCATCGCCCTCGACAACGAGGCCAACGCCCGCTCGCTCCTCACGGGCGAGGATGCGCCGTACGAGATCGCCGCGGCCGCGATGCGCGAGCGTCTGCTTCAGGTCGGCGCGAAGGCCGAGGATCTGCAGTCGCTCGCATGATCACTGGATGACGAGCGAGAGCGACGTGTCGCCGCACGTCACGACGGCCGCGCCCCCGGGAAGCGTGACGACGCCGCCCGTGGCCGGCTCTTCCGCCCGCGGCGGGCCTGCCGGAGTCTCCTGACTCGAGCGCACTTCGCGGGTCGCGGCGAGGGCTTCGCCGAGACCGTCGAGCCGGAGGATCGACCCGGGCTCCCTGCCCGCGTCGGTCGCCGTCACGACGCGCCCCGACGCGTTGACGAGCGCCGTGTCGCGGCTGCCTGCCCGGAGCACCGGGAGGAGCTCGCGCTCCAGACGGTCGACGAGGGCATCGGCGCCGACGATCCCGACGATCGCCTCGCCGACGCGCACGGGCGTCGTGATCGTGACGGTGTAGTCGTCGGTGCAGACGTAGTCGACATAGGGCCCGGTGAGGTGCCGGACGCCGCTGCGCACCGGCACGCGCCACCACTCCAGGGCCGTGTAATCGCGGAACTGCTCGTCGGACGGATCGTCGATCGTCGCGAGCCGGGTCGGTCCGCCCGCACCCCGGAGCCACCACGCGAGGTGCCACTCGGCATCCGTCAGCACTCCCGGCGCCGCGACGAAACCCGACCCGGTGATGAGGGTGTCGGCTGCGAGCGCGGGCATGGCGAACGATTCGACGACCGGATCGATGGCATCGGCCGTGAGGGCGAGCCCCTCGGCGAGCCTTCTCTCTACGAGGTCGCGCCACCCGTCGATCGTCGCGAACACGCCGTCGATCGTCTCGGCGACCCGGGCCGCGATCGCGACGCCGCGATGCGTCGCCACTGTGCTCATGCGGATCCGTCCTCGGGGGTTCGGGATGCCTCGTCCCTGCCGGCCGCGTCGAGCTCGAGCCGCTCGTGCACCAGCCATTCGAAGGCGCTCGTGATGTGGGTGATGGTCGCTTCGCGCGCGGTCTCGGGTCGCACATCGCGGATCGCCGCGATGACCTGCTCGCGCGCGTGCGCGCTGCGCTCACGGTACTCCTGCTCGCGCAGGCACAGCCAGAGGAGGGGGCCGGCCTCGGCCTGCAGGCGAATCTCTTCGCGGACGAGCCGTGGCGACTGACTGATCGCGGCCACCTCGAGCTGGAATCTGCTGACGGCTCGCCGTGCTCCGCCGGCCGTCGTGAGATCGGCGTGCTCCGCGATCGTGCGGAGGCTCTCGAGGTCGTCGTCGCTCGATCGTCCGGCGGCGACCTCCGCCGCCGTGCCCGCGATGGCACCGACGTGGAGCGCGAGGTCTCGCAGCTCGATGCGGGAGTGCTCGCCGAGCCTGGCCTCCAGCATCCGTCCTGCTGAGTCGCGGTCGAACGTCACGAAGCTTCCGCCGTCGCGGCCGCGGCGCGTGCGCACGAGGCCCTTGTCGCGCATGCCCTCGAGGGCCTCGCGCGCCGTGACGAGCGCGACGCCGAGACTGCGAGAGAGCTCGGATTCGCTGGGGAGGCGCTCGCCGTCGCGGAGTACTCCGCTCACGATGGCGTCGGTCAGGCGCTGCTCGACGAGCTCCGCTCTTCCCGCGCCGTCCAGCGGCGCGAAGACGACGGCTCTCGCGGCGTCGACTCGTCCCGTGGCGTGGGGCATCGAAGCTCTCCCGGGTCGCGGGCGGGGCCGGGAGCTCGTGCCCGCCGACCGTGACACGACCGTAACACGCTCGCCCTCTCCATGACATATGGATCCATATGATTAAATTTCGATCGACCATCGAAGGAGATCGTCCATGAGCGAGCAGCACCCCGCCATCCGTCTCACGGGGCTGACGAAGCAGTTCGGCACCGTCACGGCCGTCGACCACGTCGACCTCGAGATCGCCGCCGGCGAGTTCTTCTCGATGCTCGGACCGTCGGGATCGGGCAAGACCACGGTGCTGCGGCTCATCGCGGGGTTCGAGCAGCCGACCGCGGGCTCGATCGAGCTGTTCGGCCAGGACGTGACGAAGAAGGCGCCGTTCGACCGCGACGTCAACACGGTCTTCCAGGACTACGCCCTCTTCCCGCACATGAGCGTGCTCGACAACGTCGCGTACGGTCTGCGCGTGCGCGGCATCTCGCGCGCCGAACGCCGCGATCGCGCGATGAAGGCGCTCGAGGCGGTCCGTCTCGGGCAGTTCGCAGCGCGCCGGCCGGCGCAGCTCTCGGGCGGTCAGCGCCAGCGGGTCGCCCTCGCCCGCGCTACGGTCGTGCAGCCCAAGGTGCTGCTCCTCGACGAGCCGCTGGGCGCCCTCGACCTCAAGCTCCGCGAGCAGATGCAGGTGGAGCTCAAGCAGATCCAGCGTGACCTCGGCATCACCTTCATCTTCGTGACGCACGATCAGGAGGAGGCGCTGACCCTCTCCGACCGCATCGCCGTCTTCCACGACGGCCGGATCGAGCAGCTGGGCACGCCGTGGGAGCTGTACGAGCGACCCGCATCGCGGTTCGTCGCCGACTTCGTCGGAACGTCGAACCTGTTCGACCCGGAGCGCTCGTCCACGCTGATGGGCCGATCGGGAGAGCACTCGATCCGCCCCGAGAAGCTGACCCTCGCCGCGCAGCCGGCGACCGGCGAGGGGGAGAGGTCGGCTCCCGGCACGCTCGTCGAATCCATCTACGTCGGCAGCGGCATCCGTCGCGTCATCGATCTGGACGCCGGGATGCGCGTGACCGTCCTCGAGCGCAACGACCGCAGCCGGCTCGCCGACGACGAACGCGGCGACCGCGTGCACGTGGTCTGGCACGAGTCCGACGTCGTTCCCCTTCTTCCGCCCGGCGAGTGAGCCGGCCCGAGACCGCGGGCGATCGCCCCGGACACACACAGCAGAAGCACCCGAGAGGAAGCACAACATGATGCACAAGACACGCGGCGCGCGGGCGACCGTCGGCGCCGCGCTGGCGATCGGGGCGATCGCCGTCCTGTCCGGCTGCGGCACCGCCGGCGGCGGCGGGAGTGCGCCGTCGGCGGAGGCCGAGAAGCTCGGCGACATGGAGGGACAGGTCTCGATCCTGGCGTGGCCCGGGTACGTCGAGGACGGCAGCAACGACCCGAGCGTCGACTGGGTGTCGGGCTTCGAGGACAAGACCGGCTGCACGGTCACGTCCAAGAGCTACGGCACCTCCGACGAGGCCGTGAACCTCATGAAGACGGGCGACTACGACGTGGTCGCCGCATCGGGCGACGCGACCCTGCGACTCATCGCGGCGGGAGACGTCGCCCCGGTCAACACCGATCTCATCCCGAGCTACGCCGGGGTCTACGACTTCCTCAAGGAGAAGGAGTGGAACTCGGTCGACGGGCAGTCGTACGGGGTTCCCCACGGCTACGGCGCCAACCTCCTCCTGTACAACACGGATGCCGTCACGCCCGCGCCGACCTCGTGGAGCGCCGTCTTCGACGACGCGAGCGCGCACTCGGGCAAGGTCACGGCGTACGACTCGCCGATCTACATCGCCGATGCCGCCGTGTACCTCATGGCGCACCAGCCCGACCTCGGGATCAAGAACCCCTACGCGCTGGACGAGAAGCAGTTCCAGGCGGCCGTCGACCTGCTCACGAAGCAGCGCGAGCACATCGGCGAGTACTGGTCGGACTACCTCAAGGAGATCCAGTCGTTCGAGACGGGCGACTCCGTCGTCGGGACGACGTGGCAGGTCATCCAGAACAGCCTCGAGGCCGAGGGCGCGAAGACCGCCGTCGTGCTGCCGGACGAGGGAGCCACGGGCTGGTCGGACACGTGGATGATCGCGTCGAAGGCGAAGAGCCCCAACTGCGCCTACGCGTGGCTGGACTGGATCGCGAGCCCCGAGGTCAACGCGCAGGCGACGGCCTACTTCGGCGAGGCCCCGTCGAGCCAGGCGGCGTGCGACTACCGCGACGACTGCGAGGCCTACCACGCCGGTGACGCCGACTACGCGTCGAAGATCTGGTACTGGACGACCCCGATCCAGAAGTGCGTCGACGGCCGGACCGACGTGAAGTGCGTCGACTACGCCACCTGGACCGAGTCCTGGGCCCAGATCAAGGGCTGACCCGCTCGAGCCGATCCGCCGGGGGCGGCGCCCGCCGCCCCCGGCACCTCCGAGGAGACCGATGACTGACACGATGGCCCCGCCCGAGCCGCGGCGGGTCGTGCCGCCTCCCGCCACGACGCCCGCCCGGCGCGGATCGGCGTGGCTGAGCGGGCACCCGCGCGCGCGGCTCGCCCTGCTGCTGACGGCGCCGCTGTTCTGGCTCGTGCTCGTCTACATCGTCGCGCTCGTCCTGCTGCTGGTCACGGCGTTCTGGACGGTCGACTCGTTCACGGGCGAGATCGTCACGGACTGGACGCTCGACAACATCGTGACGGTCCTCACGGGCTCGCTGTACCAGACGGTCACCCTCCGCACCCTGGGGATCGCGCTCGCCGTCACCGTCATCGACGTCGTCGTCGCGCTCCCGATCGCCTTCTTCATGGCCAAGGTCGCCACGCCCCGCGTGCAGCGGCTGCTCGTCATCGCCGTGCTCATGCCGCTGTGGGCGAGCTACCTCGTCAAGGCGTACGCCTGGCGCTCCGTGCTCTCGCAGGACGGCATCCTCGAGTGGCTGCTCGCACCGCTCGGCCTGCACACGCCGGGCTACGGGCTCACCGCGACCGTCATCACGCTCTCGTACCTGTGGCTCCCCTACGTCATCCTGCCGATCTACGCCGGCATGGAGCGCGTGCCCGATTCGCTGCTCGAGGCATCGGCAGACCTCGGCGGGAAGAGCTGGACGACCGTGCGGCACGTCGTGCTGCCGCTCGCGATGCCCGCGATCATCGCGGGTACCATCTTCAGCTTCTCGCTCACCCTCGGCGACTACATCACGGTGAACATCGTGGGCGGGGCGACGCAGATGCTCGGAAACCTCGTCTACACGAACGTCGGCGCGGCCAACAACCTGCCTCTCGCGGCCGCGATCGCGCTCATCCCGATCGTCATCATCTTCGGCTACCTCGCTCTCGTGCGCCGCACGGGCGCCCTCGACAACCTCTAGGAGACGACGGTGCGACTCGGAAAGTCCGCGCGCGTCACGCTCGCGATCGTCACGGCGCTGATCCTCGTGATCGTCTACGTGCCGCTGTTCGTCGTGCTCGTGAACTCCTTCTCGACATCGACGTCTCTCACGTGGCCGCCCCCGGGGTTCACGTTCGAGTGGTGGGTCAAGGCGTTCCAGAGCCAGGGCGCGATGTCGGCCGTTCTCACCAGCGTGCAGGTCGCGACCGTCGCGACGCTGATCTCCCTCGTGCTGGGCACGCTGCTCTCGCTCGCGCTGCAGCGGTTCGACTTCTTCGGCCGCAGCGCCGTCAACCTGCTCGTCATCCTGCCGATCGCCCTCCCCGGGATCATCACGGGCATCGCGCTCAACAACTTCTTCCGCACGATCATGGGCATCCCGCTGTCGATCTGGACGGTCGTGATCGCCCACGCGACCTTCTGCATCGTGACGGTCTTCAACAACACCATCGCGCGCCTGCGGCGCATGGGGACGAGTCTCGAGGAGGCCTCCGCCGACCTCGGCGCGGGAGTCTGGACGACGTTCCGCCTCGTGACCTTCCCGCAGCTGCGCTCGGCGCTCCTCGCCGGCGGATTGCTCGCCTTCGCGCTCAGCTTCGACGAGATCATCGTGACGACCTTCACGGCGGGGTCGGGGGTCACGACGCTGCCGATCTTCATCCTCAACAACATGTTCCGACCCAACCAAGCGCCGATCGTCTCGGTCATCGCCGTCGTGATGGTCGTGGTGTCGATCGTGCCGATCTACATCGCGCAGCGCCTCTCGCAGTCCGAGCAGTCCCGGCGCTGAGCGCGCCGCCGCGCTGTGGCTGAAGCGGCTTATGGGCGGAAGCGGCCTACGGGGCGGCAGCGGCCTCCGCGGCAGTCTCCGCCGTGGGAGGCGGCCTCAGGGACGGAGAGGCGGCGAGCGCGTCGAGCGCCGCCGCGATGCGCAGGACGACGGACGCGGCCGTGTCGGCCTCGGCGGGGGAGAGGGAGTCGATCGCTGCGGCCACGGCGGCGTGGTGCGGGGCGAGGGAGGCGTCGACGCGGCGGATCGCCTCCGGCGTCGGCACGAGGAAGTGGGCCCGGCGGTCGCGCGGGTGCTGGACGCGGGTGACGAAGCCGCGCTGCACGAGTCGCTCGACCACGTTGGTGACGGTCGCGCTCGAGGTCTCGAGCATCACGATGACGTCTTTGGGGCTGAGGTCGCGTCCGTCGCGGTACCCCTGCACGAGGTAGCGGAGCGCGGTCAGGTCGACATTCGAGAGGCCGGAGGCGCGCTGTGCGCGCTCGGCCTGCACCCGCTCGGCCCGCCGCAGATGGAGGATCGCCTCACTCAGGCGACGCCCCTCGGGCGTTCGGGGCGGGTCAGCGTAGAGACGCTCGCCCTCGCGACGTACGACGCTCTGAGGCATGGAATCCTCCCCGGACGCTCTCACCGGCAGCGGCGCCGACCGCCGCCTGCGCAAGATCCAGCGTCGGATACTCGCCCACGTACGATCGTGTCGCGTCGCGGGCGAAGTATCGGCCCGACCCGATCAGCTCGATCGTCCCGAGGAACGCGCCGTCCGTGTTCGCGACCCAGAAGCCTTCGTCGACCTCGTGCCAGGATGCCTGGACTTCGCCCACCTCGAGACGCAGGTGCGCTGCGCCGTCGTCGATCAACGTCATGTTTCAGCCCCTCAGCATAGCCGCCACATGGTGTGACGTACATGGAATTACACATCAGCCGAGATGTACGCGCAGTGAGGTTGACAACCTTCCAGCCGTGTGCTCGGCCGCTGTGACGGGCCGTGTCCGGGGTCACCGGGGCGACCGAGGTGAGGGGGCTGGTCCATCAGTGCGCGGTCTGCACGCCGACGGAGTCGTGCACGAGCACGGCCGCGGCCCGCGCACCCTGACCCGCGGCGACGATGAGCTGCTGCGGACCGGGGGCCGCGGCATCCCCCGCCGCGTACAGACCCTCCACCGATGTGCGGCCGGAGCCGTCGACCACGAGGTGCCCCTCGTCGTCGCGGTCGGCGTCGACGGTCGAGAGGAAATCGAGCGCGGGGTGCCACCGCGGCCGCACGAAGCCGCCGTCGATCGGGATCGTCGTGCCGTCGGCGAGGCGAACGGCCCTGACCGTGCCGCGGTCGCCCTCGAGGTCGTCGATGCCGCGCCTCTCGACGAGGATCCCGGATGCCGCGAGCTCGGCCTCTTCGACGGTGTCGACGACGTCGGCGCCGTTCGTGAAGACGGTGAGCCTGTCGGTCCAGCGCGCGATGAGCCGCGCGCGGGCGGCGAGGTCGGGGGTCTCGCCGATGAGGGCGAGAGGGCGGTCCTGCAGCTCCCACGCGTCGCACGCGGCACAGCTGAAGAGGCTCATGCCGTAATAGGCGCGCAGGCTCGGGATCTCGGGGAGCGTCTCGCGCAGGCCCGTCGCGACGATCACGGCGCGCGCGGCGACGGCGGGCGGAGTGCCCGGCGAACGCCCCTGCAGGGCGACGATGAAGCGGAGGCCGGTCGCGGCATCCGCCGTCCGGATGAGCGCCGTCGCGACGGTGCGCTCGAGCACGCGCACGTCGGGGTAGGCGGCGAGCTCGGCGCGCGCGAGCTTGCGCAGCTCGAGCGGCGGCACGCCGTCGCGGGTGAGGAAGCCGTGCGAGCGTAGCGTCGCGGCGTTGCGCGGCCGCCCGGCGTCGATGACGATGACCGACGCGCGGGCACGGCCGAGGTTGAGGGCCGCCGAGAGCCCCGCGGGGCCGCCGCCGATGATGACGACGTCGACCTCGGCCGAGGGGAGCGCCACCGGCTCAGTCATGGCCGCCTGCCTGGGGAGGCAGCGCCGCGATGACGGCGTGATCCTTCGCGAAGACGCCGGTCTTGGCGGCGCCGCCGGGCGAGCCGATGTCGTCGAAGAACTCGACGTTGGCCTTGTAGTAGTCCTGCCACTCGTCGGGCAGATCGTCTTCGTAGTAGATCGCCTCGACGGGGCACACGGGCTCGCACGCGCCGCAGTCGACGCATTCGTCGGGATGGATGTAGAGGCTTCGCTCACCCTCGTAGATGCAGTCGACGGGGCATTCGTCGATGCATGCGCGGTCCTTGACGTCGACGCACGGGAGCGCGATGACGTACGTCATGACAGCGTGAGGCTGCCGGCGCGGGAGATCTCCACCTGCTCCTCGCGGGGCACGACCTTGACCCGCTCGCGCGTGTGGAGGTGGGTCTCACCGAGGAGGCGCTCGTGCTCATCGAGGGCGAGCCAGCCGTCCCATGTCGTGTACTCCACCTCGCGCTCGTCGAGGAGCTGCAGGATGTCGTCGTCGACGCGGGGCGCGCGCAGGGCGCCGGCCTCGGCATCCGTCACGAGATGGGCGATCGTCTCCATCGCGTCGGACTTCGTGTGCCCGATGAGACCGACGGGACCGCGCTTGATCCAGCCGGTCGCGTACAGGCCCGGCACCGGCCGGCCCGACTCGTCGACGACGCGGCCTTCGACGTTCGTCACGACGCCCGCCCTCTCGTCGAACGGGGCGCCGACGACGGGCGAGCCGTAGTACCCGACCGCGCGGTAGACCTGCTGCACCGCGATCTCGCGGAACTCACCCGTGCCGCGCACGCGGCCGTCGCCGACGGGCTCGGTGCGCTCGAACCGCACGCCCGCGACCCGCTCCTCGCCGAGCACCTCGACCGGCGAGTGGTAGAAGTGCAGGTGCAGCCGGCGCGTCGCTCCGGTGGACTGGCGGCCGCGCCACCCGTTGAGGATCCGCAGCATGACCTTCAGCTGATTGTTCGGCGCCTTCGCCGGGTCGGCGTCGTGGAAGTCCTCGTCGTGCACGACGATGTCGACGTCGGGCACCTCGCCGAGCTCGCGCAGCTCGATCGGCGTGAACTTGATGTCGGCGGGTCCGCGGCGGCCGAAGACGTGCACGTCGGTGACGGCGGATGCCTCGAGCCCCGCGAGCACGTTGTCGGCGATCTCGGTCGGCCGGAGGTCGACGGCGTGCTTTGCCAGCACGCGGGCGACATCGAGCGCGACGTTGCCGTTGCCGATGACGGCGACCTCGCGCTGGTCGAGCGGCCACTCGCGCGGGACGTCGGGGTGTCCGTCGTACCAGGCGACGAAGTCCGCGGCGCCGTAGGAGCCCGGCAGGTCGATGCCGGGGATGTCGAGGGCGGCGTCGCGGATCGCCCCGGTCGCGAGGATGACGGCGTCGTAGCGCTCGTGCAGCTCCTCGAGGTCGAGGTCGCGGCCGATCTCCACGTTGCCGATGAAGCGGGTGGTGCCGGCGTCGAGCATCTCGTGCAGCGAGTTGACGATGCCCTTGATGCGGGGGTGATCGGGCGCGACGCCGTAGCGGATGAGGCCGTAGGGCGAGGGGAGCGACTCGAACAGGTCGATCGTCGCCGTGCCCCCGGCATCCTGCACCGCGTTGGTGAGGATGTTGCCGGCATAGATGCCCGCGGGGCCGGCGCCGACGATCGCGACGCGGAGAGAGAGGGGAGAGGTCATGGGTGATGGCCTTTCGGTGGAGAGCGGGTTGGTGGCACGGCACGCCGCCTCGCGGGGCGGGGCGGCGAACGCGGCACCTCAGCGAGGGGGACGTTCGAGGAGGGGCTCGGAGGGGGTGACGGATGCCGCGAGCTCGGCGGGTGCGTAGGGGCTGAGAGTCACGACGTCGCCGACCACGACGACGGCGGGGGAGCGCACGCCGCGTTCGGCGGCTTGGCCTGCGATCGTGGCGAGCGTGCCGACAGTGACCCGCTGCCCGGCGCCGAAGCCGTCTTCGATGATCGCGACGGGGCACTGCGCCCCGCGCTCGCCGACGGCGAGCGTCATGGCGGCGTGCGCGAGCGTGCCGACCCCCATCAGGAGCACGACGGTGTGGTCGCGGCCGCCGCCGAGTGCGCGGATCTGGTCGTGACCGGTCACGACCGTGAAGGCGGTCGCGAGCCCGCGATGCGTGAGCGGGATCCCCGCGATGGCGGGCACCGAGATCGCGCTCGTGACGCCCGAGACGACCTCCACCTCGACGCCGGCCTCGCGGCAGAAGGCGAGCTCCTCGCCGCCCCGCCCGAAGATGTAGGGATCGCCGCCCTTGAGGCGGACGACCTCCCGGCCTTCTCGGGCGAGCTGCACGAGGAGGGCGTTGATGGCGTCCTGCGGCACGGCGTGATGCCCGGGGAGCTTTCCGACGTCGACGACTTCGGCCCGCAGCTCCACCCCGTCGGCGGCGAGACCGTCGAGCACGGCGCGGGCGCCGAGGCGGTCGGCGACGATGACGTCGGCCCGCTCCAGCGCCCGGAGCCCCCGGACGGTGAGGAGCCCGGCATCGCCCGGCCCCGCCCCGACGAGCCAGACCTTGCCGCCGCCGTCCTGCGCCTGATCAAGCGTCATCGTGAGCCTCCTGTCACGAGGAGTCCGCGGCGCGCGAGGAGTCGGCGCTCGATGGGGCCGAAGAAGACGAGTTCGATGAGGATCCCGATCGCGAGGATGAGGATGATCGTCGCGAGGACGCTCGCGAGGTCGGCGAGCTCGCGCGACTGCTGCAGCATCGACCCGAGGCCGAAGCCGATCGTCCCGCCGACCGCGATGATCTCGGCCGCCATGAGCGATCGCCACGAGAACGCCCAGCCCTGCTTGAGCCCCGCGACGTAGCCGGGGAGCGCGGCGGGCATGATGACGGCGGTGGCGAGCTGCCAGCGCGAGGCGCCGAGCACCGTGCCGACGCGGCGCAGCTGCGGCGGCACCTGGTCGACTCCGGCGATGAGGCCGTTCACGATCGAGGGGATCGCGCCCATGAGGATGACGAAGTAGACGGTCGCATCCGACAGGCCGAACCAGATGATGGCGGCGGGAACCCACGCGACCGAGGGGAGCACCTGGAGTCCCGAGATGATCGGCCCGACGGCGCGGCGGATGGGCCGCACCTCGGCCAGGAGCAGCCCGATGGGCGTGCCGACGACGATCGCGATGAGGAAGCCGACCACGCCGCGCTCGAGGCTCGTGGTCACGGCGAGCTGCAGCCGGCCCGAGGCCCACGCGTCGCCCATCGCGTTCCACACGTCGATGGGGCTCGGCACGATGTCGGGTCGCGGCTGCGCGATGACGACGAAGAGCTGCCACGCGAGGATGAGGAGCACGACGAACACGATCGGCGGCACGACGCTCGCGACGAAGCGCCGCCAGCGGCCCTGCTCGGTTCCGGCCGCGGTCTGCAGATTGTCCAGGCCTGCGGAGAGGCTGCGGAGGTCGTCGCCGGGCGGGACGGATGCCTCGCCCCCCGCGCGTGCGGGAACGGATGTCTCAGACAGCATTGCGCCGGATCTCCTTCCGGAGCTTCTCGGTGATCTCGACCGAGAGCGCCGCGACCTCGGGCGACTCGATGCGGCGCCCCTTCGTCTTGGCGATGCGCCACTCCTCGACGACGCGTCCGGGCCGGCTGCCGAGCAGCACGACGCGCTGGCCCAGCCGCGCGGCCTCGCGCACGTTGTGCGTCACGAAGACGATGGTGCGGCCGGTCGCGCGCCATACCCGCTCCAGCTCCTCGTGGAGGAGGTCGCGCGTGATCGCATCGAGCGCGGCGAAGGGCTCGTCCATCAGGAGGACGGGCCGGTCCTGGGCGAGGGCGCGGGCGAGCGCGACGCGCTGGCGCATGCCGCCCGAGAGCTCGTGCGGACGCTTCTCCGCGGCATCCGCCAGATTCACGGTGTCGAGCAGTGCGAGCGCCTTCTCGCGTCGCTCGGCCCGGGGCACGCCGCGCAGGCGCAGCGCGAGCTCGACGTTGCGACGCGCCGTGAGCCACGGCATGAGCGCGGACTCCTGGAACATCACCGCCGAGCCGCCGTCGGGGGTGCGGATCTCGCCGAGGGTCGGCTGCTCGAGGCCCGCGATGAGGTTGAGGAGCGTCGACTTGCCGCAGCCGGAGGCGCCGAGGAGGCAGACGAACTCGCCCGGCGCGATGTCGAGCGAGACGTCGTCGAGGACGACGGGCCCGGAGCCGAACCGCTTCGAGACGTGGTCGATGCGGACGGCTGGCGGCGCGGGCGGCGCGGGAGCGGGGACGGGCGCGACGCCGTCGAAGCTCGGGCCGAGGTCGGCCGCGATGCGCGGGGACGCGACCCTGTCGAGGGGAGTCGTCACGGGGTGTCCTCACCCAGGCCCGCGGCCGAGACGGTGTCGGCCCCTTCGCCCTCGAGGATGCCGTTGAGCAGACGGAGGTCGAAGAGGCCGTCGATCGAGCCCTTCTTCTGCGTGCCGGCCTGCAGCCCGTTCTCGACGAGCGTCTCGAACGTGTCGGCGTGCGGGTCGACGGAGAAGCTCACGTGCTGGAGCGCCCGGTCGATGACGGCGTCGGACAGGCCTTTGCCGGTGTCTTTCTCGAGCTGCGCGTTGACGACGTCGGCGACCTGGTCGGGGTGGTCCGCGATCCACTGCACCGAGTCGACGTGGGCCTTCAGGAGGTCCTCCACGACGTCGGGGTGCGCTTTCAGGAAGTCGGCCCGCACGAGCAGCACGGTCGTCGGGAACTCCCCGTCGGTCCAGAGATCGGCTTCGTCCTGGAGCACGTGGGCCCCGGCATCCACCACCAGGCGCGAGACCCACGGCTCGGGCAGCCACGCGCCCTGGATCGCACCCTGCTGGAAGAGCGTCAGGGTCTGCGCGTTCTCGGTCGGGGTGACCGAGACGTCACCGCCGCCGGAGGTGTCGGTCGTGAAGCCCTCGTCGGCGAGCCAGACGCGCAGCGCCACGTCCTGCGTGTTGCCGAGCTGCGGCGAGGCGAGCGTCGTTCCCTTCAGGTCTTTCGGGCTGTCGATGCCGTCGGCGACGACGAGTGCCGCGCCTCCGGTCGCCGCGCCCGCGATGATGCGCGCAGACGCGCCGCCGGACTGGATGAACGTGTTGATCGAGGGGTTGGGCCCGATGTAGGTCGCGTCGATCGCGCCCGCGGTCAGGGCCTCGATCGCGGCGGGACCCGCGTTGAACACCTGCGTCGTGACCTCGACGTCGCCGAGGTCGTCGTCGAAGATGCCCTCCTGCAGGCCGACGAGAGCGGGGGCGTGGGTCACGTTGGCGAAGTAGCCGAGCCGCAGCTCGCTCACCGAGGCGCCGTCGGCGGCAGGTGCCCCCTCGGCGGCCGAGCTCGCGCCCGAGGCGCAGCCGGCCATGCCCATCGCGAGGAGCCCCAGGATGGTGATCGTCGTCGCGGTGCGGTTTCTGTTCACGGTTGTCGCCTCCTTCGTCGGCGTTTCGGTGGGTGGGTGGTGCGGGTGGGGCGGGATGCGGGCTGACGCGGGTCAGTCCCGCACGATGCCGGCGGCGAGGGTCGCGCCGTCGGACGGATGGATGACGAGGAACGAGCCGCTCGATCGGTTGAGGCCGTACGGCTCGAGCGGGAGGTCGGTCGCGAGGCGCAGGGTCGCGTGCCCGATGTCGTTGGTCGCGAGGGAGTCGGCCGGCTCGTGCGCGAGCGAGTCGAGGTCGCGGCGTGCGTCGATCGAGGCGACGAGCGCCTGCACCGTCGTCGTGCCGTGCTTGACGAGCACGCGGCTGCCGGCGTGCAGCGGCCGCGCGTCGAGCTGGAAGAGCTCCGCCGCGATCTCGCGCCGGGCCTCGGGGAGGGTTCCGGATGCCGCGATCACGGCGCCGCGTGCCGCGTCGACGTCGTGCGCGAGCTGCAGCGCGACGGACTGCGGCGCCTGCGCCTCGTCGACGTCGACGCCGGCGACCTGGATCCCCGTGACGACCGTGTCGACTCCGCTCGGGAAGACCGTGACGGCGTCGCCGACGCGCACCGCGCCCGACGACACCCGGCCGGCGACCGCCCGGTAGTCGCGGTAGCGCTCGGCGAGGGCGGGGTCGGCCGCGAGCTCGGGCGAGAGGCCGCCCTGCGGCCGCAGCACCACCTGGACGGGGAGGCGGAACGGCTCGAGCTCGGTCTCGAGCTCGTCCGACGAGGGGAGCTGCTCGAGGAGCTCGAGGAGGGCGGGGCCTTCGTACCAGGGCGTGCGCGCGGAACGGTCGACGATGTTGTCGCCCTCGAGCGCCGACACCGGGATGACGTGGACGCCCTCGATGCCGAGCTCGGTCGTGACGCCGCGCACCTCGTCGGCGACCCGCGCGAAGGCGGATTCGGCGAAGTCGAGGAGGTCGATCTTGTTGACCGCGACGATGACATGGGGGACGCGCAGCAGCGCGACGACCGCGAGGTGCCGGCGGGTCTGCTCGAGCACGCCCTTGCGTCCGTCGATGAGCACGACGACCGCGTCGGCCGTCGTCGCGCCGGTGACCATGTTGCGGGTGTACTGCACGTGGCCGGGGCAGTCGGCGAGGATGAAGCTGCGCGACCCCGTCGAGAAGTAGCGGTACGCCACATCGATCGTGATGCCCTGCTCGCGCTCGGCGCGCAGGCCGTCGGTCAGCAGGGCGAAGTCGAAGGCGCCGTGGGCGAAGCCGCGCTCGGCCGACGTGCGTGCGACCTGCTCGAGCTGGTCGGCGAGGATCGCCTTGGAGTCGTGCAGCAGCCGACCGACGAGCGTCGACTTGCCGTCGTCGACCGAGCCGGCCGTCGCGAAGCGGAACAGCGTCCCCCTCTCGAGGGCCTCGGCTCCGCCGCGGCGCTCCGCGGGGGCGCCGAGCGGCAATCTGCCTTCTGCCGCGGAGGACAGGTCGAGTGAGATGGTCTCCGGCATCAGAAGTATCCGTCTTTCTTGCGGTCCTCCATGGCGGCTTCGCTCAGCCGGTCGTCGGCTCGCGTCGCGCCGCGCTCGGTGATGGTCGTGCGGGCGACCTCCGAGACGATGGATGGCAGGTCCGAGGCATCCGATTCGACTGCTCCCGTGCAGCTCATGTCGCCCACCGTGCGGTAGCGCACCGTGCGCAGCTGCGTCTGCTCGTGGGGGAGCGGCGGCGAGAACTCGCCGACGGCGCGCCACATCCCGTCGCGCTCGTACACCTCGCGCTCGTGCGCGAAGTACAGCGGCGGGAGCGCGATCTGCTCGCGCTCGATGTAGCGCCAGACGTCGAGCTCGGTCCAGTTCGAGATGGGGAAGGCCCGCACGTGCTGGCCCGGCGTGTGGCGGCCGTTGTACAGGCTCCACAGCTCCGGCCGCTGATTGCGGGGGTCCCACTGGCCGAACTCGTCGCGCAGCGAGATGATCCGCTCCTTCGCGCGCGCCTTGTCTTCGTCGCGGCGTGCGCCGCCGAAGACGGCGTCGTGCCGGCCCGCGGCGATGGCGTCGAGGAGCGGGAGCGTCTGCAGCGGGTTGCGCGTGCCGTCGGCGCGCTCCTGCAGGCGGCCGTCGTCGATGTAGTCCTGCACGCGGGCGACCTCGAGGCGGATGCCGAGGCGCTGGACGGTCTCGTCGCGGAACGCGAGGACCTCGGGGAAGTTGTGGCCCGTGTCGACGTGCAGGACGGGGAACGGCACCCGGCCCGGCCAGAAGGCCTTCGTCGCCAGGTGCAGCACGACGACGGAGTCCTTGCCGCCCGAGAAGAGCAGCACGGGGCGCTCGAACTCCGCGACGACCTCGCGGATGATGTGGATGGCCTCGGCCTCGAGGAGGTCGAGGGTCGACAGGCGCGTGGGCGCGATCGTGCCGGTCATACGTGGAGCCCGCATTCCGTCTTGGAGAGGCCGGCCCAGCGGCCCGACCTCGGGTCTTCGCCCGGTGCGACGGGCTTGGTGCACGGCTCGCAGCCGATCGAGGGGTAGCCGTTGGAGACGAGGAGGTTCACCGGCACATTGTGCGCGCCGGCGTAGTCGAGCAGGTCGTCGAACGTCCAGGCGGCGACGGGGTTGACCTTGACGAGGCCGTTGCGCTCGTCCCACGTCACGAGGGGGGTGTTCGTGCGGGTCGGCGCCTCGTCGCGGCGCACGCCCGTGAACCACACCTCGTAGCCGCCGAGGGCGTCCTGCAGCGGCCCGACCTTGCGCCGCGCGCAGCACAGGCCCGGGTCGCGGGCGAACAGCTGGGCGCCGAACTCGGCGTCCTGCTCGGCCACCGTCTGCTCGGGGAGCACGTCGACGATCCGCACGTCGAGCACGCGGCCGACCTCGTCGCGCGTGAACCGCGTCTCGGCGAAGTGGTACCCGGTGTCGAGGAAGAGCACGTCGACGCCCGGAAGGGAGCCGGCGACGAGGTGCGGCAGCGCGGCGTCGGCCATCGAGCATGCGACGGCCGCGGCATCCGTCGAGAAGTGGCGGGCGACCCACGCGACGACCTCTTCGGGGGATGCCTCGTGCGCGGTCAGGCTGCCGAGCTCCTCGTTGCCGCGCTCGGCGAGAGCCCGGAGCTCTTCGCGGCTGCGCTTCACCGCGACCCGCGGCGCGAGCGACACGGTCATGCGCGCCCCCTCCCCGACCCGTGAGCCTCCATCTGGCCGCCGAGACACCGGGTGGCCCCCGCACTCTCGGCGCTCAGGTGGAGGTTCACGGTCTGGGGCGGGGTCATTGCAGGGCCTCCTCGTCGGCGCGGTGCGCCCACTCGGCGAAGGTCTCGTCGCCCTCGCGGTCGGACAGGAACCGGCGGACGACCCGCTCGGTGTAGTCGGCGATGCCGTCGGCGGCGACCTTGAGGCCGCGGACGGTGCGACCGAGGCCGGCCTCGTCGCGGGTCTTCGACACGAGCCCGCCGCCGAGGTGCACTTGGTAGCCGGGCACCTGCTCGCCGTCGATCGTGACGAGCTGACCCTTGAGCCCGATGTCGGCGGTCTGGATGCGCGCGCACGAGTTGGGGCAGCCGTTGACGTGGAGGGCGATCGGATGCGGCAGGTCGAACTGCTTGAGGCGCTCCTCGAGGTCGAGCACGGCCGCCGTCGCGTAGGCCTTGGTCTCGACGATCGCGAGCTTGCAGAACTCGATGCCCGTGCACGCGATCGTGCCGCGGCGGATGAGGCTCGGCCGCGCCTGCAGGCCGAGCTCGTCCAGACCCGCGATGAGCGACTCGACCTTCTCCTCGGGGATGTCGAGGATCACGATCTTCTGGTGCGGCGTCGTGCGCAGCCGCGTCGAGCCGTGCGCCTCGATGAGATCGGCGAGCCCCGCGAGGTTCGGGCCCGAGACGCGCCCGACGATGGGGGTCGCGCCGACGTAGAAGCGGCCGTCCTTCTGCTTGTGCACGCCGACGTGGTCGCCCTGCGAGCGGGGCTTGGGGGCGGCGGGGCCGTCGGGGAGCTCGTAGCCGAGGTACTCGTCCTGCAGCACCTGCCGGAACTTCTCGGCACCCCATTCCGCGAGCAGGAACTTCAGCCGCGCCTTGTTGCGCAGGCGCCGGTATCCGTAGTCGCGGAAGATCTGGGCGACGCCGTGCCAGGCATCCGCCACCTGATCCGGCGCCACGAACGCACCGAGCCGCTCGGCGAGGGCGGGGGTCGTCGAGAGGCCGCCGCCGACCCAGAGGTCGTATCCGATGCCGAGCTCGGGGTGCTCGACGGCGACGAAGGCGACGTCGTTGATCTCGTGCACGACGTCCTGGCTGGGGTGCCCCGTGAGGGCCGACTTGAACTTGCGGGGGAGGTTCGCCAGCGACGGGTCTCCGATGAACCGCGACGTGATCTCGTCGATCTGAGGCGTCGGGTCGATGAGTTCGTCGGCCGCGATGCCCGCGACGGGGGAGCCGAGGACGACACGCGGCACGTCGCCGCACGCCTCCGTGGTCTGCAGGCCCACCGCTTCGAGGCGGCGCCAGATCTCGGGGATGTCCTCGACGCGGATCCAGTGCAGCTGGATGTTCTGCCGGTCGGTGAGGTCTGCCGTGTCACGGCCGAACTCCGTCGAGATGCCCGCGATGACGCGGAGCTGGTCGGTCGTGAGCTGCCCGCCGTCGATGCGCACGCGGAGCATGAAGTACTCGTCCTCGAGCTCCTCCGGCGTCAGGGTCGCGGTGCGCCCGCCGTCGATGCCGGGCTTGCGCTGCGTGTACAGGCCCCACACGCGGAAGCGCCCGTGCAGGTCGGTCGGGTCGATCGACGCGAAGCCTTCTCGCGCGTAGACGTTCTCGATGCGCTCGCGCACACTCAGGCCGTCGTCGACCTGCTTCCACTCCTCGTTGCCGTTGAGCGGCGCCTTGCCGTCGATCTTCCACTGCCCGTTGGGCTTGGACGACGGACGCGGCGGCCGGGCGCGGGCGCCCTCGGGCCTCGGCGCGGGTGTGCGCGCGGTGTCGATGTCGCTGATGGTCACGGTGGCCTCCGGATGTTCCCGGGCGTCCCCGGGTGCGGACGCTAGCCAGTCCGCTTCCGCGAGGTTAGGAGCGCCACGCGCCGAGTCCTAGGCGGCCGTCAAGTGACGACACGATGCGTAATCCGGCGTCACAGAGGTTGCGGCGGCGGGGGTTTCCGGGCGCGGTGCAGAAAGATGCGGCGTGCGTGACCTGGGGTGCGCGGGTGTGTGGGGCGTCAGGCGAGGGCGTCGCGGTAGCGGTCCACGACGATGTCGACGAGGGATGCCGCGGGCTCGTCGTCGTCGAGGAGGGGCCGCGCGACGGGGGCTCCGCGCGACACGCGCACGGCGAGGTCGTGGAAGTACCCCGGGGCGAGCAGGTAGTTCGCGACGAGGACGCGACCGGATGCCTCGCCCCGAGCCTTCTCGACGGCCGCCCCGAGGCGCGGCTCGGCCGCCGCGAGGAATCCGACGTCGACGGGTCGGCCGAGGCGCTGCGCGAGGAGGTCGGCGGTCGTGCGGCAGTCCTCGTTCGCGCGGTCGTCGCTCGACCCCGCGACGGCGAGGACGATCCGGTCCTCGCCCTGCGGCTCGAGGCTCGCGAGCCGCGACGCCAGGACCTCGACGAGCCGCTCGTCGGGTCCGAGGGCGCCCGTGATGACGACGTCGGACCGGTGCGCCGACTGCTCCTTGAGGTCGACGCGCACGTGGTACCCGGCCGAGAGGAGGAGCGGCACGATCACGACGTGCTGATCCTCGGGGAGGGACGCGAGGGATGCCGCGACATCCGGCTGCTGCACGTCGACGTGTCCGAGGCGCACGGTGACCTCGGGCAGACGCTCGGCGGCCGCGGCGACGAGCGCCGCGACGGCGGCCTGTCCTTCGGCCGAGGCGGTGCCGTGCGAGATCGCGAGGAGGGCGGGGTGCGGCATCCGTCCATTGTGCCCGCCGTTCGTTTCGGGGGGATTGCGGGCGAGGAGGCCGTGCCGTCCGCACGAGCAGACGGCGAAACGCCGGGCGAGGGATGCCTCTGCCCGGCGTGTCGCCGCGATGTCGTGCGGACGGTCAGGCCCGTTCGGCCGCGCGGGTGTAGCCCGCGTCGAAGCCCCGCTCGTACGCCTCCTCGGCGGTGCCACGGTCGTGGCCGCCGTGGTGGCGGTCGTGGACGCGCTCACCGTGGTGGCCGTGCCCATGCCCGGCGCGGCCGTGACGGCCGTGATGGCCGGGGTCGCCGTGGTGGCTGTGGTGGTCGTGGTGGCTGTGTGCGCGGTGGCCGTGGCCGCGGCATCCGTCCTCTTCATCCCAGCCCCAGGCCCATGCTCGGCGAGGGTCGAAGCCGGGGCGGAATCCCGGCCCGAAGTGTCCGTAGCCTTCGCGGGCCGCGGGACCGCCCCGCAAGCCGGGGCTGCCTGAGAAGCCGGGAAAGCCGGGGAAGCCGGGAAAGCCGGGGAAGCCCGGGTGGCCTGCGCCGAAGCCGGGCCGGAAACCGAAACCGCGTCCGCGCTCCCCGCGCGGCCCGAAGAAGCCGCCGTGTTCGTGCGACGAGGCCGCCTCGTCCCAGCCGAGCTCGCGGGCGATCGCCTCGAGCGAGGCGAGGGTGGTCGCGAAGTCCTCGGCGGGCACGCTCTCGGCGACGCGACGACGGATGCCGTCGACGACGCCGGCGAGGCGTTCCCTGGCCGCGCGTCCCTCGGCGGTGAGCACCCAGGTGCCGTAGCCCGTCTCTTCGGCCCAGCCGCGCTTCTCGAGCACGCGCAGGCGCTTCGGTCGACGGGCGAGCCGCTCGGCGAGCGCCGGATCGGTGTCGCCCGACAGCGCGTTCAGCAGCATCCAGTCGCGGCGAGTGACACCCTCTTCGGCGAAGGCGGCGTCGAACTCGCGCGTGAGGAGCGCGTCGACGGCGCGGAGCCAGAAGCCCAGTGGCCGGCCGTCGGTCGGGATGCGGTCGGCCTCGGGTGCGCCCTCGGTCGGTGTCGTGTCGGGGGAGTCGTCTCCCGTGGTGTCGAAATTCTGATCGTCCATTCGAAGTCCTTTCGGCGGGCGACCGGCGGCCGCCCTACGATACATGTCTCATGGCATGCACATGTAGATTGACATGCAGTCAGGACGCATGTCAAGCGGCATGTAAATTCGAGGCATGACTTCGAACGGCTCTCCCGATCCCGCGGACGCCATCGCCGCAGCGCTCGCGCGGCTGCGCGGGCGACGGATGCCGCGGCCCCCGTGGGATGCTCCGCACCACCACGGTGCGGACTCGCCCTGGGGTCACGGTCCGTCGGGCGGGCACCACGGCGGGCCGCACTTCGGCTCCGGCGGCGCGCGTTTCGGGGGTGGCGGCGGGCCCGGCGGGCCGGGGTGGCCCGGCGGCGGGAGAGGTGTTCCGCCGTGGGCGGCGGCCGGGCGCTTCGGCGGTCCTGCGCGGCTGAGGCTCCTCGAGGCGCTGGCCGCGGCATCCGTCCCCCTCTCGGTGAGCGAAGTGGGCGACGCGATCGGCGTGGACCAGCCGCGTGCCTCCCGTCTCGTGCAGCAGGCCGCGGAGCTAGGACTCGTGCGACGCGAGGCCGATCCCGACGATGCGCGCCGAACGCGGATCGTGCTGACCGACGAGGGCCGCGCGCTCGTGCGGGGCTTCCGCGGTGAGCGGCGCGAGGCCGTCGACGCGGCGCTGACGGGGTTCACGGATGCCGAGCGCGCCGAGCTCGCACGCCTCCTGACGAAGCTCGCCGACGCCTGGCCTCGCGCCTAGCCCCCGCGCCCTGCGCCGCGGCGCGGCGGGCCCCGCGAAAAGGAGGGTCGCGTGTGGCTGCCACCGCGCCGCGATAACCGCCGCAAGCGTCCCCCATTCCCGCGGCGCGACAGCGGCGAGACGCGCCGCGGGCGGAGGCCTGGTCGAAGCCCGGAAGCGCGGAGCGCGGCGCGCCCGTCAGGCGCGCTGGTGCTTCGGCAGCCTCACAAGGAGCAGGAGGACGAGCCCGGCCGCCAGAACGATGACGATCCCGAGAATGCCGAAGTGGGTCGCCCCGAACACCCCGATGAACAGTGCCCACAGCAGCGGCGACAGGAAGCTCATCACGCGGCCTGTGGTCGCATAGAGGCCGAAGATCTCGCCCTGCATGTTGTCGGGCGAGAGCCGCGCGAGCAATGCCCGGCTCGATGCCTGGGCCGGCCCGACCGCGGCCGAGAGCACGATCCCGCCGATCCAGAAGATGATCTTGCCCTCTTCGCGGAAGACGAACACGAACAGCGCGCTCACGATGAGGATCGACAGCGCGGCGACGATGACCGTGCGCGCACCGAAGCGGTCGTCGAGCCAGCCCGCTGCGATCGTCGAGACGCCGGCGACCAGGTTGAGCGCAATCCCGAAGAGGATGACCTCGGTCGCCGAGAAGCCGAACGACACCGCCGCGAGGACGCCGCCGAAGGCGAACACCCCGGCGAGGCCGTCGCGGTACACGGCGCTGGCGATGAGGAACCAGAAGGTCGGACGGTGCTCGCGGAACAGCGCGGCGATGTCGTGTACGAGCACGACGTAGCTGCGGAAGAACGGCACCTTCTCGCGGTCCGCGCGAGCGGGCGCCTCCGGGACGTTGAAGACGAAGGGCAGCGCGAACACGACCGTCCAGACGGCGGCGCCCACGGCGATCAGCCGGTAGGCGAGCCCTCCCGACACGTCCAGGCCGAACCACTCGAACTGGTTGAGCACCACGACGATGACGAGCGCCAGGATGCCCCCGATGTACCCGAGTCCCCAGCCGAGCCCACTCACGCGACCGATCGTGCGCCGGGTCGACACCTCCACGAGCATCGCGTTGTAGTTGACGCCCGCGATCTCGGAGGCGACCGAGCCGAACGCGACCAGCAGCGCGCCCAGCCAGAAGAAGGCCGGCTCGGCGTAGACGAAGAAGAGCGCGAACTGCAGCACCGCGAGCACTGCGGTGCCGCCGACGACCCAGCGCTTCTTGTTGCCGACCGCGTCGGCACGCTGTCCGAGCACGGGGGCGAGCAGCAGGATCAGGATGCCGGCACCGAACGTGACCCAGCCGTACCACTCGGCGAGGTCGGAGAGCCCTTGGCAGTATCCGGTGGCGGCGTCCGCGGTGCGTGAACAGACGAGACCCCCGTCGGCGTTCTGAGCCGCTACCTCGGCCGGGAGGAAGCTGTCCGAGACGAGGTATAGCGAGACGAAGACGAAGGTGAGGATGACGGAGTTGAACGGCTGCGTCGCCCAGTCCCAGAGCGCCCACGAGATGACCTGCCTGCGCGGGACGCGCCGGTCATCGAGTCCCGCCGTGTGCAGCTCGCCGTCGGACAGGAGCGGCTCGGGGATGTTCACGTGCTCGCGCCCGTCGGGTGCGGAGGAGCTCATGTCGGTCACGTTATGGCCCTTCGGTGAACGGCGGGTTCCGCCGCGCGCTGTCCCGCCTCTTCGCGGGTGCCTGCCACCCTATTCCCGGCGACTCGTTCAGCCCGTCGTCCGGGCCGTCCATTCGCGTTCGAGCACCGCATAGATGCCGGTGTCGGTCCATTCGCCCTTCGACCACATGTGCTCGACGAAGTGCCCCTCGTGGCGCATGCCCAGTCGCAGGCAGAGGGCGACGGATGCCTCGTTCCTCGGGTCGAGCTCGGCATACACGCGGTGCAGGCCGATCTCCCCGAACGCCGCGTCGATCATGAGGGCGGCCGCTTCGCGCGCGTAACCCTTCCCCTGCTCGCGCCGAAGCAGCGCCCAGCCGATCTCGGCGGTGCGGTCGTCGACGCTCGTCAGGTGGAAGTAGAGCGTCCCGACGAGCGCGCCCGAGGCGTCGCGGATCGCCGGCTGCACGTAGTCGCCGGTCTTCTCGAGGCGCGTGGCCGCGGCATCCCGTTCCCGCACCTCGGCGACGCGCTCGCGGGTGCGCGGCTCAGAGAGCATGTAGCGGCAGACCTCGGGATCGGACTGCATCTCGAAAAGAGCCTCGAGATCGTCGTCGCGCAGTAGGTCGAGCGTGACGCGCTCGCCGGCGATGGTGCGGAAGTCCCACGGAAGTCCCATGTCCACATCATCCTCTTCCTGGAAACTTGATATGAGACGGCTCAAGTTCATTTGACGCGGGAGAACGGGGTGGATATCCTTGAGTCATCGCGGCTCAACCCGCGAGCAGGCTTCCCAGAAACCCGGGAGCGAGGCATCCGTCCCGCCCCGACAGAAAGAGAGAGAACACATGGCACGTGCTGTTGGAATCGACCTCGGTACGACCAACTCGGTCGTGAGCGTCCTGGAGGGCGGCGAGCCCAAGGTCATCGCGAACGCCGAGGGCTTCCGCACCACCCCGTCGGTCGTCGCCTTCACGAAGGATGGCGAGGTGCTTGTCGGCGAGACCGCCAAGCGCCAGGCCGTCACGAACGTCGACCGCACCGTCTCGTCGGTCAAGCGTCACATGGGCACCGACTGGACCTTCGAGGTCGACGGCAAGAAGTGGACGCCGCAGGAGATCTCCGCGCGCATCCTCCAGAAGCTCAAGCGCGACGCCGAGCAGTACCTCGGTGACACGGTGACGGATGCCGTCATCACGGTTCCCGCGTACTTCAACGACGCCGAGCGTCAGGCCACCAAGGAGGCCGGCGAGATCGCGGGCCTCAACGTCCTGCGCATCATCAACGAGCCGACGGCGGCCGCGCTCGCATACGGCCTCGACAAGGGCAAGGAGGACGAGCTCATCCTCGTCTTCGACCTCGGTGGCGGAACCTTCGACGTCTCGCTGCTCGAGGTGGGCAAGGACGAGGACTTCTCGACGATCCAGGTGCGCTCGACGGCCGGTGACAACCGCCTCGGCGGCGACGACTGGGACCAGCGCCTCGTCGACTTCTTCATCAAGCAGTTCAAGGACCAGACCGGCGTCGACGTCTCGGGCGACAAGATCGCGCTGCAGCGACTCAAGGAGGCTGCCGAGCAGGCCAAGAAGGAGCTCTCGTCGTCGACCTCGACGTCGGTGAACCTCCCCTACCTCTCGCTGACCGAGAACGGCCCCGTGTCGCTCTCCGAGACGATCACGCGCGCCAAGTTCGAGGACCTCACCAAGGACCTTCTCGACCGCACGAAGAAGCCCTTCGAAGACGTCATCCGCGAGGCGAACATCAAGGTCGGCGACATCGACCACGTCGTGCTCGTCGGCGGCTCGACCCGCATGCCCGCCGTGTCGGAGCTCGTCAAGCGCGAGACCGGCAAGGAGCCCAACAAGGGCGTCAACCCCGATGAGGTCGTCGCCGTGGGCGCCGCCCTCCAGGCCGGTGTCCTCAAGGGCGAGCGCAAGGACGTCCTCCTCATCGACGTCACCCCGCTGAGCCTCGGCATCGAGACCAAGGGCGGCATCATGACGAAGCTCATCGAGCGCAACACCGCCATCCCGACCAAGCGCAGCGAGACCTTCACGACCGCCGACGACAACCAGCCGTCGGTCGCCATCCAGGTCTTCCAGGGCGAGCGCGACTTCACGCGCGACAACAAGCCGCTGGGCACGTTCGAGCTCACCGGCATCGCGCCGGCCCCCCGCGGCATCCCGCAGGTCGAGGTCACCTTCGACATCGACGCGAACGGCATCGTGCACGTGTCCGCCAAGGACAAGGGCACGGGCAAGGAGCAGTCGATGACGATCACGGGCGGTTCGTCGCTGCCCAAGGACGACATCGAGCGCATGGTGCGCGAGGCCGAGGAGCACGCGGCCGAAGACAAGAAGCGTCGTGAGTCGGCCGAGGTGCGCAACCAGGCCGAGACGCTCTCGTACTCGATCGACAAGCTCATCAAGGAGAACGAGGACAAGCTCCCCGAGAACGTCAAGTCCGAGGTGCAGGCCGACGTCGACGCCCTCAAGGCGGCGCTCGCCGGTGACGACGACGACGCGGTCAAGGCCGCGTTCGAGAAGCTGAACGCATCGCAGGGCAAGCTCGGCGAGGCGATCTACGCCTCCTCGCAGGCCTCGCAGTCGGCCGACTCCTCGGCCGGCGCAGACACCGGTGCCGACGCATCCGGCGAGCAGCCTTCGTCCAACCCGGACGAGGACGTCGTCGATGCCGAGGTCGTGGACGACGAGGACGAGAAGAAGTAATCATGACCGACAAGGACTTCGAACCGAACGAGGTCCCGGGTGCGGAGGGGTCGGAGGCTCAGGCTTCCGGCCCCGCTCCGCAGGACGGGACGGATGCCGCGACCGAGGACGAGCTGACGCTCGACGACATCCTCGGCGCGACGCAGAACGCCGACGCCGCGGCCGAGGACGCAAAGCTCGCCGACCTCGAGTCCGCGCTGCTGCTGGACCTCAAGCGCCTCCAGGCCGAGTACGCCAACTACCGCCGCCGCACCGAGGAGCAGCGCGAGCTCGAGATCTCCCGCGCGAAGGGCGAGGCCGCCAAGGGCCTGCTCCCCGTGCTCGACGACCTCGACCGCGCCGCCAAGCACGGCGACCTGCAGGAGGGTACGCCCTTCGCCGCGATCGGCGACAAGGTGCGTGCCGTCGCCGAGCGGCTCGGCGTCGTCGCCTACGGTGAGGCCGGAGAGGTCTTCGATCCGCAGCATCACGAGGCGATCTTCCAGGCGCCGACCCCCGGCGTCGAGACGCCGACAGTGCTCGAGGTCGTCGAGGTGGGCTACCGCCTCGGCACGGTCGAGCTGCGCCCGGCGAAGGTCGTCGTCGCCGTCCCCGCCGAGTAGGAGCATCCATGGCCAGCCAGGACTGGTTAGACAAGGACTTCTACGCGGTCCTCGGCGTCTCCAAAGACGTCAGCGAGGCCGACCTCAAGAAGACCTACCGCAAGCTTGCGCGCGCGCATCACCCCGACTCCAATCAGGGTGATGCCGCCGCGGAGGCGAAGTTCAAGGAGGTCTCCGAGGCGTACTCGGTGCTCTCCGACCCCGAGCAGCGCAAGGAGTACGACCAGATCCGCGCGATGGGGGCCGGAGGCGCCCGCTTCACGGCGGGTGGCCAGGGCGCGGGCGGCTTCGAGGACGTGTTCTCGATGTTCGGCCAGGGCGGACGCCCCGGCGGCACGCGCTTCCAGACGTCCGGCGCCGACTACGACGACATCTTCTCGATGTTCGAGCAGGCGCGCGGCGGGCGGGGAGGCAGCTTCGGCACGGGCCGCTTCGGTCAGCCGACCGGCGGATTCCGCGGCTACGGCGGTCCGACGCGCGGCTCCGACGTCACGGCGCGGACGACGATGGACTTCGTCACCGCGACCAAGGGCGAGACCATCACGCTGCAGGGCGAAGACGGCAAGCCCTTCAAGGTCAAGATCCCCGCGGGCGTCGCGGACGGCCAGAAGATCCGCCTGCGCGGACGCGGGCGCCCCTCTCCCGACGGCGGGGAGCCGGGCGATGTCGTCGTCGCGGTGACGGTCCGCCCGCACCCCGTCTTCACGCGGGAGGGCCTCAACCTCCGCCTCACGGTGCCCGTCACTTTCACCGAGGCGGTGTTCGGCGCGACCATCGAGGTGCCCACGCTCGGCGGCGATCCCGTCAAGCTGCGGGTGGCTCCGGGCACGCCGTCCGGCCGGGTGCTGCGCGTCAAAGGACGCGGCGTCCAGACGGCGAAGGGCACGGGCGACCTGCTCGCCGAGGTGCAGGTCGCGGTGCCCTCGCACCTCGACGACGCGGCCCGCGAGGCGCTGGAGCGCTTCCGGGAGGTCGAGCCGAAGGAGAATCCGCGCGCCGAGCTCATGTCGAAGGCGCGCGGCTAGGAGTATCGGGTACCGGAAGCGAGTGAGGAGGTGACGACCGATGATGCACGACGACCTCGATGAGGACGCCCCGATCTTCGCGATCGCCGTCGCCGCCGAGCTCTCCGGCATGCACCCGCAGACGCTGCGGCAGTACGACCGGCTGGGCCTCGTCGTCCCGGCGCGCACGCAGGGCGGCTCCCGCCGCTATTCGCTGCGTCACGTGCAGCAGCTCCGCGAAGTGGCACGGATGTCGGCCGACGGCATGGGTCTTCCCGCCATCGCGCGCATCCTCGAGCTCGAAGACCGCGTGCGCGAGCTGCACCTGCGGGTGCGCGACCTCGAAGACCGCGTCCGCACCGAGCTCGAGCGACGCCCCGGGGCGCGCGTCTTCGCTGCCGGAGCCACGGGCGCCGTCGTCACGCTCCGCCACGGCACGCGCGTGCGCCGCGCGACCGAGGTCGTGCTGTGGCGTCCGCGGCAGAGCATCGCCGCCGCGGCCGAGGGCGATGAGTCGACGGATGCCGCGTCCGCCCCCGACGACAAGGTCTAGCTGCGCCCCGCCGACGCACGGCACACTGAGCGGATGGCCACCCTCGACGACGTGCGCGCGATCGCGCTGAGCCTGCCAGAGACGCACGAGGCAGTGGACGGCCACCGCGGGGGAGTGAGCTGGCGCACGAAGGACGGCCTGTTCGTCTGGGAGCGCGGCCCGAGCAAGGCCGATCTGGCAAGGCTCGAGGAACTGGGCCGGGAGTGGCCCGCCGGCCCCGTCGTCGGCGTCCGCACCGATGGTCTCGAGGGCAAGGCGGCGCTCCTCGGATCGTTCCCGGAGCAGTTCTTCACGATCCCCCACTTCGACGGCTATCCGGCCGTCCTCGTGCGGCTCGAGGCGATCGACGCGGAGCTCCTCCGCGAGGTCGTGACCGACGCGTGGCTGCTCAGGGCGCCGAAGCGGCTGGCCAAGGAGTGGCTGGCCGTCCACCCGCCCGTTTCGGACGACTGAGGTCTAGCCGATCGACTTCACGGCGGCGCGGGCGGCCTCCGTGGCCCGGTCGGGCTGCGGCGGGTTGGCCGCGACGAACGCCTCGTAGTCCGAGCGGGAGAGATCGGCGTACGAGTAGGCCCACTCCAGGATCGCCTCCCCGACGATCCGGCCGTTGCCGATGTAGCCTGCCACCTCCGCCGCGTTCGGCGACTGCGAGTGGGCTCGTGCGAGGACCGCGCTGCACGTCTGGGCGTACTGGTGGAACGCGGCATCCTCGAGCTGGTCCATGTCGATGCCGCCCTTCATGTCGTTGAACTGGCGCACGTAGAAGTCGCCCGCGAAGGCGCGGAGGTGCCCGAGGAAGGGGTCGGAGACGGCCTGCAGGATCCGCTGCAGCGCCACGACCCGCCCGCCTTCGCCGTGCTCTGCGATGAAGCGCTGCACCTCCTCCGGCTGCGGGATGCCGCCGTACTGCTCCAGGACGCTGCGCTGGGCCTGCTTGCCCTGCAGGATCAGGGCGTTGCCGTCGCCGTCCTGCAGGGCGATGACGGCGCAGAGCGTGCCGACGCTGCCCACGCCGACCACGCGCAGCGCGATGTCGCACAGCGTGTACTGGTAGAGGACGAGGCGCACGTCGACGTTCGCCGACGCGACATAGCGGCGCATGTTCTCGTGCAGGCGCTCCTCGATCTCGGCCGTCGTGTGGATCATCGTCGGGGGGCGCTCGATGAACGTCAGCCGGCCGTCCTCGCCGATCGTCGTGAGCTTGCGGGCGGCGCGGTCGCCGGTGCGCTTCTCGGCTTCCTTGATCGCCGCCCGCGTCGCGGCCTGCGACTCGGGGTCCATCGCGGCGATGCCCGATTCGGCGTCGAAGTGCTCATAGAAGCGCCGGAGGCTGCTGCGCGCGGCGTTGGCCGCCATCGACCGCGCGTACGTCCGCACGGCGGCGAGCGCGGCATCCTGAACCACCCGCTCTTCTCGCGACGTCGCCTGACCCGCGATCACGATGCTGGCGATGAGGCGCTTGACGTCCCACTCCCACGGGGCCCACGCCGCTTCGTCGAAGTCGTTGAGGTCGAACATGAGGGTGCGCTGCGGCGAGGCGAAGAAGCCGAAGTTCGACACGTGCGCGTCGCCGCAGGAGGCGACCAGGATGCCGCTGTGCTCGTCGCGCCCGAGATCGGCGGCCTGGATCGCGGCCGTCCCCCGGTAGAAGGCGAACGGGCTCGCCGACATGCGCTCGATGCGCAGCGGCACGAGGTCCTGCATGCGCAGGGCGTTCTGCTCGTCGAGGATCGCCAGCGGTTGCCGATCGGTCGTCGACAGGTGCGCGAGGCCGCTGCGCGGCGCGCGTTCGCGGGCCTCCTTGCCCGCCGCCATGCGTTCGGCGACGGTGGCCGGACGCGTCCACGGCAGGCGGGAGATGTGTGCCTCGGTCATGCGGCACATCCTCCCACCGCCCTCGGGAGCCGGGTAGGCACGTCACGCGGCGCGGGTGAGCCCGCGGCGATGCATCGGTAGTGCGCCCGCCGCCCGCTCTAGAGTTCTGCCATGGCGCGGCAGAAGATGACCGAGCAGCGATGGGCCGAGGCGACCCACTGGCCTCTCATCATCGCGTCGATCCTGTGGCTGTTCGCCTACTCGTGGAAGGTCATCGCCGACGTGAGCGGGCCTGGCGCCGTCGGGCTGTGGATCGTCATCGGCGGCACCTACGCGTTCTTCGTCGTCGACTACCTCGTGCGGCTCATGCTGGCCGACCCCCGGGCGCCGTGGTTCCGCGCGCACCTGCTCGACCTCGCGATCGTCGCCATCCCGATGCTCCGCGTGCTGCGGCTCCTGCGCGTGCTCACGACCTTCCGCTTCGGCAAGCAGTCGGCGGGCACGGCCCTTCGCAATCGCATCGCGATCTACGGCGTGGGGGCGTCGCTGCTGGTCATCTACCTCTGCTCGCTCGCCGTGCTGGAGGCCGAGCGAGGCGTGCCCGGCGCCAACATCGAGACCTTCGGCGATGCCATCTGGTGGGCCTTCGTGACGGTGGCGACGGTCGGCTACGGCGACTTCTTCCCCGTCACGGCCGTCGGCCGCATGTGGGCGGTCGGCCTCATGGCCAGCGGCATCGCGATCGTCGGCACGGTCACGGCGACCGTGTCGTCGTGGGTCATCGAGCTGGCCTCGCAGGGGCGCGACGACAATGAGCCCTCCACGAGAGGGCAGATGCGCGAGCTGCTCAAAGAGGTGAGCGATCTGCGCCAGCAGCTCGCTCAGGCCGAGCAGACCTCGAAGGAGTGATCGTGGAACCCCTCGCCGACTCGCCCGCCGCGTCGTACCGCGAGCGCCGCATCGAATCCCTCTCGCTCGCGCTCGGCGCGGGAGCCTTCGTCGTGGTCGCGGTCGTCGCGATCATCGCCTTCCGGGGGCAGGCCGCGCCCATCGCGGGTCCCGGCTCGGTGGGCCAGTTCGCGGCCGTCTGCTCGGGGGCCGTCGCGATCGCCGCCTTCGTGACCGGCGACCTCGTCGTGCGCCGAGGGCGCCGCGGCTTCCTCGCGATCGTCGACCTCGCCGCCCTCGCCTTCGCGCACGCCGTCATCGCGATCCTCACGTGGACGCTCCTGTCGGTGATCCTCGAGGACGCCTTCTTCAGCGCCGAGGTCTACGCGATCCCCGTCATCCTGCTGTCGGGCGCCGTCGCTGCGGTGACCGCCTACGTCGCGTTCCTCTCCGCGACGCACATGGACCTCACGCTTCTGGCGATCCTCCTCGCGACGTTCCTCATCGAGGGGATGCTCGCGAGCATGCTGACGGCGTCCGACCCGCTGTGGTGGCACGAGCACCTGAGCTCGCTCGGCGCGACGCGGGACATCTCGTCGCTCGCGTTCAACCTCACGCTCATCGTCGCGGGGATCATGGTGACGACCCTCGCGCGGTCGGCGACCGCCGGCGTGCCCTCGAGCAACCCTCACGGCATGGCGCGGGTGCGGCTGTGCCTCGTGCTCATCGGCGTGTTCCTCGCCTTCGTCGGCGTCTTCAAGGTCGACGACTTCTTCTGGCTGCACACCGGCTTCGCCTCGGGCATGGCGGTCGTCTACGGCGTGCTCGTCATCCGTCTCCCCGCCTGGGTCCCCGATCTGTCGCGCTTCTTCATCGTGCTCGGGTGGGTGTTCTTCGGCCTCATGCTGCTGCTCGGCGTCTTCTACGCGATCGGCAGGTACACGCTGACAGCGGTCGAGCTCGTCGGGGGGACGCTCGTGTTCACCTGGATCATCCTCTTCATCCGCAACGCCGCCGCGCTGCAGCAGGACACCACGCGCTGACGGATGCCGCGTCACGGCGCGGGCGCGGCGGCTGAGGGGTGCCGGATCAGCCCCAGGTGGCGGCGGCGCCGCTGTGGCCCACGATGACGACCGCGACGATCGCGCCGATCGCCATGAGCACCGCGATGATGCCCAGCACGATGTCGACGGCGCGCACGAGCATCGCGCGATCCCGGATGCGCCGGCGGACGATCGTCTGCCAAGCCCACAGGAGCACCGCCACGAGCAGGAGCGCGATGGCGACGGCGTTCATGACGCCGGCGTCGGAGGCGTGACGCTCGACGGCCGCGGTCTCGCGCACCCGCTCCTCGAGCCACTCGCCGCTCGTATGGGTGACCAGCGCGAAGCCGCAGGCGACGGCCGCGACGAGGGGAGTGAGGAACGTGAGCTTGCGGGCCGCGGCGGGCCACACCGCCGAGACGCCCAGCATGAGCGCCGCAAGCGGGATGAGCACGACGGTCGCGTGGACGAGGAGCGGGTGCAGCGGGATGCCCCACAGCTCCCAGTCGATGATGTTCTCCACCGTCATTCCTTTCGCCGACGCTCCGATGCAGAAGCTAGTCCTCGCGCGGGCGCATCCCGCGCCGTTGACTCCGGCTCGCTGGCAGAGTAAGGCCGCCGGCGCGTGCGCCGAGCCGGGTCACGATCGCGACCCGTGTGCGCGCGCCCGCGTCGGCCCCCGACGGGCGGCGGCTACTCTGACGCCGTGAAGCGCCGTCATCTGCAACCGCCCGCCCCACCGGTCGTGGCGCCCGTGCCCGCGCTCTCGCCGGTGCTGCGCACGCTCCTCGGCCTCGCCGCCGCCGTCATCGCCCTCGCGGGCCTGTACTTCGCGCGAGAGCTCGTCGGGCCGCTCGCGCTCGCCGCGGTCATCGTCATCATCTGCCACCCCGTGCGGTTCCCGCTGGAGCGCCGGGGGTGGCCGACCTGGGCGGCTACGACGGGGGTGATCCTCATCTGCTACCTCATCCTCGCCGTCATGGTGGCGCTCCTCTGGTACGCCGGCGTGCAGTTCGCGGGCCTCGTCGCCTCCTACGAGGACCAGCTGAAGTCCAGTGCCACCTCCGCGGTCTCCTGGCTGCAGTCGCTCGGGCTGGACGGACAGGCGGCGGATGCCGCGGCATCCGTCCTCAAGCCCGGAAACGTGCTCGCGTTCGCCACCTCGCTCGGCGGGACCGTGCTGGGAGTGCTGACGGCGTTCTTCTTCGTCGTGGCCTACGTGATCTTCATGGCCGCCGACGGCGCCCGCTACTCGCGCGCGGAGGCGGCGTTCGGACGCGCCGCGCGGCCGACGATGCAGCGCTTCCAGGCCTACAACTCCGGCGTGCGGCGGTACTACGTCGTCAACGCGAGCTTCGGCGCGGTCGTGGCGGTCATCGACGGCCTCGCGCTGTGGGCGCTCGGCGTGCCGGCGCCCGCGGTGTGGGCGATCCTCGCGTTCGTGACGAACTTCGTCCCCAACATCGGGTTCATCCTCGGGCTCATCCCGCCGGCCCTGCTCGCACTCGTCGTCGGCGGCTGGCCGCTCATGCTCGTCGTGATCGGGATCTACTGCGTCGTGAACGTCACGCTGCAGGTGCTCGTGCAGCCGAAGTTCGTGAGCGACGCCGTGAGCCTCAGCCTCACGCTGAGCTTCTTCTCGGTCATCTTCTGGACCTTCGTCATCGGCCCGCTCGGGGCGATCCTGTCGATCCCGCTCACGCTCCTCGTGCGCGCGCTCGTGCTCGACGGCGATCCCGGCGCCCGCTGGCTGCGCTGGCTCTCGGGCGACCAGGATGCGGCGCCGATCCGGCCGGGCGACCCGCCGCCCCCGACGGGGTAGGGGAACGGGCCGGCCGGCTCGGCGCGGCCTGCCGTGCGCCGCGCGCCGTGCGCCGACGGCTAGGGCCGGGGCGGCTCGATCCGCAGCACGGTCGGCGATTCCCCGACCGCCAGGTCGTCGACGACGCGCACCGTGCGGGCGAGGTCGTCGATGCTGCCTGCCACGATGCCGAAGCGCTCGCGGTCGCTGCACACGGCCGTGACCGTGATGAAGTGGGTGCCGGTGTCCCACGTGTAGGTCGCGAAGGGCGGAGTGCGCGGGTCTGCCGGCAGCGGCATCGCGAGCTTCTCACCGACGCCGAGGTGGGGATTGCGGAAGCTCTCGGTGTCGTCGTACTCCATGGGCATCATGGCGCGCGCGGCGCGCAGCTGCGAGGTCGCCTCCTGGATCTGCGCCATGACGACCAGGAGGTCGGGGTCTGCCCGCCACACCCACACCAGCACGCGTCCGGCGGCGCGTCGCATGAGGAACGGGGCGGCCTGGCTCATGCCCCACGCGAGGAAGCCGTTGCCCTGGCGCTCCGTGGCGCCCAGGGCGCGGTTCGCCTGGGTCAGCAGCATCCTGATGGCGGTCTTGCGGTGACGGCGCCCGCGGAAGCCGAGCGAATCCGTCACGGGAACCCAGAGCGTGGAGTCGGCGTCCGCCTGGAGTCGAGGCATGCGTCCAGATTATGCGCCCCGCCCCTCCCCCCTCCTGTCGCGAGAGGGCAGAGATGTGCGCGACACGCCGGGGGCAACGCCCATTTCTGCCCTCTCGCGAACGAGAGGCGGGGGGCGAGAAGAGGCGGGGCGGGGAGGGGGGGGAGGGCGGAGCGGGAGGGGAGGGGGCTAGTTCAGGGCCGAGGTGAGGCGGGCCACCCCGTCCGAGAAGGTCGCCGACCGGGGCTCGCGCCGCCATTGCTCGAGCGTCAGCTCGCGGCCCGCGCGACGGTAGCCCTCCTCGACCTCGCGCATGCCGGCCACGAACGACGCGCCGCGCACGAGCACCGAGACCTCGGCGTTGAGGCTGAACGAGCGGATGTCCATGTTGCTCGACCCGATGACGGCGATGTCGTCGTCGATCGAGAAGTGCTTGGAGTGGAGGATGTAGGGCGCCGGGTAGAGGAAGATCCGCACACCCGCCTGCAGCAGGGTCTCGTAGTACGACCGCTGCGCATGCCAGACGAGCCACTGGTCGCCGATCTCCGAGACGAACAGCTGCACCTCGACGCCGCGTTCGCACGCCGACGTGATCGCGTAGACCATCGCCTCGTCGGGCACGAAGTAGGGGCTCGTGAGGATGACCTTCTCGGTGGCGCCGTAGATGAGCGAGAGGAAGAGCCGCAGGTTGTTCTCGGTCGCGTAGGTCGGCCCGCTGGGCACGACCTGGCACAGCAGGTCGCCCTTGGCGGGCATCGTCTCGACGGCGACGTACTCGTCGGGCAGCTGCTGCCCGGTCTCGATGGCCCAGTCCGAGAGGAAGACGACATTGAGGGCGGATGCCGCGGGCCCCTCCACGCGCGTCACGAGCTCCTGCCACTGCAGCCCTCGCTTCTGGTTCTTCGGCGAGTCGTAGCTGCGGTCGATGAGGTTCTGCGAGCCGGTGAACGCCACGACGCCGTCGACAACGACGATCTTGCGGTGGTTGCGGAGGTCGGGCCGCTGGTACCTGCCCTTGAACGGCTGGACCGGGAGCATCCACGCCCACTCGGCGCCGATGCGGTCGAGCTCGGCCGTCATCTGCTTCGAGTTCGCGACCTTGCGCGTCGCGATGTGATCGGCGAGCACGCGCACCTTCACGCCGCGTTTCACGGCGGTCTCCATCGCCGTGAAGAACGGCCGTGTCGTGTCGTCGAGGCCGATGATGAAGAACTCGACGTGCACGTAGTGCTGCGCTCTGTCGACTTCGGCGGCCATCTGAAGGATCGAGCCGTTGTAGTCGCCGTTGAGGGTCATCGCGTTGCCGTGGAGGGCCGGGATGCCGGTCAGGGCCTCCGCCTGCTGAAGCACACGCTGGAACCAGCGCGGCTCGTCGGCGTGCGGCGGGTCCAGCTTCGCGAGGGCGACCCGCTCGCGGATCAGCGCATCGATGCGCGCCTGCTCCTGCACGCGGGCCTTCGGCAGCTTGATGCTGCCGATGAGCAGGAACAGGATGATGCCGACGTAGGGGAAGAGGAAGATCGCAAGGAGCCACGCCATCGCGGCGGTGGGCTTGCGGCGCTGGGGGAGGATCAGCAGCGCCGCGATGATGATCGCGAGGTTGACCGCGACGCCGGCAATCCAGATGAGGTTGGCGGTCAGGGCGGGATCCATGGCGAGACACTCCCGGCATCGAGGGCGGGTCCGGTCCCCGCCGATGCCCTGAACCGTACCGCGCCGCACTCCCGGGCCTGTCACCCCGGGCGGGTGAGGCAGGCAGTGCCCCGACCCGCGCGGTGGCGGGGCGCCGGGCCCTACAGTGGCGCCATGAGCGACTCGCCCCCCGCGCCAGGCGTGCCCCTCCCCGCGCCGGATCCGGCCCCCGCCGACGCTCTCGCGGAGCGTCGGGGCGAGGCATCCGTCGTCCTTCCCGAAGCCGGATCGGGCATCAGGGCGCGCATCCTCGCGGTGATCGACAGACCGCTCGTGGGCGGATTCGCCGCGACTCTCGGCGTGCTCGCGGCGCTTCTTCTCGGAAGCGCCCTGATCTCGATCTCGACGATCCTCGTCTACATCGTGCTCGCGCTCTTCCTCGCGCTCGGGCTCGATCCGATCGTGCGCCTGCTCGAGCGGCACAGGGTGGGTCGCGGCGCCGGCATCGGGATCGTGTTCGGCGCGTTCGCGCTGCTCATGGCGGCGTTCGTCATCTTCGTGCTGCCTCCGGTCATCGCCCAGATCGGCCAGTTCGTGCGCGCCATCCCCGAGGGGCTCGACGAGATCCCGCAGTCGGAGTGGTTCCTGTCGCTTCCGGGGGACTGGCAGGTCGGCATCGGCGTGGCCATCGACCAGCTCTCGGCGACGCTGTCGGATCCGGCATTCCTCGCGGCGATCGGCGGGGGAGTGCTCTCGGTCGGCATCGGCCTCGTCGCGGCGATCTCGGGCGGGTTCATCGTCGTCGCCCTGACGCTCTACTTCCTCGCGTCGCTCACCTCGATGAAGAACGCGTTCTACTCCCTCGCCCCGGCGCGCAGCCGCCCGAAGCTCTCCGACATGACGGAGCGGATCACCGCTTCGGTGGGCAGCGCCCTCATCGGCTCGGTGACGATCTCGTCGCTCAACGCGCTCGTCGTGTTCCTGCTGCACATCTTCATCGGCCTCCCGTTCCCGGCGCTCATGGCGGTCGTGGCCTTCGTCATCACGCTCATCCCGCTCTTCGGCTCGGTGATCTTCTGGATCCTCGCGTCGGTCATCGCGCTCTTCTCGAGCCCGCAGCAGGCGCTCATCTTCTTCATCGCGTACCTCGTCTACATCCAGATCGAGTCCTACGTCGTGAGCCCCCGCGTCATGAACAGCGCCATCTCGATCCCCGCGGCGCTCGTGCTGATCGCGGCGATGGTCGGCGGCACGCTCATGGGCGTCCTCGGCGTGCTCGTGGCCCTCCCCGTCACGGCATCGGTGCTGCTCATCATCCGCGAGGTCGTCGTCCCCAAGCAGGATCAGAAGACGTAGCGCCGTCCCGGCGCGCACTCCGGAGCCCCGAAACCGCCCTCGGGTAGAGTGGTGGCGCGCCTGGAGCATCCTCCTGGCGCGCCGCAGAGATAGGCAGCCACCGATCCCGTGACTCCCCCCGCGACTCCCGACAGCCCCACGCCCGCCGGCACCGGCGCGCGCCCCGACCGGCTCACGATCCTCATCGGCGCCGACACGTTCTCGCCCGACGTCAACGGCGCGGCGCGCTTCGCCGAGCGCCTCGCGGCGGGACTCGTCGCACGCGGACACGACGTGCACGTCGCCGCGCCCAGCAAGACCCACGCCCAGCACGGAACCTTCCGCGAGGTCATCGAGGGCCAGGAGATGACGATCCACCGCCTCCCGTCGTGGCGGTGGTATCCGCACGACTGGCTGCGCTTCGTCATGCCGTTCCGCTCCAAGTACTACGCGCGCCGCGTGCTCTCCGAGGTGCAGCCCGACGTCGTGCACATCCAGTCGCACATCGTCATCGGCCGCGGGCTCACCCGCATCGCCCGCGAACGCGGCATCCCCGTCGTCGCGACCAACCACGTCATGGCCGAGAACGTCCTCGACTTCACGATCCTCCCCAAGGCCCTGACGCGCCGCGCCGTGAAGTACGCGTGGGACGACGCGAAGCGCACCTTCGCCATGACCCGCGCGGTCACGACCCCGACGCGCCGGGCTGCGGACTTCCTCGAGAAGACGATCCAGATCAAGAACGTCATCGCCATCAGCTGCGGCATCGACCGGGCCAACTACTCGCCCGACCTGACGCCCCGCGACGCCAACCGCATCCTCTTCGTCGGACGCCTCACCACCGAGAAGCGCATCGACGAGGTGCTGCGGGCGATCGCGAAGCTCGATCCCGCCCTCGACGTGCACTTCGACGTCGTCGGCGGCGGCGACCAGCGCCGCAACCTCGAGCTGCTGACCCACCAGCTGGGCCTCGACAAGCGCGTGACCTTCCACGGGCACACCTCCGAGGAGGAGCTGCGCGCCCTGTATTCGCGGGCGAGCGTGTTCGCGATCGCATCGATCGCCGAGCTGCAGTCGATCGCGACGATGGAGGCCATGGCCTCGGGTCTTCCCATCGTCGCAGCCAACGCCGTCGCGCTGCCGCACCTCGTGCACGACGGCGAGAACGGCTACCTCTTCGAGCCCGGCGACGTCGACCAGCTCGCGGCGCGCCTCACCGATGTGCTGACCGCGGCTCCCGAGGAACGGCTGCGCATGCAGCAGGCATCGCTCGAGGGCGTGAAGGTGCACGACATCCATCGCACGCTCGACACGTTCGAGGCGCTCTACCGCGACGAACCGCTCCCCGAGTAGGCCCTCGTGCACGTCGTGATGTTCGGCGACCAGCACGTCGAGTCGCTCGGCGGAGCGCAGGTCTCGATACGCCTGCAGCGGCGCTTCCTCGAGCGCGCGGGGCACACCGTCACGATCGTCGCGCCCGCGATGCACGGGCCGCGGGGCCGTGCGGTCGCGCCGGATGCCGCCTACCTCGACATGCCGTCGACCCCCCTCACGCTCGACCGCGAGTACTCGCTCACGTGGCCGGGACGACGGACGGACAGATGGGTGGATGCCGCGCTCCGCCGCCGCCCTCCCGTCGATGTGGTGCACGTGCAGGCCGACTTCTGGGGCGCGTACATCGGGCATCGGTTCGCCGCCCGTCACGGCCTTCCCGTCGTCCACACGATGCACAACCGCGTCGATGTCGGGATCGAGGCGACCGCGCCCTTTCCGAAGCTCGTGCTGCGGACGCTCAACCGGTGGGAGCGGCACGCGCTCTCCTCGCCGACGGCGGGGGCCGACGGCTGGGCGTACCTCCGCCGGCTCGCCACGGCGAGTGCTGCGGTGACGGCGCCCTCGAGCCACTTCGCTCGGCGCCTCGAGCGTCACGGAGTCGTCCCCGCGTCCGGCGGAGTCGACGTCATCTGGAACGGGATCGACGACGACGTCCTCGACGAAGCCCTCGCGGCCGACCTCGCCGCGCCCGCCGTCGGGCGTGCGGCGGGGGTGCCGCGGTTCGTGTGGCTCGGCCGGATGAGCCCCGAGAAGCGGCTGCTCCCGTTCCTCGAGGCGCTCGCCGACTCCGGCATCCGCGCCGACGTCGAGGTGATCGGCGGCGGCGGGCAGCTCGCCGCGGCGCGCAGGCTCGTCGAGCGGCGCCGGCCCGCGGCATTCGTCGTCTTCGCCGGTCGGCAGACCTACACCGAGACGCTCCGGCGCATCCGCGCCGCCGACGCCGTCGTGCAGACCTCGATCGGCTTCGAGACGCAGGGCATGACCGTGTTCGAGGCCGCGTCGCTCGGGACCCCCGCCGTGGTCAGCGACCCCGACATCGCGGCCGAGCTCGGCTCGGGATACTGGGGGGTCGCGGATGCCTCGATCCCGGCGCTCGCCGCCGCGCTGCGCCAGGCCGCGGCCGACGTCGAGGCCGGTACCGCGCCGGTGCCGGACGCGTCGATCCGCGAGAGGTTCCGCCAGTCCTCCCGGACGGCGGCCATGATCGAGGTCTACGACCGCGTGCGCTGAGCCGCTGGCGCCTGGTCCGGCGGGGGGCGGCCGCGCCCCGCCGCCGCCGAGTTGCCACTTGATGTGGCAACTCGACGCCGAGTTGCGCGATCTTGTGGCAACTCGCGCCCGGGCGAGGGCGAGGCGCCGGCGCGGGGTCGGGGTCAGGACCGAAGCGGGGTCGATGTCAGGACCGGGACCGGGGCCGGGTCAGGGGAGGCGCGTGCGGTCGGTCGGCGTCCGGCGGTAGCCGTCCCTCGGAAGGGCGACGATCGTCGAGGCGAACGCGACAACGGCAAGCGCTGCAAGAAGAATCACCATCAACATGGCAGAAACGCTACGCTTGCACCAGAACTGCCACGAGTGGCAGGATGGACACACGTCGCACGAAAACTGCCACCCTTGGTTCGTGCCGACGAATCCCTCGACCAGCCCGGGAGCACGCCATGAAGACCGTCGCCGTCATCGTCCAGGAGGGGTTCGCGCCCTTCGAATTCGGCCTCGCCTGCGAGGCGTTCGGTCTCGATAGGTCCGACGACGGGATCCCGAACTTCGACTTCCGGATCGTGACCCCCGAGCCCGGCGCCGTGCGCGCCAACATGGCCTTCTCGATCAACGTCGAGCACGACCTCACGTTCGCCGATGAGGCCGATCTCGTGGTGGTGACACCGATTCCGCGCCGCTCCTGGCGTACCGTCGACCGGCGGGTCATCGACGTCGTACGCCGCGCAGCCGCCCGCGGTGCGTGGGTGCTGAGCGTGTGCAGCGGCTCGTTCGTCATGGCTGCAGCCGGCGTGCTCGACGGCCGGCGCGCGACGACGCACTGGAAGTACGCCGACGAGATGCAGGCGATGTACCCCGCCATCGAGGTCGACCCCGACGTGCTCTACGTGCAGGACGGCCGGCTCATCACGAGCGCCGGGACGGCGGCCGGGCTCGACGCGTGCCTGCACCTCCTTCGGCAGGAGCTCGGCGCCGAACTCGCCAACAAGATCGCCCGGCGCATGGTCGTTCCGCCGCAACGCGACGGCGGTCAGGCCCAGTTCATCGACAAGCCCCTCCCCGAGGTGCAGAGCCTGTCGCTCGCGCCCGTCACCGACTGGATGCTCGAGAACATCCGTCTCGAGCTCACCGTCGACCAGCTCGCCGCCAAGGCCCACATGTCGCCGCGCACGTTCGCCCGCCGCTTCAAGGCCGACTTCGGCGCGACGCCGGCCGCCTGGCTCGCCCGGCAGCGCATCATCCACGCCCAGCGCCTCCTCGAGAAGACCGATCTCGGCCTCGACCGCGTCGCGTACGAGAGCGGCTTCGGGTCGGCGGCGGTGCTGCGCCAGAACTTCGCGCGCGTGCTCGGCATCACTCCCACGGCGTACCGGGCCCGGTTCGCGTGCACGGATTCGATGACGGATGCCGCGGCCGAGGCATCCGTTCTCGAAATCGTCGCCTGACCCTTCTGCGTCCGGAAGAGCCCTCGCGGGCGTCTCGCGAGGGCGCATTGTCGCGGCATCCGTCCTTTGCTAAACTTGAGTCACACCGACTCAAGTTTTGAGTCCCCTATCTTCCAGGAGACCGATGAACGCCACTCAGCAGCCCGGACAGGAGGACGCGCAGAGCGCCCTCGAGCAGTTCGGCATCAACCTCACCGACCGCGCGCGCCAGGGCAAGCTCGACCCGGTCATCGGGCGCGACAGCGAGATCCGTCGCGTCAGCCAGGTGCTCACCCGGCGCACCAAGAACAACCCCGTGCTGATCGGCGAGCCCGGCGTCGGCAAGACCGCCGTCGTCGAGGGCCTCGCGCAGCGGATCGTCGCGGGCGACGTCGCGGAGTCGCTCAAAGACAAGGAGCTCGTGACGCTCGACATCTCCGCGCTCGTCGCGGGCGCGATGTACCGCGGGCAGTTCGAGGAGCGCCTCAAGAGCGTCCTCAAGGAGATCACCGAGTCCGACGGGCGCATCATCACGTTCATCGACGAGCTGCACGTGCTCATGGGTGCGGGCGGCGGCGAGGGCTCCGTCGCGGCGTCCAACATGCTCAAGCCCATGCTCGCCCGCGGCGAGCTGCGCCTCATCGGCGCGACGACCCTCAACGAGTACCGCGAGTTCATCGAGAAGGATGCCGCGCTCGAGCGTCGATTCCAGCAGGTCTACGTCGGCGAGCCGAGCGTCGAAGACACCGTCGCGATCCTGCGCGGGCTCAAGGAGCGCTACGAGGCCCACCACAAGGTGGCCATCGCCGACGGGGCCCTTGTCGCCGCGGCATCCCTCAGTCACCGCTACATCCCGAGCCGGCAGCTGCCCGACAAGGCGATCGATCTCATCGACGAAGCCGCGAGCCGCCTGCGCATGGAGATCGACTCCGCGCCGCTGGAGATCGACGAGCTGCGCCGGCACGTCGACCGCCTCAAGCTCGAGGAGCTCGCCCTCAAGAAGGAGAAGGACGAGGCCTCGAAGGAGCGCCTGGCGGCGCTGCGCGCGCAACTCGGCGAGGAGAAGTCGCGGCTCGACGAGCTGCAGGCCCGCTGGGAGAAGGAGCGCGCATCGCTCAACCGCGTCGGCGATCTCAAGACCAAGCTCGACGCGGCCCGCATGGAGGCCGAGCGGGCGCAGCGCGAGGGCAACCTCGAGAAGGCGTCGCGGCTGCTGTATGCCGAGATCCCGGCGCTCGAGCGTCAGCTCGTCGAGGCCGAGCGCGACGAGCCCGCCGGCGACCGCATGGTCAACGACCAGGTCACCGAGGAGGACATCGCCTCGGTCATCGCGGCGTGGACCGGCATCCCGGTCGGAAAGCTTCTGCAGGGCGAGACCGAGAAGCTCCTGCACCTCGAGGCCGAGCTCGGCAAGCGGCTCATCGGGCAGAAGGAGGCCGTCAAGGCGGTCTCCGACGCCGTGCGCCGCTCGCGCGCCGGCATCAGCGACCCGAACCGGCCGACCGGCTCGTTCCTCTTCCTGGGACCGACCGGCGTCGGCAAGACCGAGCTCGCCAAGGCGCTCGCCGAGTTCCTCTTCGACGACGAGCACGCCATGGTGCGCATCGACATGTCGGAGTACGGCGAGAAGCACACCGTCTCGCGTCTGGTCGGCGCCCCTCCCGGCTACATCGGCTACGAGCAGGGCGGCCAGCTCACCGAGGCCGTGCGCCGGCGTCCGTACTCGGTCGTGCTGCTCGACGAGGTCGAGAAGGCGCACCCCGAGGTGTTCGACGTGCTGCTGCAGGTCATGGACGACGGTCGCCTGACCGATGGTCAGGGTCGCACGGTCGACTTCAAGAACGTCATCCTGATCCTGACCTCGAACCTGGGCTCGCCGATCCTCATCGACCCGACCCTGTCGTTCGACCAGAAGCGCGAGCAGGTGCAGGCTCTCGTGCGCCAGGCCTTCAAGCCGGAGTTCGTCAACCGGCTCGACGACATCGTCGTCTTCCAGGCGCTCACGGAAGACGACCTCGCGCAGATCGTCGAGCTCACCGTCGATGCGCTGCAGCGGCGGCTGCGCGATCGTCGACTGACCCTCGCCGTGACGCCCGAGGCCCGGACGTGGCTCGCCGAGCGCGGCTACGACCCGGTGTTCGGGGCGCGGCCGCTGCGCCGGCTCATCCAGTCCGAGATCCAGGACCGCCTCGCGATGGCCCTGCTCTCGGGCGGGGTGCGCGACGGCGATGTCGTCCGGGTCGACGTCGCGGCCGACGGCTCGTCGCTCGTCCTCACGAGCGCCGGGCCCGAGGCGCCGGCCGACGACGACGACGTGATCGAGGCGGAGCTTCTCGAGGACTGACCTCGGCCCGCGGGCTGAGCAGGAATGACGGATGCCCCGTCCCCGGTGGGGGGCGGGGCATCCGTCGTTCGTGCGGCGGGCCGGTGCGCTCGCCGCGTGACGAGGGTAGGAGTTCGAGCGAGGGTAGGAAGAATCTCCCGGAGAATCTCCTACCCTCGCTCGTTCTCCTACGCCCGTAGGGAGGGGCGGTGTCCGGCGGCCCGGTCGGTCGGCGAGGCGGTGGGTCGGTCGACGGGGCGGTGGGTCGGTCGACGGGCGGTGGGTCGGTCGACGGGCGGTGGGTCGGTCGACGGGGCGCGGCGACGGGTCAGCCGACGAGGGTAGGAGTTCGAGCGAGGGGAGGAAGAATCTCCCGGAGAATCTCCTACCCTCGCTCGTTCTCCTACGCCCGTAGGGAAGGGGTGGCATCCGGCGGCGGGGTCAGCCGACCGAGGGCGCGGCCGGGTCAGCCGCCGGGGTGCCGCCGAGGGGCGGCCGACCAGGCGCGTGGCCGGGTCGGCCGACCGGGGGCGCGGCCGGATCAGCCGACCAGGCGCGATGGATCAGTCGTTGACGAGGAGCGATTCGGCGATGGGGCGGCGCTCGCGCGGGGCGTTCTCGCGGGCCTGCAGCTCGGCCGAGGCCGCGCGGATGTCGCCGAGCTCGCCGACGGCCATGACCGTGATGGGCGTCAACTCGGCGCCGAGACCGAAGGCGGCGGAGATGGCGGCCGCATCGAAGCCGCCCATCTGGTGGGTCGAGAGGCCGTTCGCGTGGGCCTGCACCGTGAAGTGCGCCGCGACCTGGCCGGCGTCGTACTCCGCCCAGCGCATCGGCTTGCCGTCGCGCTCGGTCTCGGCGATGAACACGACGAGAGCGGCGGCATCGCCGGCCCACGCGCTGTTGAAGCCCGCGAGCGTCGAGACGAGCTCGGCGTGCGAGCGCGAGCCGCGGCGGGCGACGATGGCGCGCCAGGCCTGCGTGTTGGCTGCGGTCGGCGCCCAGCGGGCGGCCTCGAGGGCGCTCGCGAGCGCGGCTTCGTCGATGTCGGCGTCGCGGTCGAAGATGCGGGTGCTCCAGCGCTCGGCGAGGACGTCGAGGATCGGCGCGTCGGTCTCTGCGGTACGGACGGTGAGGGTGGACATGGCGTCTCCTTGGGGTTGAACTCTTCGCGGGACGCCGTCGGCCCACGTCTATGCAAGTGCATGAACTCCGTCGGCATTCCCGCGTCGACCCCGGGCACTCCCGATCAGCGGGACGCCGTCCGCTACGGTCGGAGCATGCACCCACTCCTCGGGATCGTTCGCGGGCGCGGGGTCGCGGCCTCGTGAGACTGCTCCGAGCCCTGTGGGGATCGACGCATCCGGGTCCGACGCTCGTCGTCACGGGGCTCGCCCTCGCCCTCGGCATCGCGGTGGGGCTCGAGCCGTGGCGCCTGGTGCTGCTGAGCCTCGCCGTGTTCGCCGGCCAGCTCTCGATCGGCCTCTCGAACGATGCGATCGACGCGCCCCGCGACCGCGAGGTCGGCCGCACCGACAAGCCCATCGCGCGCGGCGACGTCAGCGAGCGTGCGGCCTGGACGGCGGCGATCGCGACGCTCGCCGTGGCGCTCGCGCTCTCGGCTCCGCTCGGGTTCGGGATGCTGGCGGCCCACGCGATCTTCCTGGCTTCGGCGTGGTCGTACAACGCCGGCGTCAAGAGCACGCCGTTCTCGATCGTGCCGTTCCTCGTGAGCTTCGGCATCTTCCCGTCCCTCGCGACGCTCGCCGCGCCCGACCCCGGCGTCGCCGCCGCGTGGGGCTGGATCGCCGGCGCTGCCCTCGGCGCGGCCGTCCATCTCACGAACGTCCTGCCGGACCTCGATGACGACCGCCGGACCGGGGTGCGCGGGCTTCCGCATCGACTCGGCGCCCGGGCATCCGCCATCGTCGCCGCTGCCGCAATCATCGTGGGCGCCGTCGCGGTGCTGGGCGGCTCGTCGGGCGGCGACCTCGCGACGGTGTCGCCCGCCGGCTGGATCTTCTTCGCGGCCGTCGTGCTCGTCGCCGTCGCGACCGCGGTGCTCGCGATCGTGCGCCCGCCGACCCGCGCCCTTTTCCGCCTCGTGATGCTCGCCGCGCTGCTCCTCGCGGCGCAGCTCGTCGCGACCGGCGGCGCCTTCGCCGCCTGAGCGCTCGTCGTCGCCGGGTGGGCTCACCGGGGTAGGAGATGGCGCGGGCGGAGGACGGATGCCGCGGGTATGGTCCTACCTCGGAGCGGACTCCTCCGCTCGTGGGCTCGGCTGCGCCGGTCCGCGGCCGCGCCGGGCCGGGCGGTGAACCTCGGCCCGCGCCGCCGCACGCCGGGGGTGACCCCGAGCCCGTGCCGCCGCCGGGTGGGGTTACGGGGGTAGGAGATGGCGCGGGGGGAGGACGGATGCCGCGGGTGTGGTCCTACGTCGGAGCGGACTCCTCCGCTCGTGCGGGCGGGGCTTCGCCGCTCAGCGGCTGCGCCGGGTGGTGCCCTCCGGCCCGGCGCTCGGTGAGCCTCGGCCCGCGCCGCCGCACGCCGGGGGTGACCCGGGCCGGCCGCCGCACGCCGGGGGTGACCCCGGGCCCGTGCCGCCGCCGGGTGGGGTTACGGGGGTAGGAGATGGCGCGGGGGGAGGACGGATGCCGCGGGTGTGGTCCTACCTCGGAGCGGAGTCCTCCGCTCGTGCGGGCGCGGCGGCGCCGGCCCGCGGCCCGTCAGGCGTCGCGGTCGAAGCCCATCGCGTAGGCGTGCGCGAGGAGGCGTGCGCCCGGCGGAAGCAGCGCCGCGCGCAGCGCGCCGCGCCGCACGGCGTGCGGGATCCGGCCGAGGGGCCTGCCGAGCGAGGTGTTGAGGGTCGCGAGCGCGGCGGCCGTGCGGGCCGAGGCAAGCCGGCGCCGTTCCCACGCGGCGAGCTCGGCCTCGGGGGCCGAGCCCGTGCGCGTCCAGGCGGCGAGGAGCGGAGCGAGGGTCGCGGCATCCAGGAGCCCGAGGTTCATCCCCTGCCCGCCGATGGGGCTCACCTCGTGCGCCGTGTCGCCGATGACGAAGAGCCGGTCGCGCCGCAGCGCCGGGGCGACGGCGCGCCGCACCTCGAAGGGGGTCGCATCCCGAACGAGGGCGGGATCTTCGCCGCGCAGCGCGACCGCGCGCCGCAGCCGCTCGGCGCGGGCCTCGGGCGACGCTTCGCCGGGCGCGTCGTCCCACGCGACGAACCGCCGCCGGCCGCCGGGCAGCGGGAACGACTCGAGCACCCCGCTGCGGTCGACGTTCACGACGGCGACGTCGGAGGCGACGGATGCCGCGGCATCCGTCATCAGATACCGATCGGCGTAGGGCCGCACCCGCACGGCGGTCGGCCGGTAGACGAGAGGTCGCGCGCGCCAGCCGCCCGCGACGACGACGAGCGGCGCGGCGAGCTCGCCGGCGACCCCGTGGTCGCCTCCGCCGAGACCGCCATCGACCTCGCCGCGGGCCCCGCCGAGACCTACATCGATCACCCCGACGAGCTCGCCCTGACCGACGAGCTCGCCCTGACCGACCCCGCCCTCGCCGCCCCCGACCCCGACGCCGTCCCCGAAGAGACTGCCGCCGACCCCACCACCGCCCCCGACCCGCACGCGAACGAGGTCCCGCTCGGGTACGACCGCGGTCACCACCGCTCCGCGCCGAATGGGCGGCGCTCCGACGCCGAGCGCGGCCTCGGTCGCGGCCTGCGGCAGGGCCGCGACGAACGGGAAGCGCCGGTCGAGCCGGTCGAACCGCACGACGCCGAGCCTGCGTCCGTCCGAGCGGGCCTCGCCGCGCGTCACGCGCACCGCCGACGCGAGAAGCCTCTCGGTGACACCGGACGCCTCGAGCGCGGCGAGCACGGGGGAGTGCACGCCGATCGCGCGCGTGCCCTCACCCGGAGCGCCGCGCTGCTCGAGCAGGACGACCGACACGCCGAGCCTCGAAAGCTCCGCCGCCAGGAGCGTTCCGACGGGCCCCGCGCCCACGACGATGACGTCAGGCACGGGCACGCGCCTCGGCGACGATGCGGAAGGGCGAGGCATCCGTCACCGTCCACGGCGCGCCGAGCTCGGCCGCGAGCTCCTGCGCGCGGTAGCTGCGGCGGATCGAGCGGAGGCCGTCGGTGCGGAGGAAGGTCCCCGGCGCGAGGGGCGTCACGCCGATCGCGTAGAGGCTGTACGCGGTGCGGCTGCGGCGGATGTCGGAGTGCAGCGCGATGCCGTCGGTCAGCGCGAGCGAGTCCGACGCGAAGCCCGCGAGCTCGGCCGAGCCGAGGTGGTGGAGCACGTGGTTGGACACGACGGCGTCGAAGCGCTCGCCGGCGGCGCGGAGGGACGAGGCATCCGTCGCCCGGAACTCGATCCGCGACGACGCGCGCGCCCGCGCGACGGCGAGTGCCCGCTCGTCGGGGTCGGCGCCGATCCAGCGGACGTCGAGCCCGTCCCGTTCGGCTGTGCCCGCGAGCCGCGCGACGAGGTCGCCCCCGCCCGAGCCCAGGTCGAGCACGCGGGCCGGACGCTCGAGCGACGCGAGGAACGGACCGAGGCGGTCGCGGTACAGGGCCGCCCAGCCGCTCCAGAGCCGGTTGACGGCGTCGAACCGGCGGAGGGTCGCGGCGAGGCGGTCGGGATCGCAGTCGGGGTCGTCCATGAGCTCGCGGACGACGGTGTCGCGGGCGCGCAGGCTCACGCCGTGGTTCTCCGAAGGAGCGCCGACTCGACGGTGAGGCCCGGCCCGAAGGCCAGCGCCGCGACCTGCGCGTCGCCGAGGGAGTCGTCGTGCAGCAGGTCGCGGAGGATGAACAGGATCGTCGCGCTCGACATGTTGCCCTGCCGCCGCAGCACGTCGCGCGAGGCCGTCAGGGCGTCGGGGTGCAGCGCGAGGCCCGACTCGACGCGGTCGAGCACGCTCCGCCCGCCCGGGTGGACGGCCCAGACGCCCGGCTCGGCGCCCTCGAGGAAGCCGTCGACCGCCGCGCGGATCTCGCGGCCGATGATGCGCGGCACCTCGGCCGTCAGCACCATGTCGAAGCCCTCGTCGCCGACGGTCCAGACCATCTCGGACTCGCCCTCGCTCGTGAGCACGGTGCCGAACCGGTCGAGCTCGAGCCGGGGACCATCGCCGAGCGGGAGCGCCGAGACGACCGCCGCGGCGGCGCCGTCGGCGAAGACGGATGCCGCGACGATCTGCTGCGGATCCTCCGACGAGCGGATGTGCAGCGTGCACAGCTCCGCGGCCGCGACGAGCACGACGGCCTCGGGCTGCGAGTCGCAGATGCGCGCCGCGGCGCGAAGCCCCGGGAGCGCGGCCGCACAGCCCATGAACCCGATGTGGTACCGCTCGACGGCGGGCGAGAGGCCGAGATCCTTCACGAGCCGGAAGTCGGGTCCCGGCGCGAACATCCCCGTGCACGACACCGTCACGACGTGGGTGATCTGATCGGGACGGATGCCGGCGCCCGCCAGCGCCTCGGCCGACGCCTCCGCGAACAGCGGCGGCGCGAGGCGGATGTAGGCGTCGTTGCGCACGCCCGTCGACGGGGCCTGGATGCGGCCGTCCTCGCCGGCGAGCGGCATCGCGGGCTCGCCGATCGCGGGCTCGCCCGAGGCCACGGCTACGAGGTCGGAGAGGACGGTGTTGCGGTGCTCGATCGCCGACGCGTCGAATGCGGCGTGGAGGAGCCGCTGGGCGACGCGGCTGAGGCCGGGCTGCGAGGCGAAGACGTCCCGCGCGGCCCGCTGTGCGACGCGAGCGGGGGGCACTGCGGTGCCGATCGACAGGATGCTCGCGGCCATGGTCAACCTTAGGCACGCGCGGGGCCCTCCGGGGCGCCGTCACGGGCGACATTCCGCGCACGGGCGACCCGCACCGCCGGCAAGCCGCAGGCGACGAGCCGGCGACCCGCCGGCGACTCGCAGCGCCACCCGACGGCGACCCGCGGGCGAGCCGCCGGCGCGCTCTACGCCTCGCGCGCCCCGTCCGGCGTCTCGGGCGTTGGCCGGCCCGACACCTCGTCGACCTCGTCGGCGTCGGGGAGCTCACCCATCCTCCAGAACGGCCCCGTCGCGACGAAGACCGTCGCGACGACCTCGCCGATCGCGCCGATCCAGAGGGCCGGGACGACGCCGATGATCTCGCCCAGAGCGCCGAAGAGCAGCGCGCCGATCGGCATGACCCCCCACACCACGAACCGGATGGAGGCGTTCATGCGGCCGAGGAGGCGCGTGGGCGTGATGCGCTGGCGGAACGTCACCTGGGTGATGTTGTAGAGGAGCACCGTGAAGCTGCCGATGGCGTACGCGACGACGAGCATCGGCAGAGCGAACGCCGGGAAGAACGCGACCAGCGGCACGAGCAGCGGCGCGAAGCCGAACAGCAGTGCCGAGACCGGAATCGCCCGCGCCTCCCCGATGCGCTTGACGATGTGGGGCGTCGCGATCGCTCCGAGCAGGCCACCGACCGCCGCGAGCGAGAAGACGAGGCCGAACGCCCCCGCGCTGATGCCCAGCTCGCGCAGCGCGAAGATCGGCAGCAGGGTCGTGGCGGCCATGCCGAAGAAGTTCGCCATGCCCGTCGTGCCGACGATGCGTCGGAGGAGCGGGTTTCGGAACACCCAGGCGAGCCCCTCGCCGATCTCCTTCACGAGCGGCTCGTGCTCGTGCGCCGGGCGGAGCTTCTCGTGGTCCTTCGTGAAGAGGAGCGCGACGAACGACGCGACATAGGTGGTGACCGTGATGAGAATGGCGAACGGTGCCGCGATGATCCCGATGAGCCAGCCGCCGAAGGCCGGCCCCGCCAGTCCCGCGAGCTGCTCGGTCGACTGCAGCTTGCCGTTCGCCTCCGCGATCTGGCCGCGTCGCACGAGCGACGGGATGAGGCTCTGATTCGAGACGTCGAAGAACACCGTCGCGACGCCCATCACGAGCGCGACGACGTAGACGTGCCACATCTGCAGCACGCCGAGGAGCGCGAGAAGCGGCAGCGCCCCGAGCGCCATCGCGCGCACGAGGTCGGCCCAGATCATGACGTGCCGCTTGCGCATGCGGTCGATCCAGGCGCCCGCCGGAAGGCCGACGACGAGGAACGCGGCGACGTTCGCGGCCGTCAGCACGCCGACCTCCCACTCCGTCGCGTTCAGCAGGAGCACCGCGAGCACGGGGATCGCGAGCTCGGTGATCTGCGCGCCGAACTGGCTGAGCGCCTGGCCGCTCCACATCGTGAGGAAGTTGCGGTCGCGCCACAGCGACCCCTCGGAGGTGGGCGCGGGGCCGCGCGTTCGTGCCGCCAGGCCCTGGTCGGCTTCGACGGCGTCGTCGGGCGAGGCCTTCGAGGTGGGGAAGGATGCTTCGGCCCGCGCCGCCGCGAGGACTTCGGCGTCGGCGCCGTCCGGCGATTGGGACATGCCAATCAGTGTGAGCCACCGATTGGCACATGTCAATCGGAGGCGGGCTGCGGCATCCGGACCCTCTGGACACCCGCCCGCGGCAGGAGGATCGTGTGCAGAGGGGGCAAGAGCCGATTGGGGAGGAAAACATGTTCACACCGGATCGTCCGTTCTCGAGCTTCGCGGTCCCAGACCTCGAAGCTGCGGTCACGTTCTATCGAGACACTCTCGGCCTCGACGTCACCGTCTATGAGGAGATGGGCGGAGGATTCACGATCACCCTCCCGAAGGGAGGCGCCGTCTTCGTCTATCCGAAGCCTGACCACGAGCCCGCCGTCTTCACGATCCTCAACTTCAGCGTCGATGACGTCGACGCCGCGGTCGACGACCTCAACGCGCGGGGGGTGGTGACCAAGATCTACACCGATCCCGACTACGGCACCGACGAGAAGGGCATCTCGCGCGGGTTCGAGGGCGGTCCCGACATCGCGTGGTTCCGCGACCCCGCGGGCAACGTCATCGCAGTGGGCGAGATGATGGCGCAGATGATGGGCGAATGACGGGCCCGGGCGACCGATCGGGAGATGTCGATCGGTCGCTAGAGTCGGACCGTGGGGGCTGCCGAGGACCGCATCGAACTCCGCCCGGGCGACCCCGAGGCGGAGGCGCGCATGCGCGCGCTGAGTTCGCCGTTCCGCCTGCGCATCCTGCGACTGTGCGCGTTCGAATCGCGCACCAACAAGGAGCTCGCCGACCTCCTGCACGTCAATCCCGGCACCATGCTGCATCACGTGCGCACCCTCGTGAACACGGGGTATCTCGCCGCCGAGCCGGAGCGCTCCGGCGCGCAGGGCTCGCGGGAGGTGCCCTACCGCGCGACCGGCCTGTCGTGGCGCACGTCGATGCCCGGAGGCTCGTACACGCTCGTCGAGACCTTCCTGCAGCAGATCGAGGGTCTCGCCGACGACGCCCTCGACACGACGTGGCTGGGTCTCAAGCTCGACCAGCGCCACCGCGAGGAGCTCGAGCAGCGCCTGGCCGACCTCGTCAACGAGTTCAAGGACCGCGGTCCCGATCCCGACGGCGACACGTACTCGCTCTTCATCGCCTTCCACCCCGACCACAACCCGCCGGGGCCGGGCGCCGCGCCCGCAGCCGGCGGCGCCGAGGCCTGAGTCACCGCGCTGCGCTCAGCTGAGCTACGCCCAGCTCAGCCTCGAGGCCCGGCTCGGCATCCGCCCGCGGCTCAGCTCTCGGTCACGTGCTTCTCGACGGCGGCACCGTTGTCGAGGCTCGGCCAGCCCTTCGGCCCGCTCGACCCGGCCGGGTACTCCTCGAGCGGCACGGCGCCGCTGCGCCACGCGTCGAGCACGGGCTGCACGATCCGCCAGCAGTGCTCGGCGGTGTCGCCGCGCACCGACAGGGTGGGGTCGCCGTCGAGGATCCCCTCGAGCACTTCGCTGTAGGCCCGGCGCTCGCCCTCGCCGAACTCGGCCTCGAGCGACGCACGGTCGAGGTGGAAGGGGTCGCCCGGCCCGTTGAGGTTGAGCTCGAGAGACATGCGGTCGGGGCCGAGCGAGAGCCGCAGCACGGAGGGTTCCGTCGAGCCCTCGAAGCCGCCCGGCAGGTGCGAGACGTCCTTGAAGCGCATGACGATCTCGCTCACCTTCTCGCCCAGCGCCTTGCCCGACCGAAGCGTGAAGGGCACTCCTGCCCAGCGCGACGTCTCGACGGCGAAGGTCACCTCTGCGAGCGTCTCGGTGTCGTGCGACGGATCCACCCCCGGCTCGTCGACGTAGTTCGGCAGGTCGCGACCGTCGATCGACCCGGCGGTGTAGCGCGCGCGCCGCGAGTGGGCCGCGGCATCCTCATCCCAGACCTCCGTCGCGCGAAGCGCCGCACCTTTCGCGTCGCGGAAGTCGACGGCGTCGAGCGTCGCGGGCGGATCCATCGCGACGACGGCGAGCACCTGCAGGAGGTGGCTCTGGATCATGTCGATCAAGGCGCCGGCGTTGTCGTAGTAGCCCGCGCGCCCCTCCAGGCCGAGCGTCTCGTCGTAGCGGATCGCGACCGACTCGATGTGCTCGTTCGACCACACCGGCTCGAACACGCGGTTCGCGAAGCGCAGCCCCAGCACGTTCAGCACGGTCGAGCGGCCCATGAAGTGGTCGATGCGGTAGATCTGCTCCTCGGGCACGAGCGTCGTCAGCTGCTCGTTGAGCGCGTGCGCAGACTTCTCGTCGCTGCCGAACGGCTTCTCGAGTGCGAGGATCAGGCCCTCCGGGAGGTCGACCTTCTCGAGGGCCCGGCACCCCTTCGCCGCGATGGCGGGGGGAACGGCGAAGTACAGAGCGACGCGTCCCTGGCACTCTTTCAGCAGTCCGGCGAAGTCGTCGGAGTCCGTGATGTCGGTGCGGCGATACGTCGTGTGCTCCCGCACGCCTTTGACGGTGTCGCCCTCGGCCTTGGCCGACGCGAAGGATTTCCTCACGATATCGCGCCACTTCTCGTCATCCCAGTCATCCATGCCCGCGCCGACGAGGCGCACGCGGCGATGGGGATCCTCCATGAGCAGCTGCCCGAGCGCCGGCAGCAGCAGGCGCGAGGTCAGGTCGCCCGAGGCGCCCAGGATGCACAGGGTGGTGTCGATCGATTCGTTCGGGTCGCTCGTGTGGGACGCGTTCATTGCGTCACTGTAACCCCGCTGAGAACGGCCCGTCTGGGGGCTTGCGCTGACAGAATCGAACGATGGCAACTCCGATCGAGGACTATGCACTTCTCAGCGATTGCCACTCGGCGGCGCTCGTCTCGCGCGATGGATCGATCGATTGGCTGTGTCTTCCGCGCTACGACTCGCCCTCGATGTTCGCCGCCCTGCTGGGCGGTCCGGAGCACGGCCGCTGGCTGCTCCGGCCCGTCGATCCCGACGCGCGCGTCAGCCGTTCCTACGATCGCGACAGCTTCGTGCTCGTCACGCGGTGGGAGACCGAGACCGGCGTTGCCGAGGTCGTCGACTTCATGCCGCACAACGGGGGCCGCGCGGATCTCGTCCGGCGCATCCGCGGCGTCTCGGGCACCGTGGCCTTCTCGCAGGAGCTGCGGATCCGCTTCGACTACGCGCGGGCCCTCCCGTGGGTGCGCCAGGTCGGCACGCACGAGAAGCCGGCCATCGTCGCGACGGCCGGGCCCGACGCGATCGTCGTGCGCGGCCCGCGCCTGCAGCGCTCGGACCACTCGCACGTCGGCCCCTTCGACGTCGCGGCCGGTGAGACGGTCGACCTGCAGCTGAGCTGGTTCCTCTCGCACCGCCCCGTCCCCGACCCCATCGACGTCGACGAGGCGCTCGCCGAGACGATGGCGTGGTGGACCGAGTGGGCGGGCCGCATCGACTACGACGGCCCGCACCGCGAGCTCGTCATCCGCTCGCTCCTCGTGCTGCGCGCGCTCACGCACGAGGCGACCGGCGGCATCGTCGCGGCGGCGACGACGTCGCTCCCCGAGGAGTTCGGCGGCGTCCGCAACTGGGACTACCGCTACGTGTGGCTGCGGGATGCCTCGCTCACCCTCGAGGTGCTCCTCGACCACGGCTTCGTGCAGGAGGCGCAGGAGTGGCGGCGGTGGCTCCTGCGGGCCGTGGCCGGCGACCCGGCCGACGTGCAGATCATGTACGGCATCGCGGGTGAGCGCGACCTCGCCGAGCGGGTCATCGACTCCCTGCCGGGCTACGACGGCGCCGCGCCCGTGCGCATCGGCAACGGCGCGGTCGACCAGTACCAGGCCGACGTCATGGGCGAGGTCATGGTCGCCCTCGAGGCAGCGCGCATCGCGGGCGCCGACGAGACGAAGTTCTCGTGGCCCCTGCAGCGGGCGCTCCTGGCCTTCGTCGAAGACAACCTCGACCGCGACGACAACGGCATCTGGGAGGTGCGCGGCCAGCCGCGCCGCTTCACGCAGTCGCGGGCCATGATCTGGGCCGCGTTCGACCGCGGCGTCCGCGCCGTCCGGGAGGTCGGGCTGGAGGGCCCCGCCGACCGGTGGGAGCGGTTGCGCGATCAGATGCGCGAGGAGATCGACGCGCACGGCTACGACGAGAGCGTCGGCCACTTCGTGCAGGCCTACGGGTCCACCGAGGTCGACGCGTCGCTCCTGCTCCTCCCCGAGGTCGGCTACTGCAAGCCCGACGACCCCAGGATGCTGCGCACCGTCGCCGCGCTCGAGCGCGACCTCATGCACGACGGCCTGCTGCACCGCTACCGCACGAAGGCGGGGGTTGACGGCCTCCCCGGCGGCGAGCACCCCTTCCTCGCCTGCTCGTTCTGGCTCGTCGAGCAGTACGCCACGAGCGGCCGCCGCGACGAGGCCGCCGAGCTCATGGATCGCCTGGCCGGCCTCGCCAACGACGTCGGGCTCCTGTCGGAGGAGTACGACGTCGACGGCAAGCGCCAGGTCGGCAACTTCCCGCAGGCCCTCTCGCACCTCGGGGTCGTCCGCGCCGCCGATGCCCTCATGGGCGCGCGCGGCCGCGCCGCCGACCGCCGCCACTACAACGGCGGCCATTCGGATCGCTGAGCGCCCGTCGCTCTGCGCGACGGCCACACTTTCCTGCGAGGGCCACACTTTCCTGCGCGACGGCCACACTTTCCTGCGAGGGCCACACTTTCCTGCGCGACGGCCACACTTTCCTGCGAGGGCCACACCGATCGACGGCGCGCTCGCAGGAAAGTGTGGCGGTCGGAGATGACGAGCCCGGCGACGCGTCAGGAGCGCAGCGCCTCCTTTAGCGAGACGCGCCCGCCCATGCGCAGGAGCGAGTTCTCGTAGATCCGCGCGCCGACGAGGATCGCCGCGATGCACGTCGCGATGAGGATCGCCAGCGAGAGCAGCGGCTCCCACCACTGGGCCTCGCCGAGGAAGAGGCGCATCGGCATGCCGACGGGCGCGGAGAACGGCACGTACGACATGACCGCGAGCACGACGGGGTTGTCGTTGAAGAAGATCACGAGGAAGTACGGCGCCATGATGAGCATCGTCAGCGGCGTCGTCGTGGAGCCGATGTCTTCCTGACGCGACACCATCGAGGCCGCCGCCGCGAAGAGCGAGGCGAGCAGGATGAACCCGAAGAGGAAGAACACCGCGAACCACGCGATGGGGCCGCCGAGCCCCTGCAGGAGCGCCGTCTGCCCCGTGATCGTGAGGCCGACGATCGCGATCGCGGCGAGCACGAGGATCTGCGCCATCGCGAGCACGGTGTTGCCGATGACCTTGCCCGCCAGGAGCACCCGCACGGGGATCGCCGAGATGAGCAGCTCGACGACGCGGGTCTGCTTCTCTTCGACGACGCTCTGGGCGATCGTGCCGCCGAACAGCGACGCGGCGACGAGGAACACGACGCCGAAGCCGATCGCGGCGATGTAGCCGAGCGCGGCGTTGCCCTCGTCGGGGTCGAGGAGCTCGACGGGCGGCACCTGCGCGAGCTGCAGCAGCAGCTGCGTCGGCGCGCTCGAGTCGGCGATGACGGCGAAGCCGAGGGGCGACGAGGAGTCGGCGACGATCGCCGCGTCGACGTCGCCGCTCGTGACGGCGGCTTCGGCGGCGGCCCGGTCGGCCACGTCGGTGACCTCGAGACCGGGCACCTCGGCGACGTACTGCGCGGCATCCGGGGTCACGGCAACGGGGGTGCCGCTCGCGTTCGCCGCCGCGAAGCCGCCCCAGAGCACGACCGCGAGGGCTCCGAGGAAGAGGATCGCCGTCGAGATGACGAACGCCTTGCTGCGCAGCTTCGAGCCGATCTCGCGCTCCGCGACGAGCCAGATGCCCTGCGCGGCGCTGAGGCCGCCGGCCGGGCGGGTGGGGGGAGACGTGCGGGGGTGCGTGGCAGGGGTGCTCACTGGATGACCTCCTTGAAGATCTGGGCGAGGGACGGATGCTGCGGCGCGAAGCTCGCGACATCCCCCTGTGCGACGGCTCGGCGCAGCACCCGCTGCGCCGTCTCGTCGCTGTCGGCGTCGAAGACGGCGTACCCGCCGTCGAAGTCGAGCACGTCGACGCCCGGCTCGGAGCGGAGCCAGCCGGCGTCGCCAGCCGAGACGAGCTCGAACCGGCGGGTCGAGTGCTGCGCGCGCAGCTCGTCGCGGGCTCCCGCGGCGCGGATCGTGCCGCCCGCGATGATCACGAGGTCGTCGCAGAGGCGCTCGACGACGTCGAGCTGATGCGACGAGAACAGGACGGCTGCCCCGGCGGCCGCCCGCTCCTGCAGCACGCCCGCGACGACGTCGACCGCGAGGGGGTCCAGGCCCGAGAAGGGCTCGTCGAGGATGAGCACCTCGGGGTCGTGCACGAGGGCCGCGGCGATCTGCGCGCGCTGCTGGTTGCCGAGCGAGAGCGTCTCGACGTTGTCATCGAGGCGCTCGCCGAGTCCGAGCCGCTCCAGGAGCGTGCGGGCGCGGGCCGAGGCATCCGTCTTCGAGAAGCCGTGCAGCCGCGCGAGATAGGCGATGTGCTCGTGCACCTTCATCTTCGGGTAGAGCCCGCGCTCCTCGGGCATGTACCCGAAGCGCCGGCGGTCGGCGGAGCCCACCTCGGCGCCGTCCAGCGTCACCGAGCCGGCGTCCTTCGCGAGCACCCCGAGGACGATCCGCATCGTGGTCGTCTTGCCCGCGCCGTTGCCCCCGACGAAGCCGGTGAGGCGCCCCGGCTTGACGGCGAAAGCGACGTCGTCGAGCACGAGCCTGCCTCCGTAACTCTTCATGATCCCGGTCAGCTGCAGCATGCGCTCCTCCTCGTCGTCCCGGCGGTGATTCCGCCTTCGCCCTCCACGCTACGAAGGAGCGGGGCGCGGCGCCTCCCCCCGAGGACGGAGATCCGGGGACGGCTGACGCGGTCCCGAGCGCTAGACGAGGCCGTTGCGGTGGGCGAACACGACGGCGGCGACCCTGTCGCGGGCGCCGAGCTTCTGCAGCACGTTCGAGACGTGGGTCTTCACCGTCGCCTCGCCGATGTGCAAACGCGAGGCGATCTCGGCGTTGCTGAGCGCCTGCGCGACGAGCCGCAGCACCTCGTCCTCGCGCTCGGTGAGGTCGACGGCGATGCGCGCGGGCTCGGGCGGACGGACGGGGAGAGGCGTCGCGACGACCGCGGGCTGCGTCTGCGTCTGCGTGAAGCGCGCGATGACGCGGCGCGTGACCTCCGGCGCGAGCAGTGCGTCGCCCGCCGCCGCGACGCGCACGGCGCTCACGAGCTCTTCGGGCCCGGCGTTCTTGAGGAGGAACCCGCTCGCCCCCGCCGCGAGCGCCTCGAACAGGTAGTCGTCGCGGTCGAAGGTCGTCACGACCACGACCGCCGCGTCGATCGAGGGGTCGGCGACGATGCGCCGCGTCGCCTCCAGCCCGTCCATGTCGGGCATCTGCACGTCCATGCAGACGACGTCGGGGCGGAGAACGGATGCCGCGGCCACCGCCTCCGTGCCGGTCGCCGCTTCTCCCACCACGACGATGTCGCCCGCCGACTCGAGGATCATGCGGAAGCCCGCGCGCATGACGGCATGGTCGTCGACGAGGAGCACCCGGATCGGGGCGCCGCTCACGCCTCCACTCGTTCCGTGAGGGGAACGCGGAGGCGCACGAGGAAACCGCCGCGCGAGCGCGGGCCGATCTCGATCACGCCGCCCGATGCGGCGGCCCGCTCGCGCATCCCGACGATGCCGAGCCCCGGCCGGTGCGGCGTGGTGCTTCGGCCGGTGTCGGTCACCTCGAGCTCGACCGCATCGACGCCGTAGCGCAGACGCACCTCGGCCGAGGCATCCGGCCCCGCATGGCGGCGCGCGTTCGTGAGCGCCTCCTGCACGATGCGGTACGCGTTGACCTGCACGAGATCGGGGAGGGGCGCGGGGTCGCCGACGATCGTGAGGGTCGTCGGGAGGCCGGTGGCGCACGCGTGGGCGACGAGCTCCTCGAGCGCGTCGAGGGTCAGGATGGAGCCGGCCGGCGCGTCGGCCGCGGGGGTGCGGAGGGTCTCGAGCAGCTGACGCAGCTCGGCGAGCGCGGAGCGGGCGGATGCCTCGACCCCGAGGAGCGCCTCGCGCGCCGAGGCCGGATCGCGCTCCATGACGGCGCGTGCGGCGCCGGCCTGCACGCCCATCGCCGAGACGTGGTGGGCGACGACGTCGTGCAGCTCCCGCGCGATCCTCACGCGGTCGAGGGCCACCGCCTGTGCCGCCGTGACCTCGCGCTCGCGCTCGAGCTCGCGCGTGCGCTCCTCGAGCGTCGCCCGCTCGATCGCCGACGCGTAGGCGCGGTCGCCCATGTAGTACGCGCCGCCGAAGAACGCGGCGTTGACGAGGAACTGGATGAGCATGAACGCGACGAACGGCGAGAAGAGCCCTTCGCGCGAGAGTCCCTCGTCGGTGGGCGCGGTCGCCGACTGGAACGTCGTGACGAGCAGCCACACGAACATCCCGACGATGATGCCGGCGCGCACGTACATCGCCCGCCGGCGATCGTCGACCCACGCGCCGACCGTGTACATGCCGATGAAGACGGCGATGTTGCCGACGTAGATCTCGGGGATCCGCAGGGTCACCCCGACGAAGAAGACGACCGCGACGGTGACGGCCACGATCTCGGGGTACCGGCGGCGCAGCGCGAGCGGCGCCGTGAGGGCGAAGGAGTACAGCAGCGCCCCGCCCAGTCCCTTCGCCGTGTCGGTGCCGTAGACGCCGGCGACGGCGCCGAGCGCAGCGCTCAGGATCGCGCACAGCAGGAGACCGATGGCGAGCCAGAGGTCGTTGCGGCGATCGCGGGCGGTCGGCGCGGGGCGCCGGAGCGGTCCCGCGGGCGGGGGAGCGGACATCCCTCCACGCTACGACGGAGGGTGGGCCGCGGCATCCCCCGCAAGACGGAGGCGTGATCGGTGGCGGCGATGCGCACGACTTGTTATTGACAAGCGTGCTTGTTTTTTGCAACCATGGCTCCAGCCCACCGAGCGGCGGGCGGCAACGGAGCCCCACCGGCAAGGAGCAGGACATGCCCACGAACATCTTCGTCAACTTCCCGACGAGCGACCTCGACCGCGCCAAGGCCTACTACACGGCGCTCGGCTGCGACATCAACCCGAACTTCACCGACGACAATGCGGCGTGCATCGTGTGGAGCGACGACATCTACTTCATGGTCCTGACGAAGGAGTACTTCTCGACGTTCACCGACAAGGAGTTCGCCGACCCCCGCACCCACGCGCAGGTGCTGCTGTCGATCAGCCGCGACTCGCGTGACGCCGTCGACCAGACGATCGAGGCCGGCGTCGCGAACGGCGGCACGGCGCCCGGCGACCCGCAGGACTACGGCTTCATGTACGCCCGCGACCTCATCGACCCCGACGGCAACGGCGTCCAGTTCATGTGGATGGCGCCCGAGGCCGTCGCCAACGGCCCGGCGGCCTACATGGCGGAGCAGGCCCAGGCGTAAGAGTGGCCTCCCGCAGCTACGGGCAGTACTGCGGAGTGACGTCGGCCGTCGAGCTGATCGGCGAGCGCTGGGCACTGCTCATCGTCCGCGATCTGCTCGTCGGCCCGCGCCGTTACACCGATCTCAAGCAGGGGCTGCCCAAGATCCCCACGAACATCCTCTCGACGCGGCTCAAAGAGCTACAGGAGAGCGGTGTCGTGCGGCGCGTCCCGCTCCTGCACTGCGGCCTGGTCTACGAGCTGACGGATTACGGACGGATGCTGGAGCCCATCGTCCTCGCGCTCGGGCGGTGGGGCTTCCAGGCGATGGGCGAGCCCGGTCCCGACGACGTCGTGACGGCCGACTCGCTCACGATGGCGCTCCGGACGTCGTTCCGGACGGATGCCGCGGCCGGCCTGCCGCCCGCGATCTACGAGCTGCACGTCGGAGACATCGTGCTGCGCGTCCAGGTCGAGGGCGCCGACCTCTTCGTCACGCAGCTTGCGCCCGCCGGCCGCCCCGTCGACCCGCTCGCGCGCAAGGCGCCGGGCGGCGAGCCGGAGCTCGTCTTCGCGGCTGGCCCCGGCATCCGTCGTCTCATCGCGGGCGAGCTGACACCGGGCGACGCGATCGATCAGGACGTGCTGGCGGTCGTCGCGGGCGATGCCGGGCTGCTCGACCGCTTCGTGGCCACCTTCCGCATCGACCGGCAGGGCCTGGCGGCCGCGTGACCCTGCCAAGAGGATGAACCCATGACGAACGAGAGCACCGGTCGCGGCCGGATCTTCATCGACCTCTTCACGACGCTGGACGGTGTCGCTCAGGCCCCCGGCGCACCTGACGAGGACACCTCGGGCGGCTTCCCGTTCGGCGGATGGCAGGCGCCGTTCCGCGACGAGGTGATCGGCCGCGAGATCATGGCGGGCATCTCACGGCTCGATGCGCTCCTTCTCGGCCGACGGACCTACGACATCTTCGCCGCGTACTGGCCGAACTACCGCGGGGGCGAGGACAACCCCATCGCCGAGAAGTTCAACGCGGTCCCCAAGTACGTCGCCTCGCGCGGTGCACTCGAGCCCGAGTGGGCCGGCACGACCCCGCTCGGACCGGACGTGCTCGCCGAGGTCGACGCGCTGCGCGACCGCCACCGCGAGATCCATGTGATCGGCAGCGTGGACCTCGCCCACACCCTCATCGACGCGCAGCTGTTCGACGAGCTCGTGCTGTGGGTGTACCCGATCGTGCTCGGCCAGGGCAAGAAGGTCTTCCCCGACGGCGTCGCGCCGACGGCGCTGCGGCTCATCGCGCCGGCCGTGACGGGCGACTCGGGGGCCGTGTCGCTGCGGTACGCCCCGGCGGGGAAGCCGACGACGGGCGACATGACGCAACCGGGCCGCGGCGTCTGAATCTCTCGGGAGCCGCCCCTGACGCGCTCGACTCATGCGATGCGCTGCGCGGCTGCCCGTGGCGCGGCCCCGATCACCGGACATGGGCGGTGGGAGAATTGCCTGGTGGATGCGAGCGTGGTGAGTGCCGTTGCCATCATCGTCGTGGCAGCGGCAACCGTGGTCGCGCTCGTCCCGCTCCTCCATCGCGATCGTTCTAGACGATGGGAGAAGCGCATCAGCGGCGGCGGGCTCGGTTCCGCGCTGGATGCCGTGTGGCGGCCGTCAGCAGAAGACGCGCACGCGCAGTGGGAGGCTCAGGTCGAGATGCCGGCTCCCGCGCCGAGCCCCGGCGACAAGGGGCTCGATGAGGGACGCATCGTCATCGAGCTGCCCTGAGCAGCTGCGCCTGCCGCCCTTGACTGCCCGTTCTATTCGAGTGGCAGTTGGAGGTCGATGTGCTGCCTCAGCGTTTCGACGATCTCGGGCGACAGACCAGGTGTTTGCTCGATGTCACGGATGGCGCGCTGTCTCCACTGGTGTGACGATGGTTGCCGGACGAGCCAGTCGGGATGCTCGAGCGTGGTGATGAAAGGTGGGCGTTCGACCTCCACGGGAATGAGTGAGTCGAGGCATCCCCCCATGATCTCGAGGTCGTGCGGGTAGACGCCTTGATATGCCCCGTCCGCGTGGAAGACCGCGCCGGCCGACGCCGTTCGGTCAGTCGCGTCGGTGACGGTGACGGTCACTGCGGCGGTGACGGCGTCGCCCGGGGTTGAGTCGATGTGAAGCTCACCTGGCCCTGCTTTGCAGAGCAGGGTATGGAGGAGCCCGTCTGCCTGGACTTGCACTTGCGTAGGACGTGCGAGGATCACCTTGCCGTCGACCCGCCATTCGGTCGACAGCTGGCCGTCCGGAGCCGTCGATTCCATTCCTTGTGCGTCAACCCGGTAGGTGGAGTGGGTGACCGTCTGCCAGAGACCGCGTCGCACCGGGTTACCGCAGGCATCGTGCGTTTCTTCGAGGTTGATCGGTGGTTCGAGGTAGTCGATGACGCGGGCGACTGCGCGGACGGCGACGAGTGGTTCGCCCGTGCCGTACTGCACGGAAACCGTGACGCTACCCGCGCCTGACGCGACATCGCTGATCCGGACGGTGTAGGTGGTTCCGTCGATGAGGACCGTGGCGTCGCGATCGGCACTGCTCAGGGGGATCGTAGCGATGTAGCGATGAAGGAGCCCGCCCACCCCGCTGACAGCGCCGACGCGGTGAATCACAAGACCACCCGGCGGGCTGTTGCCTTCACCGGTCAGCGCGCGGTCGAAGCCCTCAGCAGTGCGAAGCTCCAGGCAAAGGGCCTCGGATGTGGGAGATGAGGGATCCTGCTGAAGTACGGCCACGGTATTCCCGTTCGTCGGTGCGACGGCGGCGCGACTGGAGTTGATGAGGCTCAGACCATCGACGGTCTCGCCCGCTGCTGGCAGCCCGCGCCGCAGAACACCCCGCCGCAGTGCTTCCGGCATTCGAGCGAGGAACGCTGCTCGTGAGGCTCGAGGTCCCGAGACACTCATCGCAGCCGGCCAGTTCGGAATGGCAGGTTCGATCGTCCAGGTCGAACTCCGACCGGCGAAAGTTTCGGCCGACATGATGTCGTAGGGGTCTCCGTAGCGGCGTCCTTCTTCACCCACCCCAGTGCTCAATCCGATGCCGTCGGGGAAGCCCAATGGGTGACCTACCTCGTGCTGAACGAAGGTCCGTGTATTCAAAGCTCCGGCTACCAGGGAAAAGCCAAAGCCACTGGCCGAGGCAGAGCCATTGGCGGTCGAGCTCATGCCCCCGTTCCAGACACCCGGCCAATACACGACCACGAGAAACCCATAGCCGTCGAGAACACTCGTTCCCTCCTGGGCTCTGAGGGCGTCAATAGCCAGCTGCGCCTGGCCGGCCCGCGCAGGGGTGCCCGTAATTGAGGTCAGGGGAACCGAAATCCACGGCATCAAGGTGAATTGAAGGTCGAGTTCGCCATGGGAACTTTGCCGCCAAAAGCTGGAAATGGACCATTCGTCGCTGTTGAACAGCGCCTCAAAGTCCTGGTCGGTGGGCTCGGTCGGCGTCAGATCCGTCGCCAGCACATCGTGCCGAACCCGAAGAACAGCCCCCTTGACAGTCTTCATACCGAGCCCCCGCGGTCCCATTGACCGGCTCAGTTTGCTCGCGTGATTACGAATCAGCAAGAGGAGCGTACAGATGAGGACTGCGACAGGGCGGCGCCGATCAGCCGCCGATGCTGATCAGAAGAGTCAGCTCATGACGGAAGAGCACGGAAGGAAGGGGTGATCGCCGGCGGAGGCTTCTTCGCAGCCGTTGCCATCGCCGTCGGGCTTATCGTGTTCTCGTCCTGGTCGACTCCGCGGATCGTGGGCAGCCACGTCCCGCCGATGCGCGGCCCGCTTTGCGCTGCCCGACACCGATCCACACTCGGGCGGCGAACGCTGAAGGGAGGTTTGCGGGCTCATCCCAATCGAGGGTGTAGGCGGGGTCTGAAGCCGCCTGTCTCGAGCACGTCGTCGCAGGCCCCGCGCGAGCCCCGCAGCCGGGCCGCCGGCACCCCATTCCCTGGGGGGCCTGAGCAGCTGGTGGTGGATCCGACGTACGTCGGCCGCGATCCGCTCGATCGGAGGGCCGGCTGGTCACCCCACCCATGGCGGCCCTCGCGGCGAGTCGCCTCCGTCCGGGGGGCGTCTGGCGGCTGGCCACCGACTGGGTCGACTACGCCGAGCAGACGGTGCGGGTGCTCGATGCCGAGCCGGGCCTTCGAGGTGGCGTGGCCGATCGCTGGGCCGAGCGGCCGGTGACGAGGTTCGAGCGCAAGGGGACTGCCGCCGGCCGCGGCATCGCCGGACCGGGCGCAGCGCGGATCGGGTAGGTCAGCCGCCCCCGGCGATGTTGACCAGCCAGGAGGTCCCGAACCGGTCGACGCACATCCCGAACTCGTCGCCCCACGGCTGGGTGGTCAGCTCGACCGTCACGGTCCCTCCGTCCGACAGCGCCTGCCAGTAGCCGCGCAGTTGCTCGGTGTCGTCCCCGCCGAGGCTGACCGCGAGGTTGTTTCCGGGCCGCAACGTCTCGCCGGGCAGTATGTCAGCGGCCATCAGCGTGAGGCCAGACGTTGTTTCCAGCTGGCCGTGCATGACCTGGTCGCCTATGCCGTGGTCGTCGGTGCCGAAGTCGCCGAAGTGATTGATCGTGAGATCGCCGCCGAACACGTCCTGGTAGAACGCCAGGGCGGCCGAGGCATCACCCGCGAAACTGAGGTAGGGGTTCAGTCGAGTGGTCATGGGCCGATGCTAGAGGGCTCATCCCGCGCGAGGGAGCCAACCGGCATCGATCGTGATCGGCGAAGCAACGCTGAATGCAGCGCCTAACCGCGTACGCGCCGACGGTAGCGATCCAACCCCCGCTTCAGATGGCGCGAAAGCCGGTCGCTCTACGTACGCGCGGGGGTTAGGCAGCGGAAGCTGCGGAGCGCCCCGCTCCGGCCTTCGTTAGCAGACGGGTGTCAGCCCTCGGCTACGAGGGTTGACCACACGACGTCGATGACGCAAAGGCCGTCGGGGGTTTCTCGGTAGAAGACGTCGCCTGGAAAGGTGGAGCCGGGCCTCACACCCGCGGGCAGACCCTCGAGGTTGATATTCCATTGAGGATCGAGCGGCGCCTGCTTGTCCCAATAGTCTGCGACGAAGTGCTCCGGCTCGCCTGCTGACCGGCCTACCCAGTCACTTGGTTCACCGAGGTCCGCCGCGGAGTCCGGGCAGATGAGATCGGTCGGGATGTCGCCAGCCAGGGCGTCGATGAGTTCCTCCGTTGTCTGGATCACGCGTGCCCCGTCCGCTCCCCAGACGAGGGAATCGAGTGAACAACCCGCCAACGCGCCGGACAGCGCGAGGGCGACTACCACGAACGCTGCGACACGAGAATTGCCCATCACGCGAATCTAGCGAAGGTGTCCGAATGCGGGTCGGTCTGCGAGCGCGTGTGACCATCGACGGTCCAGACCTGGCGTCACGCGCGAAGCGCCCCGACTGCATGTGCCCTCGGGTCTTGGGCGCTCTACTGGGGGCTACGCTCGGTGTCATGACAACTCCTGTCCCACTTGACGACCACGCGCGTGCGTCCGCGCTCAACGCCGAAGTGGCGCGCTATGCCCGAGATGGCTACACCGTGGAGTCGAATGCGGATGGCCAAGCTGTCCTGGCGAAGGTTCGCCGGATGGGCTGGTTCTGGAACACCGTGCTGGTCCTGCTGACCGGTGGACTGTGGCTCATCTACGTGATCTACCGCGCTCTAAACCGCAAGAAGGAGATCGTGATTCTCTCGGTCGACTCGAACGGCCGAGTGCACCGTTCATGAGCGTACAAGCTCCGTAGCCGGAACCTGGCTTCTTCCTGTACAACTCGATTGCCGATCCCCTTGCGTGCGTTGCCCGGAGGGGGGAGGTCGCGAACGCGTCAGGGAGCTCACGATCCGATTTGCGATCGTTCGATTCGACTCCAAGTGGGCTTCACGGACGAGGGTGGTTGCTGGGTCACCGATTGGTGCGGCATGCAGGCATACCTCGCCGATGAACCGTAGTCAGAGCCATCGGTGAGTGCAACGACACCGCTACCGTTCTGCGTGCTCGAGGGTTCGCTCAAATCCGTAGACGCCAAGTTGCAGCAGCCGGTCGATGATATCGAGCAGAGCTGAAACACGTTCGCCGTCGTCGGCTTGAGCTAGGCCCCGAATCACAAGGTCTGAGATGTAATGCGCCTCGCCGGCCGCCGCCGTACGCAAATCCGCGATCTCGCTTCCGAATAGGTCGAGAAAGCGATGCGCGGCCAGATCCGTGAGGTCGTCGACCTTATCCGGGGACTCTTGTAGGACGATCAGCAGTTGCGGGGTCGCGTGGACGTAGCTCGGTGATGCAATCAGGTCTTCAAGCAAGCTGGCGAATGGTCGGAGGCTCTCGCCTCTGAGATGGATGGCCAGCTCACCGACGGCCTTTCGCACTTCCTCGTCAGGGTCGTACATGAGTTGGCGCAAGGCAGCAAAGTTGAGCTCTGAGTTCGCCGCTCGATCGATTCTGGAACTGCAAACGGTTGCGGCGCCCGTCCTGATGTCGACGGCCCCGTCGAGTGCTCGCTCAATCAACTGCGGCCGTTCCCACTGAAGTGCTGCGAAAGCAGCCATGCTTCCGCCTGCGTTCCTCACGTCCCCGTCGCTGGAGAGGAGCATCCGGTCAATCACAGGGTCGATTAGCTCTGGGTTCGCGTTGCCGATGTAGAGCATGAGGTTGCGAACTGGCTCTGACGCGAGAAGCGCGTCCTCACTCTCGATCAGTCGATGGAATGCCGCGTAGGCCGTCGATCGTGCGTGGCGGAGGCAAGCAGCGATGGTGTGCGCGACGCAGGATCGAACGCTCAGGACCGGGTCGCTAGCGAGCGTGATGAGGTGCGGGGCGACGACTGCGGTGCGGTCGCCACGCGCATCGCCGACCAGGAGATCGCCCAGTTCCTCCGCGAGAGATCCCCTTGCGGTATTGATGCCATCCTGACGGAGGTTGCGTCCATGCCGCTTGCCGTCTCGACGCGTCACAATCGGCGAGTTGTCTTGTGGGTGAGGCGCGTGCAGCGCGCGATCCATCACCAACTCAACAAGATCGAGGGGGGTGTCATCGAGGACGCGCCGCAAGGACCAGCCGAGCCAGCGATCACAGTCAGTCTGTCCGAGGCTCATGATGTGCCGGATGGCGTCGAACACCGCGGGGAGGGCGACGCTCGGGATTGTCGCCTCGCCAAACCCCCAGAGCAATGCACTGGGGTAGGCCGGATTTGTTTCGGCTGTCATGTGCAGGGCGAGTCGGGCGAATCTGAGCGGATCGTCAGCCGTGCGCTCCTTCAGCACGTGCGACAGTTCGCGGGCGCCGCCCAGCGACGGGTCACGCTCGCGGCGATAGTCGCGGTCGTCCTTGTCGTGCTTCGTCATGGCACGCAGCCATTGCGTGTCGGTCATTTTGTCCGCCGCCGTCGCGCCGATCGGGGGGCCGACCGTGTAACTGATGATGCCGGTCGGTGGAGGCGGTGAGGCTTCTCCGAACTTTCGCTGATACTCCGCCAGGCGTCTTTTTCCGGTATCGCTCAGACGCTCCCGGTCCAGTGCAGTGAGGAACTTGAACGCGGTGTAACCGAACGAGACCCCATGTTCGTAGGGATTGCGGAAGTCGCGCACCAGATCTTCGAGGCGAGCGTGAAGTTCGTCTGAGAGTAGAGGCGCGACGGCTTCGACGACCTCCCGAGAGAGCCAGTGGCTGTCCGACGAGTAGCCGCTCTCCAACCGAGTTCCGCCCTGAAGAATTAGCTCCGCCGCCCACTCGGTGAAGTTCGCAGCGCCGGCGACAAGGGCGCGGAAGAGGAGCGCTTGCGCCGCGTCGTAGGGTGACGCGGCCAGAGTCTGCAGCCAGGGCTCGACCGCGATGGCATCACTCTTCGCCCAGCTCGCGAGGGCTTGACCGGCGCAGTCGTACAGCACATCGTCGACGTCATCCGCCCCCACCCCCGACACAAAGCGGAAACCGAAATGGGGGTCGTGAACCAGTCCTCCGAGGATGGGTTCCACTGCGGTCTCTCGCATGACGTCAAGGAGATACGGAACCATCGCCTCAACGAAGGCACGCGGCTCCGAATTGCTAGACTTCTTGATGAGTTCGATCACGCCATACTCGCGGCTGCCAAGCAGGTTAATCTTTCCGTCTCCCCCGATGAGTAATGCCGACGGGCTCTCGGCGAAACTCGCACGCAGCAGCTCTATCGCCCAAAGTGGCTCCCGGTTCGCGAGATCATGCGCCGACAGCCACAAGTTGTCGCCCTCTGGACTGATCTCGCCGCGCCTCACCGCATCGAGAAGAAGCTCGAATAGAGGTCGATCTTGATACAGATCGGTTCGCTGTACGACCTGCTGAAGCCACCGCGCGTGGTCGGGAGCCTCGATGCGCGCATTGAGGACTCCGATGACGATTTCTGAATGATCTGGGCCACCGTTGGACAAGAACGCAACGCCTCGCTCGCGTTCCGCCGGATCCGTGCTGTCTAGCCACGCCTCGACGAGGCCGCGGCTATACACCGAGCGGAACCAGCTCGGTCGAGCGATTTGCTGCCACAGGCGAGATGCCAGAGCGGGTTGGGTGGCCGCAATGTGCAGGACGAGGTCGAGGTCCGTGCCGGTCGGTGCGCCAGTGTTGGCGAGGACACTGATGACCGTCTCTTTGATGTGGTAGCGGATCGCGTGATGACTAAGCACCGCCTGGATCTCGGAGCGCCAGCGGGACTCATCGCGTTCGCGCAGCAGTTCGAGGATCTGCCGGACTTGAGCTCGGCGGAAAAGCTCCTGCTCCTGGGCGCATAGGAACTCCACCATCGACTGCTGCCTCGATAGCCACTGACGGGCGAAGGTGTAGTCGAAGAACGCCTCGTGGAAGAAGGAGACGCGGCCGCCGTCGATGGCCAGAACCTGCTCGGATGCCAGCACGTGCGCATCGTTGATGTAATCGTCGCCGTCGAGAACCTCAACGTCGATCGACAAGCTCTGCTGGTCACTCGCGGCGTTCGCGACACGCGCCAAGACATCGCTGAAGCGGACTTCCGGATGCGAGCTTCGAACAGTTTGGCGTTTTCGGTCCCAGAACGCTTCAAATAGCGAGCCCCTTGATGTGAAGCTAAGCGCAGCGGGTTGAGTTGCAACGGTTTCGAGCAAGACGAGGTTGAGCGGCGTTCGAAGCAGTTCTCGCTGCGGCAGTGTGAGAGCCTCTGGGTCCAGGCCCATCGCGCGTACAGCCTCCGCTACGACTTCGTCTGGCAGCGGTTTGACATTCAGCCGCTGAACATCCTTCCGAGCGTCAAGCTTGCGGATCCGGTGGTCATTCTCCACATCGAAGAGACGGCAAACGAGGATGACACTGACTCCGTCAACGGCCATCGCCTCGTCAATCAGGTCGGCGATCACGTCGTAACGCTCAGATAGTCTGCCCGACGCGAGTGAAACAGCATCAAGTTGATCCACGACGAGAATGGCATCGCGGCCGTCCGCGGCCATCCGCAGCGCCGCAATCGGCGAGGCGCTTAGCCCTAGCTGCCGACCCAACTCTGCGGTCGAGCTAAACGATCCGCGGCGGTCGAGGCGGAAGGCCAGCACCTCGGCGCCATTTGCCTGCAGATCGCCTGTGGCCTGATAGGCAACCGAGGTCTTACCTCCACCCGCTGCCCCCACCACGAGCGCCAGACGGGTGGTGCGCAGCAGCTCAACAAGCTCAGCAGACTCTGTGCGCGAGATAGGCGGCGATAGTAACTCCCGCTGCACCGTTCTCCGCCAACTCTCGGTCGTGGCGTCAATCTCCTCGTGCGCAGTTCGCTTCGCCGATACATCGCGAGCGAAGATCCCATGCTCGGCGAGGGCGTCGAGCAACTCCCGCCTCGTCAGACGCCGACGAAGATTCTGAAGAAGGACTGCCCCGACCGCGAGAGGCATGAGCGTCTCGGCCGCGCCCTCCAGGACGGTGCTGGCGAGCACGGCGTTGGTCTTGACGAGTTGCTGTTCATCCTCAACTTCGAACCACATGCCACGCAGGACTTGCCAGGCCCGTTCTGCGTTACCGAACAGGTGCGGAGCGGAAAGCTCGTCGAAGACTGGACTCAAAGTTTTCGTGAGCTGCAGGGTCAAGAATTGGTCGACGTCGTCGGATTGTCGCGTCCACTCACTTAGAACGCGCAGCGGTCCGCAAGGGGTCATCGAACTGAAGTGATAATCGCGGCCTGCTGCGACGTGCCGAGCCGCCGCGGCGAACACACCCCGACTCCGCAGAGCCGAAACCGTCCAATGATCGTTGATACTGTGCTGCCTCTTCACCTGAGTAACCGACACAGCGCCGTGTTCATCAACGAATGTAAACTCAGAGCCATCCGCCAGCTCGGGATCAAGATCCTCGAGAGTGAGACTGCAGCGCTCATCTTGGATGCAGCGCAACGCATAGTGCACGGCCCAGGCGAGTTCGTACCGGTTGCCCAGCTTGTCGGCGACACCACCACCGGCGTTCGGGCTTCGCATCATCCTCCGCCGCCAATGCACCCATCTGGTCAGGACCTGACCGCTTTCCGTCACCCTACTTGGAGAGCCCGGTATCGCAGGCTAAGCGTGTTCGACGCTCCTAGACTAATGACGTGTTCGATTGAACTGCGTGGGAACGAACGCGACTACGATGGGCCGATGCGATCGTGGGTCGCTACGCCGAACGAGATCGCATCGAGTTCGAGTCTCGCGTAGCCTTGGCTTCACGCCACGTGAGGTGCTGAAGGGCAGAATGCATCTATGAGAGATGCGACGACCCAATGGGATCGCTGAGCGTGACGTCGGGATTCTGGGCGTTTGGCTCAACGGCGAGTCGAGTCCGGGTCGTGTTCGCTCTGGCCCGGGTCGTTCACTAGGTCGGGTGACGGACGGATGCGTGCCGCTACCCGCTTAGCCTTGCCGATTCGATACCGACGCGTCGCTGATTCTCAGGTGAAACGTCTTCCATGTCCACGTCCTCGCCGCCGAGATCGGTGGGTAGAGAAGGCAGCATCCGCTGCCTAACTTCCTCGGAGACGCTGGTGCGCCAGGCTTGATGATCGAACTCGAGTTCGGGACGCACGTCCGTACCGTTGTGCCAGCTTCTGATCCTGACCATCGCGATCGCAGCAGCCTCAAACGACTCCGGGTTCCCGTCTACCTTTTCGTCGAGGATGCCGCGCATCGCATCATCGCCAAGCGCTCGGCCAATCAAGGACAATTTCAGGCGAAGGTACCCAAGCGGTTCAAGCGCGGCGGCACCTGGAGCCGCGATCTGTGCAGAGAAGAACGCCGCGAAGTCTTCAAGCATGCGGTTGATCGTCTCGTCGCGCTTTGCACTGAGCGGCGCGCTCACCTCGAGCAATAGTCCGAGAGCAGCTTCTTCGCCAAACTCATCGAGGATTCGGCCACGATCAACCTCACCGCTCGCGTACGCCACGACAATTTCGTCCGCTAGCCATTCAAATAAGTCCTGCGCTGGTGAGTCGGTCGAGCCAGCGGTCGGTTTCGCATCGCGCCACCGGTCGGTGAGATACGCAACAAGCTGCGCAACCGAATGCCCATGCGCCTTCTCGCGCTGGCGTTGCGTTCTCGCCTTGCGGACGGCGAGTCGAGCGACCGAGGGGTGCGCCTCTCGCAGTAGGCGGGTCAGTTCGTTCTCTGCAGTTTCGTCACGACGATCGAGCACCAAAGATGCCACCACGCGCTCGATCAGTACATCGGAAACGTCGTTGGACGCGACGCCGAGGCTGAAGTAGCGCTCGCTGTAGGCGACGTCTGCAAAGGCCTTGTCGTGCAGGGGCGACCTCATCGAAGAGGTCAAACCTGGAAATAGGAACTGGAGAGTTGCCCACACGCCGGACGTGTCCGCTCGACGAGACGTCTCCTCGACCCTGGTGAGCCACTCCGACTCGCTCAATCGGCTGATGTCGTCCTTGCCCGCCTCGCGGAGCCCACGCCTTAGCGTGGGCGACCAACCAGGCAGGGCCAGATATACGTCGTGGTGGTTGAGGCGGAGGAACGCAATCGCGGCGAAGTCTAGGAGGTCGACCTCCCCGGGAACCATTTCGGCGAGCACTCTCAGGTGCTGCTCAAAGCGAGCGATCTGCCGCGGTGTTGCAAGCCCCACGGTTAGGGCGTCTGCGAGGTCGCGCAGACGATTCACCCCGGTGTCGTCGAGACGCGTGCCGTGCGCCTCGATGGTTGCCCACAGTGCCGATGAGATGTGTTGGAAGCGCGTCGCCTGGTCAATAGCGGGCAACTCGAATGGGTGCTGGACGATCTTTTCCATGAACGACGCCGCGCGACCAGCGATCCCTTGGGAGACAAGAAGGTCTTCGACGGTGTCACCGTCGTACGCAACGAGGTAGTGCACGTTCGGAAAGCGTCCAAGGAGGCGCACCACCTTCAGAAACTCCAGCAATTCGGATGAGTCAAGTCGGTCGATGTCGTCACAAACGATCAGCACGCGCTTTCCCATGTCGGTGAGCGACTTCGCCATCTCGTCGAACTCGCTCGACCACGGACGGCGTTCGGCAAAGTCGTCTGCTGCCGTCGTCGCTGACTCAGCTAGCGCGTCGCCGACGACGGGGACAGCGGCAAGGAGGGGCTTCGCCCATTTCACGTACCGCCGGAGTGCGGCTCGCGCGACCTGCTCCTCGGCGCGCGACCCTCCAAGAGCGCTGTCCAGCGCTGCGACGAACTCCAGTTGTAGTCCCGCAATGCCGGATGCTGCCCATGGGGTGAAGGGTTGCACAATCCAAGAGCTGGGCAAGTTCTGCGCGATGAGCGCGGCGATCGAAGACTTGCCGCTTCCCCATGGCCCAACCAGGCCAAACACCGTACTCGGCGCCCCTACCGGGACTTGGTCAATTGTTCCTGCGACGAGTCTCGCGAAGCGTGTCCGCGCGAAGCGATCTTCGTCCGCGGTCTTGATCGGTTCGTCGGACCAAATAGCGTTCGTCGTCACTCGACCAACGTAGCCGCGGGCAAGGACGCACCTGCAAATCGCCTCGCGTCCGAACCGCGAAGGCGGCGCTCGTACACGAGCCGGCGTATGGCTCGGTCGGCCCCGCTGATACCGCAGGGTGGGCGTGACGAGTGCGGCGACCTCAAGGTATCTGAGCGAAGCCGAACGAGTTACGCCGAGAATGCGGCGCGTAGGAGCGGCGGCGATCAAGCGTCCACGCAAGACCGCACGCAAGCCGGTCGTCTTCCGTGCACGTCTGCAATCACCACGAGCTGCACCGGCGCTTTCGCTCGCCATGCCCGGTTACCCCGCCCGCGCGCATGCTCGTATGCGGTGGCCTATCCGGGCGCTTCAGGCACCTGCGCTGCGATAGACCCGATCGCGAGAAGGTGGTCGAAAAGGGCGACCTATCCGAGAGCGCGCGGTGCTTGCGATCCACCGCGGCCCGGCCACCGAACCCCCGGGATGAGGTTGTGCGGGAGCCGCGGGCCGGTCAGAAGATCATCGGACGATCATCGTCATCGTCATCGCCGGCGAGATCGAGGTCGACGACCACGGGCACGTGGTCGCTCGGGGCCTCGCCCTTGCGCTCCTCGCGATGGATGGAGGCGCCGGCGACGGCGTCGGTCAGGGCGTGCGAGCCGAGGATGAAGTCGATCCGCATGCCCTCGTTGCGCGGGAAGCGCAGGCGCTTGTAGTCCCAGTACGTGAAGCCCGTCGGCACGAACGGCCGTACGGCGTCGGAGAGCCCCGCCGCCTCCAGGGCGGCGAACGCCGCACGCTCGGGGTGCGAGACGTGGGTCGAGAAGCCGACGACGACCGCGGGGTCGCCGTTGTCGGCATCCGTCGGCGCGATGTTGAAGTCGCCGACGAGCGCGAGGGGGAGGTCGGGATCTGCCTCGAGGCTCGTGCGCGTGTACTCCTCGAGGGCAGCCAGCCAGTCGAGCTTGTAGTCGTAGTGCGGGTCGCCGAGCGCACGCCCGTTGGGCACGTACAAGCTCCACACCCGCACGCCGCCGACGGTCGCACCGATGGCGCGGGCCTCGGGCGCGATGTCGGTGCCGAAGCGGCCCTTGTCGAAGCCCGGCATGCCGGGAAACTGCCGCTCCACGTCGGTGAGCGGCTCGCGGCTGGCGATCGCGACGCCGTTCCACTGCGAGAAGCCGTGCGCCTCGACGTGGTACCCCGCGTCGTGGAACGCGTCGAAGGGGAACTGCTCGGCCTTGCACTTGATCTCCTGCATCGCCAGCACATCGATGCTCTCGCGCACGGCGAAGTCGACGATCCGCTCGACGCGCGCGCGGATGGAGTTCACGTTCCAGGTGGCCAGACGCATGGGGTCAAGCCTAGAGCGGCCGGACGACGTCGCCCGGAGACCCTTGTCGAGGCATCCGCCCGCGTTCCCGGATCGTGATCCGCGGCCCGACCGGGCCGAAAACGCCTCGGGTACGATGTGCCTGTGGTGCGCCGCACGTCTCCTCCCGGCTCGCAGAGCTCGCTCCGCGAGGCCAATCGCGCGCGCCTCGTCGAGTCGCTCAAACGCCACGGCCGCCTCACTCAGGTCGAGCTCGCCGGCAGCACGGGCCTCTCCCCGGCGACGGTGTCGAACATCGTCAAGGAGCTGACCGCCGCCGGGCTCCTGCACACCTCGATCACCTCGAGCAACGGCCGCCGCGCGACCCTCGTCTCGCTCGCCCGGCAGCTCGGACTCGTCGCGGGCGTGCACTACACCTCGCGCCAGCTCCACATCGCGATCGCCGACGTCACGCGCACGGTCGTCAGCCAGACCTCGCTCCCGCTCCCCCTCGACCACCGCCACGACGCGCAGCTCGACCGGCTCGCGATCCTCCTGAGCGAGCTCATGGAGTCGCTCGGCGGCACGGTCAGCGACCTCCTCGCCGTCGGCCTGGCCCTGCCGGCGCCGATCGACCCGCGCACCGGCATGGTCTCGACGCCGGGGCTCCTGCGCGGATGGGAGGGCGTCGACGTCGCCGCGAGCCTCACCGAGCGCATCGGGCGCCCCGCCTACGTCGACAGCGAGGCGAACCTCGGCGGTCTCGCCGAAGCGCGCGAGGGGAGCGGGCGGTCGGCCTCGTCATCCGTCTTCATCCGCGTCGGCCACACGATCAGCGCAGGCCTCATCGTCGGCGGAGACCTCTTCCGCGGCGTCAACGGCAAGGCGGGCCAGATCGGGCACGTCACGATCGACGAGAACGGCCCCATCTGCCGCTGCAGCAACCGCGGCTGCCTCGAGACGTACGCGGGCGGTCCCGCGCTGCTCTCGCTCTTCCCGCCGAACGCGGGCATGCAGCGCGTGAGCGACCTCCTGCAGGCCGCCGAGGACGGCGACGGCAGCTCACGCCGGGTCATCGCCGATGCAGGACGCCACATCGGCATCGCCGCGGCGAGCCTGTGCAACCTCTTCGACCCCGAGCTCATCGTCGTCGGCGGCGAGCTCGCGCAGGCCGGCGAGATCCTCATGGCGCCGATGCGGCACTCGCTCGAGCGCACGGCCCTCGCCTCGGCGGGCGGGCTGCCCGAGATCGTCGGCGCCTCGTTCGGCGAGTGGGCCGAGACGCGCGGCGCGATCGCGATCGCGCTCGACCACGTCACCGTGGACGCCGAAGTCATTCCCGTCTCGGCATGAGTCCGGGACGACGGATGCCGCGGCCCCGGCGACGACCCTGGAGCACGCCCGTGCGCGGGGGAGCCATGGCCGTCGTGCTGGCACTGGCCGCGACGGCGCTCGCCGCGTGCACGGGTCAGGGGCCCGCCCAGGACGGCACGATCGCCCTCCTCCTCCCCGACGCCAAGACGGCGCGCTACGAGACCTTCGACCGGCCGTTCTTCGAGAAGCGCGTGGCCGAGCTCGGCGACTTCGACGTGCTCTACTCCAACGCCGATCAGGACGCCGCGAAGCAGCAGCAGCAGGCGGAGTCGGCCCTCGCGGCGGGCGCCGAGGTGCTCGTGCTCGACGCGGTGGACACCAAGGCCGCCACGAGCATCGTCGCCGAGGCGAGGGCGCAGAACGTCCCGGTCGTCTCGTACGACCGGCTCATCGCGGGCGGCGACGTGGCGTACTACGTCTCCTTCGACAACGAGAAGGTGGGCGTCCTGCAGGCCACGGCACTCGTCGACGCGCTCGACCAACGCGGCGACGCGGGCGGCGGCATCCTGATGGTCAACGGATCGCCCACCGACAGCAACGCGACGCTCTTCCGCGACGGCGCCGATTCGGTCATCGACGCCAGCGGCCTGCGGATCCTCGCCGAATACGACACTCCCGACTGGAGCCCCGACAAGGCGCAGGAGTGGGTCGCCGGCCAGATCGCGCAGTACGGCGACCAGATCGCCGGCGTCTACGCCGCCAACGACGGCACGGCCGGAGGCGCGATCTCGGCGCTGCGCGCGGCCGCCGTCGAGCCCATCCCGATCGTGACGGGACAGGATGCCGAGCTCTCGGCGCTGCAGCGGATCGTCACGGGCGATCAGTACATGACCGTCTACAAGGCCATCAAGCCGCAGGCCGAGCTCGCCGCCGAGGTCGCCGTGACGCTGCTGCGCGGCGGGACGGTGACGGCCCCGATGGACATCGACGGCGTCCCGACGACGCTCCTGCAGCCGGTCGCCGTGACGAAGGACAACATCCTGCAGACCGTCGTCGCCGACGGCTTCTGGAAGATCGACGACATCTGCACCCCCGACTACGCCGACGCGTGCCGCGCGGCTGGCATCCTGTAGGTCACATGTCCACCCCCCTCACCCCGTCTCCCCGACGCAGCCGCGTGCTCACGATGCGCGGCATCGGCAAGCACTTCGGCGCCGTCAAGGCGCTGACCGACGTCGACTTCTGGGTCAATGAGGGCGAGGTCGTCGCGCTCATCGGCGACAACGGGGCGGGCAAGTCGACGCTCGTGAAGATCCTCGCGGGCGTGCATCCGCCCGACGCGGGGACGATCGAGTTCGACGGCGACGAGGTCGAGATCGAGAGCCCCGCCGACTCGCAGGCGCTCGGGATCGAGACGATCTTCCAGGACCTCGCGCTGTGCGACAACCTCGACGTCGTCGCCAATCTCTGGCTCGGGCGGGAACTCACCGCCGGCGGCGGGCTCGACGAGGTCGAGATGGAGCAGCGCACGTGGACGCTCCTGCGCGAGCTCTCGGCCAAGGTGCCCTCGGTGCGCATCCCCGTCGCCTCGCTCTCGGGCGGGCAGCGCCAGACGGTCGCGATCGCGCGCTCGCTGATCGGCGACCCTCGCGTCGTGATCCTCGACGAGCCGACGGCGGCGCTCGGCGTCGCGCAGACCGCCGAGGTGCTGAACCTCATCGAGCGGCTCCGCGAGCGCGGGCACGGCGTCATCCTCATCAGCCACAACATGGCCGACGTGCTGGCCGTCGCCGACCGCGTCGTCGTGCTGCGCCTCGGCCGCAACAACGGCGTCTTCAACGCCGTCGACGTGACGAGCGAGACCCTCGTGGCGGCCATCACGGGCGCGACCGGCGCCCCGCGCCAGGGCCTCGATCCGCAGCCGCCCCCTCCGGCGGACGACGGCAAGATCATCCGGCTGCCCTCGAACGCGAAGCGCCGTCGTGGGCCCACGGGCGGGAGCGACCGATGAGCGGCATACGCGACGATCGGGCTGCCGCGCTCGGCGACCCGGGCGCAGAAGACGAGCGGATGCTGAGTCCCGGCGCCGTCCGTCGCGCCGGCCTCGCCGTCGTCGAGCGCATCCGCGGCGGCGACCTCGGGTCGCTCCCCGTGATCGTCGGCCTCGTCGTCATCTGGACGGCATTCCAGCTCCTCAACCCCGTCTTCCTCTCGAGTCGCAACCTCGTGAACCTCACGATGCAGTGCGCCGCGACGGGCACGATCGCCCTCGGCATCGTGCTCGTGCTGCTCGTCGGCGAGATCGACCTCTCGGTCGGCTCGGTCTCGGGCCTGGCGGCCGCGATCCTGGCCGTGACGTTCGTCGAGCTGCAGTGGAACCCGATCCTCGCGGTCGCGGCCGCGATCCTCGCCGGCGTGCTCGCGGGGCTCCTGTACGGATACCTCTTCACGAAGTTCGGCCTGCCGAGCTTCGTCATCACGCTTGCGGGGCTCCTCGGCTTCCTCGGGCTGCAGCTGTGGGTGCTCGGGTCGGCGGGGTCGATCAACCTGCCGACCGACTCGTGGCTCGTCGAGTTCGCACAGCAGATGTTCCTCCCCGCGTGGGCCTCGTACGTCGTCGCGGTGCTCGCCGTGGCCGCCTACGCGTGGTCGCTCGTCTCACGCGCCCGCCGGCGCGCGGCGGCCAACCTCGTGAGTCAGAGCTACGCCGGGATCGCCGTGCGGGCGGTGGGGCTGCTCGTCTTCCTCCTCGTCGCGGCGTGGTACCTCAACCTGTGGCGCGGCGTCGGGCTCATGTTCCTGCTGTTCGTGGGCCTTGTCGTCGTGCTGAACCTCGTGCTCACGCGCACCCGGTGGGGGCGGTCGGTCTATGCCGTCGGCGGGTCTGTCGAGGCCGCGCGGCGCGCCGGCATCCGTGTCGACCGGATCTACTTCACGGTGTTCGCGCTCTGCTCGGCCCTCGCCGCCGTCGGCGGCATCCTCGCGGCCGCCCGGCTCGGCGCCGCCAACCAGAGCACCGGTGGGGGAGACGTCAACCTCAACGCGATCGCGGCGGCCGTGATCGGCGGGGCGAGCCTCTTCGGCGGCCGCGGGACGGCCTTCTCGGCGCTCCTCGGAATCGTCGTGATCCAGTCGATCTCGTCGGGGCTCACGCTTTTGAACCTCGACTCGTCGGTGAGGTTCATGGTGACCGGCGTCGTGCTCGTGCTCGCCGTCATCGTCGACTCGATCTCGCGACGCACGCGCGCCGCGACGGGCCGCGCCTGACCCCTCTCGATTCGATTCGATGCCTTCACTTGGCGAACGCGCTCCGACGCTTCGCTGATTTGGTGGTCGCAAAGTGCTGTGTATTTACGGTTCTGTCTGAGCAGATTGCCGGATTCGCCGGTTGAGCTGACCGCGACGATCCACGGCCAGCCGCTGTTGCTCGTCCGTTGCAAAAGCGTTACGTTCACAACTTGACGACAAGAACCACCACGCGGATGATCGCTTACAGGCGCGAAAGCCCGCGACGGCGCGCTCGCAAATTCAACGATGAAAGGCGAATGATGAGGAAATCATCTCTTCTCGCCACGGTTGCACTCGGTGGTGCGGCTGTGGCCCTTCTGGCGGGGTGTTCCAGCTCCGGCGGTGGGACCCCGACCGGTGACGCGAGCGGCGGCGGCGACGCCGCAGGCCGTGCCTGCGTCATCCTCCCCGACGCGGCCTCGTCGCCTCGCTGGGAGAACTTCGACCACAAGTACCTGCAGGAGGGCCTCACCTCCGCCGGCTTCGAGGTCGACATCCAGAACGCGCAGGGTGACGTCAACAAGTACGCCACGATCGCCGACCAGCAGCTCACGAAGGGCTGCGGCGTGATGCTGCTCGTCGACTACCAGGGCGCCGCCGAGGGTGTCGCCGCCAAGGCCAAGAGCGAGGGCATCCCCGTCATCGCCTACGACCGTCCCTTCACGGGCGCCGACTACTACGTCTCGTTCGACAACACCAAGGTCGGCGAGCTCGAGGGCCAGACGGTCCTCGACGGTCTCAAGACCGCCGGCAAGGACCCGGCATCGGCTGTCGTCGTCTACATGGGCGGAGACCCGACCGACGGCAACGCCAAGATGTTCCACGACGGCGCCGTCAAGGTGATGGAAGCCGCCGGCATCAAGCCCGCGGCCGAGCCCCCGGGGGTCTGGGACCAGGCCAAGTCGCAGACCAACTTCGAGCAGGCGCTGACCTCGCTCGGCGGCAAGGTCGACGGCGTCTGGGTCGCCAACGACACGAACGCGGCCGGTGTCATCAAGGTCCTGCAGGACAACAACCTGACCGGTGTCGCCGTGTCGGGCCAGGACGCCAACGTCGCCGGTCTGCAGAACATCCTGCTCGGCTGGCAGACGGCCACGGTGTACAAGCCCGTCAAGGACGAGGCGACCGCCGCGGTCGACACGGCCGTCTCGCTCCTGAAGGGCGAGAAGGTCACCGCTCAGGCCAAGCTCGACGACGGCACGCCCTACATCCAGGTCACGCCGATCCTCGTCGGACCCGACAAGGTGAAGGACGTCATCGCCGCCGGCGACGCGAGCTACACCGACGTCTGCACGGCCGAGGTCAAGGCGAAGTGTGACGAGTACGGCGTCACGCAGTAACTTCTGAATCGGGGGGCGCCGCGACCGCGCGTCGTGGCGCCCCCTTCACGCACGACAGCGCAAGGAAGCGAGCATGTCAGAACCGATCATCGAACTGCGGGGCGTGAAGAAGTCCTTCGGCCCCGTGAGTGTGCTCAAGGGTGTGGACCTCAAGGCCTACCCGGGGAAGGTCACCGCCCTCGTCGGTGACAACGGCGCAGGGAAGTCCACGCTCATCAAGGGCCTGGCCGGTGTGCAGCCCTACGACGAGGGCGAGGTCCTCGTCGACGGCGAGCACCGCGCCCTCCACACGCCGCGCGAGGCGGCGGCGCTCGGCATCGAGGTGGTCTACCAGGACCTCGCGCTGTGCGACAACCTCGACATCGTCCAGAACATGTTCCTCGGTCGCGAAGAGCTCACCTTCGGGACGTTCGACGAGGGTCGCATGGAGAAAGAGGCCTCCGACACGCTGCGGTCGCTCTCGGTGCGCACGGTCAAGTCGGTCCGCCAGAAGGTCTCGAGCCTCTCCGGTGGCCAGCGGCAGACCGTCGCGATCGCCCGTGCCGTGCTCAAGAAGGCGCGCGTGGTCATCCTCGACGAGCCGACCGCGGCCCTCGGCGTGGCGCAGACCGAGCAGGTGCTGAACCTCGTCCAGCGCCTCGCCGAGCAGGGCGTCGCGGTCATCCTGATCAGCCACAACCTCGCCGACGTCTTCGCGGTCGCCGACGACATCGCCGTTCTCTACCTCGGGCAGATGGTCGCGCAGATCCAGACGAAAGACACCAACCGCGACGACGTCGTCGGTTACATCACCGGCACCAAGACGATGGGAGTCGAGCTCATCGGCACGACCAACATCCCGACCGAAGGGGGTGCGGCATGACCGCGGGCACCACGACCGAGGCCGGGCCCGACCCGGTCGCCGGCGATCTCATCGGCAGCGGCGTCGAGGGCGGTCTCGGCGACCAGATGCGCGCCTGGTGGCAGCGTGTCCGCTCCGGCGACATGGGCGCGCTCCCCGCGATCGGCGGTCTCGTCGTCCTCACGATCCTGTTCGCGTCGCTGAGCCCGTACTTCCTGACGGAGCGCAACTTCGCCAACCTCCTCAACCAGGCCGCGACCCTCGTCATGCTCGCCATGGCGCTGGTGTTCGTGCTGCTGCTCGGCGAGATCGACCTGTCGGCCGGTGTCACGGGCGGTGTTGCGATGGCGCTGTTCGTCGTGCTCAACGCGCAGTTCCACGTCCCGTGGCCGCTCGCGCTGATCATCGGCTTCGTCTTCGGCATCGCGACCGGTGCGCTCATAGGCTTCTTCGTCGCGAGGGTCGGCATCCCGTCGTTCGTCGTGACCCTGGGCCTGTTCCTCGGCTACCAGGGCCTCGCGCTGCTCATCATCGGCTCGGGCGGCCTGTTCCGCGTCGAGGTGCCCGAGCTCATCGCGCTGCAGAACGGCAACATGCCGCCGTGGGCGGGCTGGACGATGCTCGTCGTCATCCTGGCGGTGTCGGCGGCCACCTCGTTCTGGGACCGCGCGCGCCGCACGCGCGCCGGCGTGCCCAACCGGACGATCTCGCTCGTGTGGGCCAAGCTCGCCGCGATCGCGGTCATCGGCGGCATCGCGGTGTTCATCCTCAACCAGAACCGCGGCCAGTCCGTCATCGCGGTCGAGGGTGTTCCGATCATCGTGCCGATCGTGCTCGTGATCCTGTGGCTGGGCACGTTCCTGCTCGACCGCACCAAGTTCGGCCGTTACGTCTACGCGATCGGCGGCAACGCCGAGGCCGCACGCCGGTCGGGCGTCAAGGTGCGCTGGATCAAGTGGTGGGCGTTCGTCATCTGTTCGACCCTCGCGGTCGTGTCGGCGCTGTTCAGCATCTCGCGCGTCGGCTCGGTCGACGCGACCGTCGGGCGCGACATCGTGCTGAGCGGTGTCGCCGCCGCGGTCGTCGGCGGTGTCAGCCTCTTCGGTGGCAAGGGCCGTCTGATGCACGCCGCGATCGGTGCTCTCGTGATCGCCGTCATCACCAACGGCCTGGGGCTGCTCAACCTCGGCGCCGGCATCAACCTCATGGTCACCGGCGCGGTGCTGATCCTCGCCGCGACCGTCGACGCACTGTCGCGCCTGCGCGGCAACGGCGTCAGGACCTGACGGAGCCCGAACCGTCAGTCAGGGAGCCCGGCCGCGAGGCCGGGCTCCCTTTTCGTGCGCGGCGTGCGAGCGGAACGGGGGCGCGCCGGCCGCGGGCACCTCACATGGCGCGGAGGATGTCCTCCACGCGGTCCTTGGCGTCGCCGAAGAGCATCTGCGTGTTCTCGCGGAAGAAGAGCGGATTCTGCACCCCCGCGTAGCCCGAGGCCATCGAGCGCTTGAAGACGACGACGTTCTCGGCGTTCCAGACGCGCAGCACGGGCATGCCCGCGATCGGCGAGGACGGGTCCTCGGCGGCGGCCGGATTGACGGTGTCGTTCGCGCCGATCACGAGCACGACCGAGGTGTCGGCGAAGTCGTCGTTGATCTCGTCCATCTCCAGCACGATGTCGTACGGCACCTTGGCCTCGGCCAGGAGCACGTTCATGTGCCCCGGGAGACGTCCGGCGACGGGATGGATGCCGAACCTCACCTCGACGCCGCGCTCGCGCAGCCGCGCCGCGAGCTCGGCGACGGGGTACTGCGCCTGCGCGACGGCCATTCCGTACCCCGGCGTGATCACGACGCTCGACGCGTCGCCGAGAAGATCGGCGACGGCCGCCGCGTCGGTCTCGCGGTATTCGCCTTCCTCGTCGTCGGAGGCGCGCTGCGCCTCGATGCCGAAGCCGCCCGCGATCACCGACAGGAACGACCGGTTCATCGCCTTGCACATGATGTAGCTGAGGTAGGCGCCCGACGATCCGACGAGGGCGCCCGTGACGATGAGGAGGTCGTTGTCGAGAAGGAAGCCCGCCGCGGCGGCCGCCCACCCCGAGTAGCTGTTGAGCATCGACACGACGACGGGCATGTCGCCGCCGCCGATCGAGGCGACCAGGTGCCAGCCGAGCGCGAGGGCGAGGATCGTCACGGCGACCAGGAGCCACAGGTCGGGCGTGATGACGTACCAGACGGTGAGTGCGACGAAGACGACGAGCGCGCCGACGTTGAGCACGTTCTTGCCGGGCAGCATGAGCGGCTTCGACGACATCCGCGCCGACAGCTTGAGGAACGCCACGATCGACCCGGTGAAGGTGACCGCGCCGATGAAGACGCCGATGAAGACCTCGGCGTGGTGGATGTCGGCGAGCGTCCCCTCCAGGCCCGTGTCGTAGAGGGCGCCGTTCCAGCCCACGAGGACGGCCGCGAGACCCACGAAGCTGTGGAGCAGCGCGATGAGCTCCGGCATCCCCGTCATCTCGACGACCCGCGCACGCCACAGCCCGATCGAGCCGCCGATGAGCACCGCCACGACGAGCAGCACGAGGCCGAGCGACGCGCCCGGGGCGGCCCAGGCATCCTGAGCCGTCAGCCACGCCGTCGCGACGAGCGCGATCGCCATGCCCGCGATGCCGTACGCGATGCCCGAGCGGGCCGTCTCATGCTTGCTGAGCCCGTGGAGGCTCAGGATGAACAGGATCGCCGCGACGAGATAGGCGCCGGTCGCGATCGACGCGGCCGTCATCGGTCGCCTCCCTTCGAGAACATCGCGAGCATGCGGCGGGTGACGGCGAAGCCTCCGAAGATGTTGATGCTCGCCAGCAGCACGGCGACGGCGGCGAGGATCTGCACCGTGAGGTCGGGGAGCGTGATCTGCACCATCGCGCCGACGATGATGATGCCCGAGATCGCGTTCGTGACGCTCATGAGCGGCGTGTGGAGGGCATGGTGCACGTGCCCGATGACGTAGAAGCCCACGACCACCGACAGGGCGAGCACGATGAGGTGCTGCGGCAGCGGCGGCGGGGCGACCGCCGCGAGGGCGAACAGCACGGCGACGCCGGCGACGATGAGCCCGATCCGGCCGCCCTTCGAGAGCCCCGTGCGCTTCGCGGGTTCGCCGGAGGGGGAGACGGATGCCACGGCCGGCGCCTGCGGACCGGGAGCCGCCGAGACGGCGACGGGTGGCGGCGGCCACGTCGCCTCCCCGCCGCGGACGACCGTGATGGAGCGCTGCACGACGTCATCGAAGTCGAGGACGAGTTCGCCGTCCTTGCCGGGCGTGAGGAGCCGGACGAGATTGAGCAGGTTCGTGCCGTAGAGCTGCGAGGCCTGCGCGGGGAGCCGGCCCGCGAGGTCGGTGTAGCCGAGGATCACGACGCCGTTGCCGGTCACGACGCGCTCGCCGGCGATGGAGCCCTCCACGTTGCCGCCCTGCGCGGCGGCCATGTCGACGATGACGCTTCCCGGCCGCATGGCCGCGACGTCGGCCACCGTGAGGAGGCGCGGCGCCGGGCGGCCCGGGATGAGCGCCGTCGTGATGATGATGTCGACGTCGCGCGCCTGCGCCGAGTACATCGCGGCGGCGGCGCGGTCGTAGTCCTCGCTCGTCGCCCTGGCATAGCCGTCGGTCGACTCCATCTGCTCGTCGACCTCGACGGCGACGTACTCGCCGCCGATCGACCGCACCTGGTCGGCGACTTCGGGGCGCGGGTCGGTCGCGCGCACGATCGCGCCGAGACTCGAGGCCGCGCCGATCGCGGCGAGTCCCGCGACGCCGGCGCCCGCGACGAGCACCTTGGCGGGCGGAACCTTGCCGGCGGCGGTCACCTGGCCCGTGAAGAAGCGGCCGAACTCGTGGGCCGCCTCGATGACGGCGCGGTAGCCGGAGATGTTCGCCATCGAGCTCAGGACATCCATCGACTGCGCGCGCGAGATGCGCGGCACGGCGTCGAGTGCGAGGGCCGTGAGGCCCCGCGTCGTGAGCGACTCGCGCACATCGGGGCGAAGCGCCGGGCTCAGCAGGCCGATGAGCGTCGCGCCGTCGGCGAGGAGCGCCACCTCGTCGGGCGTCGGCGGGGCGACCTTCAGCACGATGGGCGCGGCCCACGCCGCCTCGCGGGGCACGACCGCGGCGCCGGCCTCCTCGAACGCGCTGTCGGGGAAGGAGGATGCCTCGCCGGCACCGCTCTCCACGACGACGTCGTACCCGAGCCCGCGCAGCTTCGCCACCGTCGCGGGCGTCGCGGCGACGCGGTTCTCTCCGGCCTGTTCAGCCACGATGCCGATCCGGGTCATACACGCTCCTGTGCTCGCGCGGACGCGCCGGGCGCCGCGAAGGGCGGCAGCGACGACGCACGTGCTCCGACTCTAGGAGGAGCCGCGGCATCCTGGATCGTCCGAACGCTCACGAACGTGTTTCGATACGCTCGGCATATGACCGCCGCCTCGACAGCCGAGCTCGAACTCGACCGCCAGAACCTCATCGCCCTCATCAAGGCCGAAGCGGTGTTCCACGGCGACTTCACCCTCTCGAGCGGCAAGAAGGCGACCTACTACGTCGACATGCGCAAGCTCACGCTCGACCACCGCGCCGCGCCCGCGATCGGCCGCATCATGCTCGACCTCGTGCGCGACGTCCACGGCATCGTCGCCGTCGGAGGCCTCACCCTCGGCGCCGATCCCATCGCCAACGCCGTGATGCACGAGTCGGCGCGCACGCCGCACCCGCTCGACGCGTTCGTCGTGCGCAAGGAGCCCAAGGACCACGGGCGCGGACGTCAGGTGGAGGGGGCGGATGTCGCGGGCAAGCGCGTCGTCGTGGTTGAAGACACCTCGACGACCGGCCAGTCGGCGCTGAAGGCCGTCGAGGCCCTCCGCCGCGAGGGCGCCGAGCCGGTCGCGGTCGCGGTCATCGTCGACCGCAAGACGGGGGCCCAGGCCGCCGTCGAGGCGGAAGGGCTGCAGTGGCTCGCGGCGATCGACCTCGACGACCTCGGTCTGCAGCCGCAGTAGCGGGTCGGTCGGGCCGGCCTTGAGCGGGTCGGTCGGGCCGGCCTTGCGCGGCTCGGTCCTGTCCGGCTTTGCTCGGCTCGGGCCGGGCCGGCCTTGCTCGGCTCAGTTCGGACTCAGTCCTGGTCGTCCTTGTCGCGGCGGTTCATGCGCACGAGCTGCACGACGAAGACGATGAGCGTGCCGGTGAGGATGATGATCGTCACGCCGTAGAGGAGTGCCTGTTCGAGGCCCATCAGCCCGGTCTCCTCCCCGCGGCGGCGTCGGCCGCGATCTTGGCGATCCGCGCGGCGCGCGTCTCGGGCCGGCGGGCGGAGTCGACCGAGGCGATGCCGATCTTGCGGCTGGACGGCGGGAACGCGTCCCACGCGGCGCGCGCGTCGGGGTCGGCGTCGAGCGCCGCGGCGAGGTCGTCGGGCTCGCGCAGCGCCTCGGCGTTGTCGAGGATCGTCCACGACCCGTTGGCCTTCGCGACCGCGACAGCCCTGATCCCGGCGGGCGCCATGAGTCCGTCGCGCTCGAGCAGCGCGAGGCGCGCCTTGTTCGTCGCGGCCCATCCGCTCGAGGCGCGCCGCGGGGCGAACCACAGGCCGCCCGTCCGCTCGTCGAACGACCGCACGGGGCCGTCGATCCATCCGAAGCACAGGGCGTGCATGATGGCGTCCTCGTACTCGATCAGGACGAGGCCCGATCCGGGTCGCGGCCGCACGAGCCACGCGCCCTTCGACGTGGCGTGATGGGCTTCGAGCCACGAGCGCCAGGCCGCGGCATCCGTCGCCATCACCTTCTCGCCGTCGTCGAGCGCTCCCATGCCGCGACGATACCGCGCCCCCGCGACACCCGCCCGGAGTCTGGTCGACCCCGCCCGGCGGGGGCCTGCGTCTTGCCGGCCCGCGTGGCCGCCCGCCCCCTCGTCTCGCTTCGCTCGCTCGGGGACCGGCGGCCTCGGTGGCCGCGAACCAGGGGATCCTCGTCGAGCCAGGGGCGATTTCCCTCGGTTTCGACGAGAATCCCTTGTCTCGCGGTGCAGGACGGATGCCGGGGGCCGGGGACGCTCGCTCGCTCGGCGCGGGGAGGGGTCAGATGCCCTCGGGCATCTCCGACTCGATCGGCTCGGGGGAGAGGAGGTCGGCCACGGAGTCGAGCACCTCGTCGGGGCGGAAGGGGTAGCGCTCGATCTCGGCGGTGTCGCTGATGCCGGTCAGGACGAGCACCGTGTGAAGGCCCGCCTCGATGCCGGCCACGACGTCGGTGTCCATGCGGTCGCCGATCATGCCGGTCGTCTCGGAGTGCGCTCCGATGCGGTTGAGGGCCGAGCGGAACATCATCGGATTGGGCTTGCCGACGACATAGGGCTCCTTGCCCGTCGCCTTCGTGATGAGCGCCGCGAACGACCCCGTCGCAGGCACCACCCCCGAGGGCGTCGGGCCCGTGGCATCCGGATTCGTGACGATGAAACGCGCGCCCGCATTGATGAACCGGATCGCCTTCGTGATCGCCTCGAAGGAGTACTGCCGCGTCTCGCCGACCACGACGTAGTCGGGCTGCGACTCGGTCATGATGTAGCCGGCCTCGTGCAGCGCGGTCGTGAGCCCCGCCTCGCCGATGACGAAGGCGGTGCCTCCCGGCAGCTGCGAGCGCAGGAAGTCCGCCGTCGCGAGCGCCGAGGTCCAGATGCTCTCCTCTGGCACATCGAGGCCCGAGCGACGGAGGCGCGCGCTGAGGTCGCGGGGGGTGAAGATCGGGTTGTTCGTCAGTACGAGGAACGGCGTCCCGGTGTCGCGCCACTGCGCGAGCAGGTCGCTCGCCCCGGGGATGGGGCGGTTCTCGTGGACGAGAACGCCGTCCATGTCGGTGAGCCAGCACTCGATGTCGGCGCGTGTCCGCATGGGCCCAGCCTATCCGCCGCGTTCCCGACGTAATCTCGATCCCGTGGCCCGACCCGACTGGGATCCCCAGCACCTCCCCGACCTGCACGAGCGGTCGTACCTCGTGACGGGCGCCAACGCGGGCCTCGGCTACTTCTCGACGGAGCAGCTCGCCCGCGCGGGCGCCCACGTCTTCATGACGGGCCGGCACCCCAATCGGCTCGCGGCCGCGCGCCGTGCGCTGCTGCGGAGGGTTCCGGATGCCTCGGTCGAGAGCCTCCTCCTCGACACCAGCAACCTCGGCTCGGTGCGTGCCGCCGCCGCGAGCATCCGTTCGCGCGGGGGCCTGGACGGGCTGCTCCTCAACGCCGGCATCGTCCACCCGCCCGCACAGCGCGAGCAGACGCAGGACGGCAACGAGCTCGTACTCGCCACCAACGCCCTCGGCCATTACGCGCTCGCGGGGGCACTGCTCACGACGCTGGCCGAGGCATCCGGTCGCATGGTGTGGGTCGGGAGCCTGTCGACCACGATCAGTCCGTACGATCCCGTGGATCCGCAGCTCGTCGACACCTACACGCCCTGGCGCGCATACGTACAGTCGAAGATCGCGACGAGCGTGCTCGGGTTCGAGGCCGACCGGCGTCTGCGGGAGGCCGGCGTCGCCATCTCGAGCGTCGTGGCGCACCCGGGCTACTCGACGAGCGGGCGGACCCCCGGCATCCACGGGGTGAACGAGCCGACCCGCACGAAGCGGTTCGTCGACAATCTCCAGGCGGCCTTCGCGCAGTCCAAGGAGCACGGCGCGTGGCCCCTCGTGCGGGCGCTCGTCGACCCCGACATCGAGGGCGGCTCGTTCGTCGGACCCCGCGCCGGGATGCGCGGGAGGCCGGTCGTGGCGAAGCCGTCGCGGATCGTCCGGAGCACCGACATCGCCGACCGGCTCTGGCACGTCGCCGAGGAGGCGACCCGCCTCCGCTGGCCGTTCACCGCCGCCGCCAAGGTCGGCCCCGCCTGAGCGGGTTCGTCCCTGGGACGGCCCGCCCGGCCGCCCGGCCCCGCCCCGCCCCGCCCCCGCCCCGCCCCGCCCCGGCCTTCGTGAACCCGTGAGCCTCCATCTGAGCGCCGAGACCGTGGGTGGCCCCCGCGGTCTCGGCGCTCAGATGGAGGCTCACCGTCGCGGCCGGGGGGCGGGGGCCGGGCCGCGGATCGAGGGCGGGGGCCGGGGCCGGGCCGGGGCTGGGGATCGGGGGCTGGGCCGGGGCTGGGGGTCGGTGGCCGCGGCGGGGCCGGGCCGGGCCGTGCCGAGGCCGCGGATCGGGGGCGGGGGCGGGGCCGGGGGCCAGGGAGGCCGGGGCTCGAGGGGAGGATGGAGGGCAGGGGAAGAGGGGTCAGGCGCTGAGCCAGACGGCGCTCGCCGCTTCGGCGGGCAGCCGCACGTCTTCGCCCGCGATGCGGAGGGTCGCGGCATCCTGAACCGTCGCATCGGCCCCGACCGAGACGCCGGCGCCCTCGATCGACCGCAGCAGCGCGGGGTCGCGGTCGCTCACGCGCAGAACGCGCCCGGAATGTCCGGCCGCGGCGTCGCCGAGGAGTACGAACGGCTCGCGCTCGACGCGTCCCGACGCGTCGGGGATGGCATCGCCGTGGGGATCGTGGGTCGGATGCCCGAGCCGCTCGTCGATGCGCTCGAGCAGGCGGTCGCTGAGCGAGTGCTCGAGCACCTCGGCTTCGTCGTGCACTTCGTCCCACCCGTAGCCGAACTCGCGGACGAGCCAGGTCTCGACGAGGCGGTGCCGGCGGATGATCGCGGCGGCGCGGCGCTCGCCGGCCTCGGTCAGCGCGATCGGACCGTACGGGCGGTGCGTCACGAGGTGCTGCGCGGCGAGCTTCTGCACCATCTCGGTCACGCTCGACGGTGCGAGGCCGAGCTCGGCGGCGAGCTGCGACGGCGTGATGCGGTCGTCCTGCCACTCGGTGTGGTGGTAGATCGTCTTGAGGTAATCGTCGACGGCGGGGGACGGCACGCTGACAGGCTACCCGGGCGCTCGCCGGGCCACCGCCGCGGCTGCGGGTCAGGCTCCCGTGAACAGGAGCCAGAGGAGGGTCGCGTTGAGTGCGATGAGGAAGACGGATGCCGCGATCCCGGCGGCCGTGGTCGCGGGATGGCTCCGGAACCGGCCGAGGACCTCGCGCCGGGCCGTCAGGGCGACCAGCGGGATGAGGGCGAACGGGATGCCGAACGACAGCACGACCTGGCTGAGGACGAGGGCGAGCGTCGGGTCGAAACCGGCGGCGAGGATCACGAGCGCCGGGATCAGGGTCACGAGACGCCGGACGAGGAGCGGCACCCGGATGTGCAGCAGGCCGTGCATGATCTCGGCCCCCGCGTACGCCCCGACGGAGGTCGAGGCGAGGCCGCTGGCGAGCAGGCCCACCGCGAACAGCGTCGCCACGGCGGGGCCGATCCCGGTCGCGAGCGCGGCGTAGGCGCCCTCGAGCGAGTCGGTGCCGGGGACGCCCGCGAGGTTCGCGGCGGCCAGCAGCAGGATGCAGAGATTGACCGTGCCGGCGATGATCATCGCGATCGACACATCCCACCGCGTCGCGCGGAGGAGTCGGCCGGTCGAAATCCCGCGGAGCCTCGCGAGGTCGGGCCGGGCGGTCGTGCGCGATGCGCGGGCCGCCGCAACGTCGGAGATCGCCGCTTCGCCGGAGCGCGGCATCCGATTCCCTCCTGCGATGTGGCGATCTCCTGCGTCGTGGCTCGGGTCGGGGGCGAAGCGGTCGCGCGCGAGGGCGCTGTGTGCGTAGATCGCGTGGGGCATGATCGTGGCGCCGAGGATGGATGCCGCGAGCAGCACCGACCCCGCACCCTCGAAGCGCGGCACGAGGCCCGACACGACGCCGGCGGGGTCGGGCGGGGCGACGACCACGCCGAACGTGAAGCCGATCGCGATGATCGCGAGCAGTCCGATCACGACGAACTCGAAGGTCTTCGGACCGCGGCGGGACTGGACGAGCAGCAGCACGATCGAGACTGCGCCTGTGATCGCGCCGCCCCACAGGAGAGGGATGCCGAACAGCAGGTTGAGCGCGACGGCGCCGCCGATGACCTCGGCGATGTCGGTCGCCATCGCGACGAGCTCCGCCTGCAGCCAGTACGCGCGCCGGGCCCATCGGTTGCGGATGCGTCCGCCGAGCATCTCGGGAAGGCTCCGGCCGGTGACGATGCCGAGCTTGGCGGAGAGGTACTGGATGAGCCACGCCATGACGTTGCCGAGCACGACGACCCACACGAGGAGGTAGCCGTAGACGGCGCCGGCCGTCATGTTGCTCGCGACGTTGCCCGGGTCGAGGTAGGCGACGCCCGCCACGAGCGCGGGTCCGATGAGCCACGCGACGCGGGGCAGGCCGCCGCGGCGCGGCGCGTCGGCGCGCGCCGGGAATCGCTGCTCCATCGCAGATTTCGGCATGCCGAAAATCTACGTCAGATTTCGGTCTACCGAAACCTTCATTTCCGCACGGTGCGGCGGAGTCGCCAGACGTTCCCTCCGTGGGCCTCGTGCGTGAAGGCGTCGAGCGCCGCGAGGGCGAGCGCGAGGCCCCGGCCGGACTCGGCATCCGTTCCCGGCATCGTCGCGCTCAGCAGGCTCACCGGTGCGGGATCGGCGTTGTCGGTGAACGCCGCCTCGATGACTCCGGATCGGACGGATGCCTCGAACGCGACGTCGATCGGATGCCCGGCCGTCGCGTGCGTCACGATGTTGGTCGCGACCTCGCTCGCGGCGAGCGTGAAGAGCAGGCGATCCTCGTCGCCCACCTCGGGCGCCGCGTCCCACAGGCTCTCGAGGGCCTCGTGCACGGCGTCGATGAAGGCGGGCTCGGCCATCGCCTCGATCCGGACTGTCGGGCGGTCGTCAGTCGCCATCGAACGCCGACGCCGGTGTCGGGTGGTCGCGCAGGACGCGATCGAGGTTGGTCAGCTTCAGCACCTTGCGCACGGCGTCGGGCGTCGCGGCGATGCGGAGGTCGCCGCCGGCGAGCCGCGCCGACTTGAGCCCTCCGATGAGGGCGCCGAGGCCGGACGAGTCGACGAACTCCGTCGCGGCGAGGTCGACGACGATCCGCGGCATCCCGCCCGAGATCACCTCGTCGACGGTCGCCCGCAGCTGCGGAGCCCCCGTCGCGGTGAGTCTGCCGACGGGCGAGATGACGGCGTAGTCGCTCTCGTGTGTGACGTCGAGCTGCATGTTTCCTCACTCCCTCCTCACGACGACGACCGTGACGTCGTCGGGTGCGTGCGTGCCGCGCGCGAGCCGCGCGGCCTCGTCGACGGCGCCCTGCGGGCCGAGATCCCGCAGCACCGACCGTACGTGCGCGAACGGGTCGGCGGGGTCGAGCACGTCGAGCAGGCCGTCGCTGCAGCACACGAAGGCGTCTCCGGGCCGGAGCTCTGCCGACGAGGCGACGCGCTCCTCGCCGAGCCCCATGCCGAGCGGCAGGCCCGTCGAGCGCAGGGGCACCCACTCGTCGTCGGCGCGGAGCACGAAGGCGAGGCTGTGCCCGGCGTCGATGAACGACAGGCGTCCCGTGGGGATGTCGAGGTCGACGTGGACGGCCGTGACGAAGGTGCTCGTATCGCCGATGTCGTGCTCGAGGAGCCGGTCGACGTCGGCGATCGCGGCCGCGATCGGCCGTTCGGGGGCGGTGCGCAGCGATGCGCGCACTCCCGACGCGATGATCGCGGGACCGGCGCCCTTGCCCATGACGTCGGCCAGCGTGACCCGCAGGCTGTCGCCGTGCCGGTACCAGTCGTAGATGTCGCCGAGGATCTTGCCGGCGGGCACCGCCGTGGCCGCGAGGGTGTAGCCCTCGACGACGGGGGTCTCGCGCGGCAGGAGCGCGCGCTGGAGGAGGGATGCCTCGTCGAGCTCCCGATCGCGGGCGAGTTCGCCCTGCACCCACAGCGCGAGGTCGCGCAGAAGTCCGCGCTGGTGGTCGTCGAGGGCGCGCGGCTCGACGTCGAGGATGCACAGCGTGCCGACCTGCTCGCCGCCCGGCGCCTGGAGCGGGTGTCCCGCGTAGAACCGCAGGTGCGGGTCGCCGACGACGAAGGGGTTCGTCGAGAACAGCGCGTCGGACGAGGCGTCCTCCACCACGAACGTCTCGCGCTGGCGGATCGTCATGTCGCAGAAGGCGCCTTCGCGCGGCGCCTCATCGCTCAGGCCGATGTGCGATTTCCGCCACTGGCGGTCGTGGTCCATGAGGGTGACGCTCACCATCGGCACGTGGAAGAGCTCCTGCGCGAGGCGGGTCACGCGGTCGACGCGCTCGTCGGGCGGCGTGTCGAGCACGCCCATCGCGTCGAGGGCGCGCTGACGCCCGGCTTCATCGATCAAGATCGGCCCCCCGTCTGGCGATTGATGACTTCTCCAGTATGGAGAAGTCCCGGCACGCGTTCGACCCGCCGTTCGGGGGACGAGCCGGAACGCGAAGCGGCTAGCCTGAGCGCGTGATCGAGTCCGCCGGCCTTCTCCCGGTTCCCGAGCGAGGAGCGCAGCGCCGAGACGAGGGGCCGACGTCGGAGCCGCTCGACCCGTCCGGGCAGAGCGAGCCGCAGCTCCCGCACGGGGTCGGCCCGTGGCCGGGCGGACCCGACGAATGGCCCGACGACCCGCGCTACGACCCCGAGCTCCTCGCCCACGGCGACACCCGCAACGTCGTCGACGCGTACCGCTACTGGACGATGGACGCGATCGTGGCAGACCTCGACGCGAAGCGGCATCCGTTCCACGTCGCGATCGAGAACTGGCAGCACGACATGAACATCGGCTCGATCGTGCGCAGCGCCAACGCCTTCCTCGCCGCCGAGGTGCACATCATCGGCAAGCGCCGGTGGAACCGCCGCGGCGCGATGGTCACCGACCGCTACCAGCACGTGCGCCATCACGAGGATGTCGCGTCCTTCGCAGAGTGGGCGGATGCCGCGGGCCTGCCCGTCCTCGCGATCGACAACGTGGCGGGGTCGGTGCCCCTGGACCGCGCCGACGTGCCGGAGCGCTGCGTGCTGCTGTTCGGACAGGAGGGGCCCGGGCTTTCGCCCGAGGCGCTGGCCGCGGCATCCGCCACTCTCGAGATCACGCAGTACGGCTCGACCCGCTCGATCAACGCGAGTGCCGCCGCCGCCGTCGTGATGTACGAGTGGTGCCGGCGCTGGGCCTGACCACCCACCCGCGTCGGGCCTGACCGCCCACCCGCCCCGTTTCCCTGCCGCGCGCGGCGTCGAGTTGCCACAAGATCGCGCATCTCGACGGCGAGTTGCGCGAAGAACTGGCAACTCGGGGCCGGGGTCGGTGAGAACCCGCCCCAGCGAGAACCCGCCCCGCCGCGCACACGAGCGGAGACGCCGGCCCTCCCGGCAGGCCGTTCAAGCGCCGGCGGTCATCCAGTCGCCGCCGCGGACGCGCCATCCGAGGGTCGCGAGCCGGGCGAGCATGTAGACGCCGAAGAAGGCGACCGAGAGCCACGCCAGCCCCGCTGCGCCCGACGGCTGCAGCCACGCGAGCACGAGCAGGAACGGCAGGAACGGCACGAGGTTGATGAGTCCCGCGATCGCGAGATAGCGGCCGTCGCCGGCTCCGATCAGCACGCCGTCGAGCACGAACACGATGCCGCAGACCGGCTGCGCGACGGCGAGCACGAGGAGGGCGGGCTGAATCAGCGCGGCGAGCTCGGCATCCCCCGTGAAGAGCAGCCCGATGACGCCCGAGAGCGCGGCGACGATCCCGCCGACGACGACGCCGAACCACGCGCCCCACGCGACGGTGCGCCCGAGCACACGGTGCACGAGGCGCTCGTCCTCGGCGCCGAGGCCCTTGCCGATGAGGGCCTGCGCCGCGATCGCGAGGGCGTCCAGCGCGAAGGCGGCCGTCGAGAAGATCGTGAACGCGACCTGCCAGCCCGCGAGCTCGGCCGTGCCGAGCGTCGTGGCGACGACGACGGTCGCGAGCAGGGCGACCCGCAGCGACACGGTGCGCAGGAACAGCCAGCCTCCCGAGCGGGCAGACCCCCGCACGCCTTCGCGCTGCGGGCGGACGGATGCCTCGTGCCGGCGCGCGAGCCGTCCGACGACCAGGACGTACGCGGCCACCATGCCCCACTGGGCCACGACGGTGCCCGCGGCGGAGCCGGCGATGCCCCAGCCGAGCCCGTAGATGAAGGCCCAGTTGAGCAGGGCGTTGGCGGCGAAGCCGAGCCCCGCGATCCACAGGGGCGTCACGGTGTCCTGCATGCCGCGCAGGAGCCCCGTCGCGGCGAAGACGACGAGCATCGCGGGAAGGCCCCACATCGAGATGCCGAGGTAGGTCTCCGCCTGTGCGGCGACCTCGGGCGTCGCGCCGAACAGGCCCACGAGGAAGGGCGTCGAGACGAAGCCTCCGAGGGCGAGGGCTGCGCCGAGGCCGAGCGCGAGCCACATGCCGTCGATGCCCGCCGACACGGCCCGCGTCGGATCGCCCGCGCCGAACCGCCGCGCGACGGCGGGGGTCGTCGAATACGCGAGGAAGACCATGAGCCCGACGATCGTCTGCAGGACGGCCGAGGCGATCCCGAGGCCCGCGAGGGGCACGAGCCCGAGGTGCCCGACCAGTGCGGCATCGACGATGAGGAACAGCGGCTCGGCGACCAGCGCCCCGAGCGCGGGCACCGCGAGCCGCAGGATGTCGCGGTTCAGCGTGTCGGCGGCCATTCCACGAGCCTAGGACCGTGCGCGGCGGGCATATCCTTGAGCAATGACCGAGAGCCCCCGATCCGGTCTCAAGCTCGACGAACTGAGCCCTGAGATCCGCCCGCAGGACGACCTCTTCCGCCACGTCAACGGCGCGTGGCTCGAGCGCACCGAGATCCCCGACGACAAGGCCCGCTGGGGCTCCTTCCACCTCATCGCCGAGCAGGCCGAGAAGGACGTCCGGGCGATCGTCGAGGAGTCGCAGCAGGCCGACGAGGGCAGCGAGGCCCGCAAGATCGGCGACCTCTACACGAGCTTCATGGACACCGAGAAGATCACCGAGCTCGGCGCGCAGCCGCTCGCGGAGCGCCTCGCACGGGTCGACGCGATCTCGTCGATCCCCGAGCTCCTCGCCACGGTCGGCGAGTTCGAGCGCGACGGCCTCGGCGGCATGATGACCCTCTACGTCGAGCCCGACCCCGGCAACCCGACGCGCTACCTGCCGTTCCTCGTGCAGGGCGGCCTGTCGCTGCCCGACGAGTCGTACTACCGCCTCGACAACTTCGCCGAGACGCGCATCGCCTTCCGGGAGCACGTCGAGCGGATGCTGCAGCTCGCCGGCATCGAGGATCCCTCGGCGACGGCGGACCGCATCACGACGCTCGAGACCGAGCTCGCCGAGCACCACTGGGACAACGTCCGCAGCCGCGACGCCGTGGCGACCTACAACCTCAAGTCGTGGGCCGAGGTGCAGGAGATGGCGGGGGTCGACCTGCAGCCGTGGCTCGACGGCGTGGCGCCGGGGCATCCGGATGCCTTCGCGGAAGTCGTCGTCTATCAGCCGAGCTTCCTCGAGGGGCTGGGTTCGCTCCTGACCGAAGAGCGTCTCGAGGACTGGAAGGCGCGGCTGCGCTTCTCGGTCGTGCACGCCGCGGCGGCGTTCCTGTCGGACGAGTTCGTCGACGAGAACTTCTCGTTCTACGGCACGCAGCTGACCGGCGTCCCGGTCATCCGGGAGCGGTGGAAGCGCGGTGTCGGGCTCGCCGAGGCCGCCATGGGCGAGGCGATCGGCAAGGTCTACGTCGAGCGCCACTTCCCGCCGGCGGCGAAGGAGGCGATGGACGAGCTCGTCGCGAACCTCATCGAGGCCTACCGCGGCAGCATCGCCGACCTCGAGTGGATGAGCCCCGAGACCCGCGAGCGTGCGCTCGCCAAGCTCGACGCCTTCACGCCGAAGATCGGCTACCCGGTGAAGTGGAAGGACTACTCGGGCCTCGAGATCGACCCCGCCGACCTCGTCGGCAACGTCGGCCGTTCGCACGTGCTCGAGCACGACCGTCAGCTCGACAAGATCGGCCAGCCGATCGACCGCGACGAGTGGTACATGACGCCGCAGACGGTCAACGCCTACTACAACCCGCTCATGAACGAGATCGTGTTCCCCGCCGCGATCCTGCAGTACCCGTTCTTCGAGGTGGATCGGGATGCCGCGGCCAACTACGGCGGCATCGGCGCCGTCATCGGCCACGAGATCGGCCACGGCTTCGACGACCAGGGGAGTCGCTTCGACGGCGACGGGTCGCTCCGCGACTGGTGGACCGACGACGACCGCACCGCGTTCGAAGAGCGCACCGCCGTCTTGATCGAGCAGTTCAACGCCCTCACGCCGCAGGGCCTCGCGGAGGAGCACAAGGTCAACGGCGCGCTCACGATCGGCGAGAACATCGGCGACCTCGGAGGGCTCGGCATCGCGATCAAGGCCTACGAGCTCTCGCTCGGCACGCCGATCGACGAAGCCCCCGAGATCGACGGGTTCACCGGCATCCAGCGCCTCCTGCTCAGCTGGGCGCAGATCTGGCAGCAGAAGGGGCGGGATGCCGAGACGATCCGCCTTCTCACGATCGACCCGCACTCGCCCAACGAGTTCCGGTGCAACCAGATCGTGCGGAACATCGGCGCGTTCTACGATGCCTTCGGCGTGACCGACGCGGATGCCCTCTGGCTTCCGGAGGACGAGCGCGTCACCATCTGGTGACGCGCGGCGCCGGGGCGAGGCATCCGTCCCCTCGACGGCGCACGCACCCCCCTGACGCAACCGAACAGCACGTCAGCGCCTCGCGGCGCTCCCTTTCCGTAACCCGAACACGACGAAAGGAACCGCCCTCGTGGGCACGCCCCCTGAGCCCGAAAGGGCCACCCACTCGCAGCGGGGGTCGAGAAGAAGCAATCGGAGGCTGCCGAAGAGGGCAGCCATCGGACGCCGGTCGTTCACATCGACTCTGAAGTCCCTCGACGAGCTCGCCGCCTCCGGCGCGCGTCTCTCGGTCAGGGTCAACGACCTCGACCGCGGAACATCCGTCCTCTCGGGCGACGATTTCGTGACGCTCCCCGTCGCGGGACTCGGCGTCGTTCCGCTGCTCATCGAAGTCGCCTCGGCGTTCGAGACCGGCACGCTGGACCCCCTCGAGATCATCGATCGCTCGGCGATCGCCCCGGTCTCGGTCGGGGGAGTGTGGCAGCACCTCAAGGCGCCGGCCTTCCCCCTCGCCGACCTCGCCGTGCTGACGGCGGCGACCGGCGACGCGACGGCCGCCAATGCGCTCATCGCCCGTGTCGGGCTCGAGGCCGTGCGCGCGCGCATCGAAGACCTCGGGCTCTCGAGGGCGGCCCTGCTCGACGTCTTCCGCGACGAGCGCGGACCGGATGACGCGCCCCACGTCGCCCTCGGCTCGGCGCGCGAGCTCGCCGAGGTGTTCGCGGCCCTCGTCAACGCCAAGGCCGTGTCGCCCGGGGTGAGCGCGCAGGTCGCGGAGTGGCTGAGCCTCAACCACGACCTCTCGCTCGTGGCCTCGGCGACGGGGCTCGACCCCTTCGCGCACGAGAACGACGAGCACGGGCTGCTCTTCATCAACAAGACGGGCCGGGATGCCGGCATCCGGGTGGAGGCGGGGGTCATCGCGGGTCCGCGCGCGGGGGTGTCGTACGCGCTCATCGTGGGCTTCGACGACCTGTCGATCACGCACCGCCTGCGGGTGCACGAGGCCTTCCGCACTCTCGGCGTCGACCTCATGGAGTACGTCTTCTGACCCTCCTCGCCGGGTGGGCCGCGGGTGCGAAGATGTCACCCATGACTTTCGATGAGGATGCCGCGTCCTCGCCCGGGCCCCGCCGGATCTCGCCGGTCCGGCAGGTGCTCACCATCTTCGGCGACTACTGGTGGCACGTCTCGGAGCCGATGCCGACGGGGGCCATCGTGACTGCCCTCACCGACCTCGGCCTCAAGGAGGCCGCCGCCCGCGCGACGCTCGCGCGCATGGCGCGCAGCGACCTCCTCCTCGCGGAGCGCGTCGGCCGCCGCACGACCCACCGGCTCAGTCCCCACGCGCAGGACATGGTCGACGAGGAGGGCACGTGGCTCGAATCCTTCGGCCGCGGCGAGCCGCGCTGGGACGGCCTGTGGAGCGTCCTGGCCTTCTCGATCCCCGAGTCGGAGCGCTCGTCGCGTCACCTCGCCCGGTCGCGGCTGCGCTGGCTCGGCTTCGCCCCGCTCTACGACGGGGTCTGGCTCTCGCCCCGAGACCGCGCCGCCGAGGCGATGGCGCAGCTGCGCGAGCTGGGCGTGCGCGACGTCACCGCGATGCGGGCGACGCTCGAGACCTCGATCGCGGGCGGCCCGCAGTCGGCGTGGGCGCTCGAGGATGTCGCCGGGGAGTACCGGCGGTTCGCGGTCGACATCGAGGCGGCGGGCATCCCGGCCGAACCCGTCGCGGCATTCCGGGAACGGATGCGGGTCATGCTCGGGTGGCAGGCGTTCCGGATGAGGGATACCGGCATCCCCGCGGAGCTCCTTCCCGCCGACTGGCCACGGATGTCGACGCGGCGGGCGTGGGCTCGCCGCTACAACGAGCTCGGGGACTGCGCCGAGGCGCGGATGCGGTTGCTCGTGTCGGAGATCGACGCGGACCTCGCGGCGCTCGTGAGCCGCCGACGCATGCCGGAGGACCTTAATACTTGAAGTTTCGTTGACGAGCGTCATGTGAACTTCTACTCTGTCGCGTAAGGCGGAGCGACGCCGCTTCGCCGTGACAACGACGTCGACGGAGGAATCCATGAAGAAAACCCGATCCGGCCACGCGACCGGGCGCATCAACATGATGACGGGCGGCCTCGCGTGGACGCCGGTCATCGAGATCCGCAACTACACCGACCCGACGGGCGACTTCCACGAACGGTACCGTTCGGCCATCATCCGGGAGCGGATGCTCGCCGCGTACGGCAACGCCGACACCCACGTCAACTGGACCGGCGCGAACATCGGCGCCAACACGAACCAGATGCGGGTGGCCGCCCTCGATCAGCTCGAGGACTGGCTCGACGCGATCGAGGCCGCCGGAGGACCGGGCGACCGCGCTCGCACGGTCGCCGCGCGTCCGGCGGGTCTGACGGACGGATGCTTCGACGCCCAGATGTCGTTCATCTCCGAGACGCTCGACTACGACGACCCCGGGACGGCGTGCAACCAGCTCTACCCGTACCACTCGCAGCCGCGCGCCGAGGCGGGCATGCCCCTCCTCGCGGACGGCCTGAAGTGCACGCTCGCGCCGGCGAACCGCGCCGACTATCCGGGCGTGACCGACGCGCAGTGGGCACGTCTGGCCTCGACGTTCCCGTCGGGCGTCTGCGACTGGTCGGAGCGTCCGCAGGGGGTCACGCCGCTGGAAGGCACGTGGCTCGACTTCGGGACGACCGAGGCGGTGGATGGCGCGGCACCCGTCGTCGCGGGAACCGCCCGTGTCGGAGAGGTCGTGACCGCTCAGGTGCAGGCCGCTGAGGGTGCGACCGTGGCGTATCAGTGGATCGCCGACGGCGCGCCCATCGCCGGTGCCGTCGAGGCGAGCTTCGCGCCGACGGCCGACCTGGTGGGAGCCGAGCTGACGGTCCGAGCGACGGTCTCGGCCGACGACCGGGTCGCGGTGACCCTCGTCTCCGACCCCACGGGGAAGGTCAAGAAGGCGCCGGGCAAGCCGTAAGCGCCGGGAAGCGGGCGGGCGTTGCCTCCGGGCAGCGCCCGCCCTGCTGCGGCCGCGACTGGCTGGCCGCCCGGGACCCGGGCTGTGTCAGGGGTAGAGGCGGTCGACGAGGGAGAGGCCGCGACGAGCCCACTCGATCTCGCCGCGGGCACGCTCGACGAGGCCCTCGTAGGCGAAGCGCTTGTACGCAATGGTGCGCTCGCGCTCGGACGCCGGCGTCACGTCGAGGCGACGCACGAGCATGGGGTTCGAGAGCGCCTCGATGTGCGTGAGCTCCCCCTCCCACTGGGCGAGCTCGCCCTCCCACTCCGCGATGTGCGCCTCGAGGAAGCGCCGGGCGTCGTCGGGCTTGGCCGCCTCGAGGTAGGCGGCGCGCAGGTGCGCGGGATCGCGTACCCGCTGATAGTCCAGCGGCGAGGCCATCCAGGCGAGGAACGCCTCGTTCCCGGCATCCGTCACGTGATAGAGCCGGCGCGTGCCGCGCTCACCCCGCGTCTGCTCCTCGGCCTCGACCAGGCCGTCGGCCTCCATCTTGCGCAACTCGGGGTAGATCTGCGAGTCGGGGGCGTGCCACACGTGTCCCACCGACTGGTGGAACTGCTTCTGCAGGTCGTAGCCCGACAGCGGACCGACCCGGAGGATCGCCAGCAGCGCATACCTGAGGCTCATGTGCCCCCTTTCGTTTCCCGAGCGTACCGACCCCCAAACCCGTGAGCCTCCACTGGGCCGCCGAGAGCGCGGGTGTCACCCACGCTCTCGGCGGTCAGATGGAGGCTCACGGTTTCAGGAGGGCCGGGCGGGCCCGACCGGAGGGCCGGGCCGGCCGGGCCGGCCGGGCCGGGCGGGTCAGGCGGACTCGTAGCCCGTGCGCCAGCCGCCCTGGTAGGTCTGCCGGGCGACGGTTGAGTAGGGGACGGGGCTCACGACGGCGCGCACCTCGAGCTGACGGTGCGGCTCGACGGAGGCCTTCTTGCTGCCGCCGTTGGGCTCGCCCCAGACGACCGTGATCTCGGCGCCCTCGGGCACGTCGGGGTCGACCGTCGCGAGCGACAGGGCGCGCTTCTCGTTGGCGCTGTAACCCGTGAACATCGAGTAGCCCACGACGCTGCCATCGGCATCCTGAACCGCGTCGTAGTTCGCCGAACCATAGTTGGCCAGCGGCAGGTCGAAGAACTTGTAGCTCTCGTTCTCGGTGTCGAACAGCGACGCGAAGATCTTCGTGACGTCCTCGGCGTTCCACGCGAGGGTGACCTTCTTGCGCTGCGTCGCCGGGTCGATCTTCTCGAGGGCGTCGCGGCCGATGAAGTCGTGGTCGAACTTCACGAACGACCCGTAGCCGAGCTCCCACGGCGTGAGGTAGTAGTCCTCGATGTTCTCCGAGACGAAGGAGCCGGCGAGCGTGCCGGTGGCCTCGTAGCTGTCGGCGGGGAGCCACTCGCGGTAGCCCTGCTCCTCGGCGCCCGTGTAGATCGCGGGGAGGGGCGAGGGGATCCAGCCCGACTCGAGGGTGTTCGACGGATATGCGCGCGACCCGACGGGGACGAGCCCGAACTCGGCGCCGGCGGAGACGATCGCGTCGCGGACGCGGTGGTGGTCGGCGTAGGGGCCCCAGATCTCCAGGCCCGGCGCGCCGGCCATGCCGTGGCGGAGGGTGCGCACCTGGGCGCCGTCGATCTGCATCGTCGACATGCTGAAGAACCGCAGCTGCTCCAGCGGTCCGCCGTTGAGCTTCTCGATGACCTGCCAGGCGTTGGGGCCCTGGATCTGGAAGCGGTAGTAGCGGCGCGTCACGGCGTCGCCGTACGGGCGCGAGGGGGAGCGGCGGTCGACCTGGATGTCGAGGTTCTGGTAGCCGCCCTTCTCACCGTGGTAGAGCAGCCAGTTCGACGCGGGCGCACGACCCACGTAGACGAACTCGTCCTCGGCCTCGTGGAAGAGGATGCCGTCGCCGATGACGTGCCCCGAGGCGGTGGTGGGGACGTACTGCTTGGCGCGGTTGACCGGGAAGACCTCGACCGAGTTGATCGCGGTGTCGCGGATCAGATTGATGGCGTCCGACCCCTTGAGGAAGACGTTGTCCATGTGGTGCGACTGGTCGTACAGGACCGCCGTGTCGCGCCAGGCGCGCTGCTCCTTGATCCAGTTCTGGAAGTCCGCCGGAACGACGGGGTAGATGTAGGAGCCGATCTGGGAGTTGCGCAGCAGTTCGACCGCGCTTCCCTTCTCGTCGAGCAGCTCTTGCAGATTGCTGGCCACGGGGAACCTCTCTGTTCATTCGGGGATGCCTCGGGCGAGGCATCCGGATCATCCGTCTTCTAGTTGAAGACGATGGTGTGGTTGCCGTGCCGGATGACGCGGTCTTCGGCGTGCCACTGCACGGCGCGCGAGAGCACGGCGCGTTCGACGTAGGCGCCGCGGGCCTGGAGGTCGGCCGCGCTGTGCGCGTGGCTGACCCGGGCGACGTCCTGCTCGATGATCGGGCCCTCGTCGAGGTCCTTCGTCACGTAGTGGCTCGTCGCGCCGATGAGCTTGACGCCTCGCTCCCACGCCTTGCGATACGGCGCGGCGCCGATGAAGGCGGGCAGGAACGAGTGGTGGATGTTGATGACGGGGACCCCGACGTTCTCAAGGAACGAGTCGGACAGGATCTGCATGTAGCGCGCGAGCACCACGAAGTCGACGTTGCCCTTGAGGAGCTCCACGATCCGCGCCTCGGCCTCGGACTTGTCAGGACCCTGCGACGGGACATGGAAGAACGGGATGCCGAAGGATCGGACATCCTCTGCCGTGTTGGTGTGGTTCGAGATGACCATCGGGATCGTGACGGGCAGCTCGCCGCGGCGGTGGCGCCACAGCAGCTCGAGCAGGCAGTGGTCGCTCGTCGAGGCGAGGATCGCCATGCGCTTGGGGATCGACTGATCGGTCAGTCGCCACTGCATGCCGTACGGCTTGAGGGTCTTGGCGAGGTCTTCCTCGATCTCGGGCAGCGCCGCCTGCAGGTCGGCGCGGTGGAACACGACCCGCTGGAAGAAGTCCCCGCCCTCGGGGTCGGAGGAGTACTGGTCGAGCGAGACGATGTTGCCCTTGTTGCGGGTCACGAGCGCCGTGACGGCCGCGACGAGGCCGGCCTGATCGGGGCCGTGCACGATCAGGCATGCCCGATCGCGAGAACTGTCGTTGTGCAGGGTCATCGGGGGTCGCCTCCTAGGACTGGGCGGCGCTGAACTCGCGCGCCCACTCCGAGGTCGCCAGCAGCCCGCCGAACGTGTAGAAGTGCAGTTTGACACTTCCCGCCGAGGGGTCCTGTGCGAGGAGGCTCGACAGGTCGCTCACGAACTGGTCGGGCCCTGCGGTGCCGAGGAGGTTCGTCAGCGAGAAGCCGTACTTCTTCACGATCATCGCGTTGGCGCCGACGCCGAACCGGCGAGCGAAGCCGAGCAGGCGCTTGACGCCGGCGGGGCCGGGGGTGCCGACGCGGATCTGGGTGTCGATGCCGCGGTCGCGGACGCTCTTGATCCAGCGCACGACGGGATCGGTGTCGAACGCGAACTGCGTGAGGATGACGGCATCCAGTCCCTGCTCCTTGAGAGCGGCGGACTTGTCTTCGAGGTGGCGGTCGAGCACCTCGGCCTTGATGTCGGGGTGCCCCTCGGGGTAGCCCGCGATGCTCACCTCGCGCACGCCGTAGGTCGACAGGAGGCCCGAGCGGATGACGCTCAGCGAGTCCTCGTACGGACCCTCGGGGGTCGTCGGGTCGCCGCCGACGGCGAAGATGTGCTCGGTCGCGCCGACCTCCTGCAGGCGGCCGAGGAACTCCTCGAGCTGCCCCTGGCTCGACAGGCGCCGCGCGGAGATGTGGGGGACCGGGACGAACCCGAGGTCCTTGACGGCCTTGGCGGCCGCGACCCGCATCTCGAGGTCTTCGTTGCCGAGGAAGGTCACGTTGATCTTCGTGCCGAGCGGGATCGCGTGCTTGGCCTCTTCGAGACCGGGGACGTCTTTTCCGGTCATCTCGAGCGAGAAGTCGCGGACCAGTTCGAGTGCCGCCTGCTTGTTCGGGGCGGGAGTCGTGCGTGCCACTGATCGAGGTCCTTTCCTCATGCGGGCGTCTCTGCGCCGCGGGTGGGTTCAGAATACCTATCCACATAGGTAATGGCAATAGGTAATCGAGATCGAGTCGTCGATGTCTCCATCGTGCGGCGCCCGCCGCGGTCCGCGGTGCGGCCATTCCATTCAGCGGATGGCGTCGATATTCAACTGTTCCGTGTCGATCGTCAAGAAAGTATTGACATTCGCGCCCTCCGCCCCCCACCATGAGATCGTCACCACGACGGCGTGCTGGCCCTCCGCCCGCGGCGGACGGCATCCGTCGAGGTTCCTGCCCATACCCGTCATGAGAGGCCTCCTCGATGAAGAAGAGACTTGCCGGCTTCGGCATCCTCGCCGCCGCAGCCCTCGCCCTGGCCGGCTGCACCGACTCCGCAGCGCCGCCCACCACCGCTCCGACGGACGCCGCGGCGTCGGGGGAGATGACCACCGTCCGCGTCGCGGCTCTCCCCATCGCCGAGACCGGCGCCCTCTGGGCCGCGATCGACGAGGGGATCTTCGCCGATCACGGCCTCGAGATCGAGGTCGTCCCCGCGCAGGGCGGCGCCAACGCCATCCCGGCGCTGCTGAGCGGCGACATCCAGTTCGCCATCGGTCAGCCCTTCGGCCCCATCCGCGCCGACCTGCAGGACCTCGGCGTCACGATCATCGGCGACTACGCCAACAGCCTCGTCGACGGCACCGACGTCAACGCCGTCGTGGCCTCGGGCGACTCCGGCATCACGCGGCCGGCCGACCTCGCGGGCAAGACGGTGTCGGTCAACACGATCGGCGCGGCCGGCGACCTCACGATCCGCAAGGCCGTGCAGGACGACGGCGGCGACCCCTCGACGATCAAGTTCGTCGAGGTCGCCTTCCCCGATGTGCCGGCGCAGCTGGAGGCCGGGACGATGGATGCCGCGTGGGCGCCCGATCCCTTCCGCGCCATGATCCTCGGCTCGGGCGGCACCTCCGTCGTGCAGCCCTACCAGGCCACGATCCCGGGCCTCACGGTGCTGACCAACATCACGACCCAGAAGCTCCTGGACGAGAAGCCCGAGCTGGTCGCAGCGTACTCGGCCGCCATGTCGGAGGCCCTCGACTGGGCCTCCTCGAACGAGGACGCCGTGCGCGCAGCCATCGCGAAGAACCTCAAGATCCCCGAGGAGGCCGCGGCAGGCATCACGCTGCCCACCTTCACGTGGGACCTCGGCGACGCCGGCATCAAGGACCTCGGTGCACTCGCGCTCGAGTTCGGCTACATCGACTCCGAGCCCGATTACGGCCGCCTGATCCAGCAGCAGTAGCAGCGACGGGAGGGGACGGGATGCCGCGGCCCGCGGCCTGCGGCATCCCGTCCCCTCTCTCCGTCCACCCCCCGACCCGCCTCGTTCCGATCGGAGCATCCATGGCCACTGCCACCCTCGGCGCCGCCCCCGCCCGGGAGCGCCCGTCGCGCCGGCTGCGGACGCTGCGCAAGATCGGGCTGGGCCTGGCCGGCATCCTCGGCTTCCTCATCACGTGGCAGCTCCTGCCGACCCTCGGCGTCGTGGACCCCCGGTTCTTCCCGACTGCTACCGAGACCCTCGCGGCGCTCGGGCAGCAGTTCCGCGACCTCGAGTTCTGGCGCAACGTCGGGCGCACCATGACCGCGTGGGGCATCGGCCTCGTCATCGCGACGGTGCTCGGTGCGGTGCTCGCCACGGTCATCGGGCTCGTCCCGTTCCTGCGCCGCGCGACGCACACGACGGTCGAGTTCCTGCGCCCCATCCCGTCGGTCGCCCTCATCCCGCTGGCCGTGCTCATGTACGGCTATCAGTTGCAGGCCGCGCTCGTGATCATCGTCTTCGCGAGCTTCTGGCAGGTCTTCATCCAGGTGCTCTACGGCGTCGCCGACGTCGACGCCGTGGCCCGCGACACGGCCCGCAGCTTCGGGCTCTCGCGCGGCTCGCGGATCGTCAACCTCGTCTTCCCGACGGCCCTTCCGTACCTCATGACGGGGCTCCGGCTGGCGGCGGCGGTCGCGCTGATCCTCGCCATCACGGCCGAGATGTTCATCGGCAATCCGGGCCTCGGGCGCGAGATCGTCTTTGCGCAGTCGGCCGGCAACTACCCGACCGTCTACGCGCTGGTCATCGTGACCGGCGTGCTCGGGCTTCTCATCAACCTCGTCTTCCGCGCCGTCGAGCGGCGCGCGCTGTCGTGGCACCAGTCGATCCGGGGAGAGGAAGTCCTGTGACCCTCTACACGAGCACCGTCGTCACCCCGCGGCCGCGGTCGCGCGTCTGGGCGAAGATCGGCGAGAACACGGCCTATGCGATCGGCCTGCCGCTCATCCTCATCGTGATCTGGGGCATCTGGGCGACGGTCGCCCCGGCCCAGTTCTTCCCGTCGCCCGCCGAGCTCATGCAGGCGTTCGTCGAGACGTGGGTCGGGCCCGCCTTATTCACCGACGTCCTGCCGAGCCTCGCCCGCCTGGGTGTCGGCATCGTGATCTCGATCGTCGTCGGCATCGGCGCCGGTATGCTCATCGGACTCAACCGGTGGCTGCGGGAGCTGCTCGAGCCGATGCTCGAGTTCTTCCGCGCGGTGCCGCCGCCCGTGCTGCTGCCGATCTTCGTCGTGCTCATGGGCCCGACCGACGCCATGAAGGTCGTCGTCATCGTCGTCGGTTCGGTGTGGCCGATCCTCCTCAACACGATCGAGGGGGTCCGTGCGACCGACTCCGTCATGACCGAGACCGCCCGCTCCTTCGCGCTGACCTCGGCCCAGCGCCTGCGGTTCCTCGTGCTCCCCGCGGCGAGCCCGCGCATCATGGCGGGTGTGCGGCAGTCGCTGTCGATCGCCCTCATCCTCATGGTCATCTCCGAGCTCGGCTATTCCTCGTCGGGACTCGGCTTCCAGATCGTCTTCTTCCAGCGCAACTACCTCATCGCCGAGATGTGGAGCGGCATCCTGCTGCTCGGCCTCATCGGCGTCCTGCTCGCCGCGATCTTCGGATTCGTCGAGCGACGGGTGCTGCGCTGGTACCACGGAATCAAGGAGGTGGAGCGTGCCTGAGATGCTCCTCGAGGTCGAGCACCTCAAGAAGATCTACGACTCGTCGACCGGAAACGTCGAGGCGATCGGCGACATCAGCTTCACGATGGCGCCCGGCGAGCTCGTCTGCATCGTCGGCCCGTCGGGGTGCGGCAAGACGACGCTGCTGAAGTGCATCGCGGGGCTCCTGCGCCCCACCTCGGGTGTCGTGGCCCTCCACGGCCAGAAGGTGACCGCGCCGCCGCCGAACATGGCGCTGGTCTTCCAGGAGTACGGCCGCAGCCTCTACCCCTGGCTCACGGTGCGCGGCAACGTCGAGCTGCCTCTCAAGCACAAGAAGCTCACGCGCGCCGAGCGCGACCGGCTCATCGACGACGCCCTCGTCGCCGTCGGCCTCGAGCACGCCGCCCGCAGCTACCCGTGGCAGCTCTCCGGAGGCATGCAGCAGCGCGTCGCGATCGCCCGCGCCGTCGCATACCAGCCCGAGGTGCTCATCATGGACGAGCCCTTCGCGGCCGTCGACGCGCAGACGCGGGCCGACCTCGAAGACCTCGTGCGGGCACTGCACCGCGACCGGGGCATGTCGATCCTCTTCGTCACGCACGACATCGACGAGTCGGTCTACCTCGGTGAGCGCGTCATCGTGCTCTCGAAGTCGCCGACGTGGGTGCAGGAGGATCTCGCGATCGACCTCGCCCCCGAGCGCGACCAGATCACGACGCGCGCCCTGCCGCGGTTCACCGAGCTGCGCACGCACGTGTACGAGCAGATCCAGCGCGCCAAGCGCGGTGAGGCCGTTCGTCCCGGCACGACGGCGTGATGAGCGCGGGCCCTGCGACGGCCCGCGCCGTCGTCGAGACCTCGGTGCTCACGCGCAAGCCGAGGCAGCTGCTGCTGGCGTTCTTCGGCGAGTACGTCTGCGACCGCTACTTCGAGCCGCTGCGCACGACGGTGCTCCTCACCGTGCTCGAGGGCGCCGGAGTCACGGCCCCCGCCGTGCGGACCAATCTCGACCGCATGGTCGCGAGCGGCCTCCTCGAGCGTCGCCGGCTCGGGCGCGAGATCGGCTTCGAGCTGACGCCCCACGGGAGCGAGGTGCTCCGTGAGGCTTCGGGCCGTGTCAACGGGCCTGCGCCGTTCGAGCCGCAGGGCGAGGGATGGACCCTCGTGACCTTCACGCTCCCCGAGAACCTCCGTGATCTCCGCCACCGCCTCCGCGCGGCCCTCACGTGGTCGGGCTTCGGCGCGCTGCGCGACGGCCTGTGGATCGCGCCGGGGCGCGTCGACCTCGCCGCGGCACTCGGAGCGCTCATCCCCGATCTGCCCCCGGCATCCGTCATCGCCTTCTCGGCCACCGAGCTCGACGGGTTCCCCATGGCCGACGCCGTGCGGATGGCGTGGGATGTCGAGACGATCCGCGAGGCGCACCACGAGTTCATCTCGCATTGGGAGCGGGAGGATGCCGCGGCCGACCTCCCGTCGGTCACGGCGCGGACGCTGCTCGTGGCCGACTGGCTGGCGCTACTGCGGGCCGACCCTCGACTCCCGCGTCAGTACATGGGCGAGGACTGGCCGGCCGACCGGTCGTTCGAGCTGTTCACCCGCCGGCACCGGGAGTTCGCGTTCCCCGCCGTGCGCGACTTCGCCGGCCTCGTCACCTGACCCCGCGCCTCAGCTGTCGCCGAAGCGCGCGCGCAGGTCGCCCTTGCGGATCTTGCCGGATGCCGTGCGGGGGAGGTCCTCCACCACGATGACGTTCTTCGGGAGCTTGTAGCGGGCGACCAGGCCGTCGAGGTGCTTGCGGACGGTCTCGGTGTCGACCTCGGCGCCGTCGCGCAGGGTGACGACGGCCCAGGGCACTTCTCCCCAGCGCTCGTCGGGGATGCCGACGACCGCGACGCCCGAGACGCCCTCGATGTCGGCGATGAGGTTCTCGACCTCGGCGGGATAGATGTTCTCGCCGCCGGAGATGATCATGTCCTTCAGCCGATCCGCGATGAAGAGGTAGCCGTCCTCATCCAGGTAGCCGAGGTCGCCCGAGCGGTACCACCCGTCGTCGGTGAAGACCTGTGCCGTTGCCTCCGGCAGACCGTGGTAGCCGAGGAAGACGTTGGGCCCGGCGACCTCGATCTCGCCGACCGTGCCGCGGGGCACGACATCCCCGTGCTCGTCGGCGATGCGCACATCGGTGAAGAAGTGGGGGAGGCCGACGCTCCCCTGCTTCTCCCTCGTCTTTTCGGGCGAGAGCGAGGTGGCGCCGGGCGAGGTCTCGGTCATGCCGTAACCCTGCGAGAACGACAGTCCGCGCTCCTCGTAGGCATTGAGGATGCGCGTGGGCACCGCCGAGCCGCCGCACGTGAGCTTCTGCAGCGACGAGAGGTCGGTGCTCGCCCACGCCGGGTGGTCGGCCATCATCTGATACGTCGTCGGCACGCCGCTGAGCATCGTGATCCCGTGCCGCTCGATGAGGGCGAGCGCCCGGCCCGCCTCGAAGCCCTTCTCCAGCACGAGCGTCGCGCCCTTGAGGATGACGGGGAGGGCGCCCATCCCGAGCGAGGCGACGTGGAAGAGGGGCGAGATCATGAGCGAGACGTCGGAGGACACGACGTCGTAGTCGACGATGCAGTTGAGCGCGACCCAGGTGAGGTTGCCGTTGCTCAGCACCGCCCCCTTCGGGCGCCCCGTCGTCCCCGAGGTGTAGATGATCGCGGCCGGATCGTCGAGCTCGACATCGGCGGCGGTGTGGCCGCCGGGCGCCTCCGAGACCAGGCGTGCGAGTCCCGGATGCTGCGGCGCGCCGTCGCCCGTCACGATGACGTGTGCGATGCGCCCGGCCTCGACGCCCGGCATCGCCCGCTCGAGGAACTCGGCGTCGAGCACGAGGGCACGCGCCCCCGAGTCGACGAGGACGTGCGTGATCTCGGGGGCCGCGAGGCGCGTGTTGACCGGGACGAACACGGCGCCGAGCTGCGCCGCGCCGAACATCACCTGGAGGAACTGCGGGCTGTTCTCGCCGATGTAGGCCACCGCGTCGCCCTTGCGGATGCCGCGGTGCCACAGCACCGCCGCGACGCGGTCGGCGGCGTCGGCGAGCTCACGATAGGTGAGCACGTCGTCGCCGGACACGACGGCGGGCTTGTCGGGGTTCTTCAGCCGGCGCTTGGCGAGCCAGAATCCGATTCCGCGATTGCGCATGTCTCTCCTTCGAGCGTGCGGGGTCGAGCGTGCGGGGTCGAGCGTGCGGGGTCGAGCGGGGGCGAGGTGGGCGGGCCGGTCAGGCGTAGAACCGGTACAGCCCGCGCGCCACGACGGCGGGCTTGTCGGAGCCCTCGATCTCGATGGTCTGGTCGACGGCGAACTGGTAGCCCCCGCGCACCTCGGTGACCTCGGCGACGACGGCGTTCATGCGCACGCGCGCGCCGACCTTGACGGGCGAGACGAAGCGCACCTTGTCGAGTCCGTAGTTGACGCGCGTCGTGACGCCGGTCACGTCGAACAGCTCCGACCAGAACTTCACGGTGAGCGACAGAGTGAGGAACCCGTGCGCGATCGGAGCGCCGAAGGGCCCCGCGGCCGCGCGGTCGGGATCGACGTGGATCCACTGGTGGTCGTCGGTGGCGTCGGCGAAGAGGTCGACGCGGTCCTGCGTCACTTCAAGCCACTCGGTCCAGCCGAGGTCGGTCCCGGCGAGGCCTGCGACATCGGCGTAGTCGACGGTGGTGGTCATGGGTTCTCCTTCGATGGGTGGGTCAGACGAAGGCCGACGCGCCGGTGAGCGCGCGGCCGACGATGAGGGCGTTGATCTCGTGCGTGCCTTCGTACGAGTACACGGCTTCGGCGTCGGCGAAGAACCGGGCCGCGTCGTGCTCGAGCAGGATGCCGTTGCCGCCGAGGAGCTCGCGGCCGAGCGCCACGGTCTCGCGCGCGAGCCGCGCCGTCTGCATCTTGGCCAGCGCCGAGTTCTCGTCGGCGAAGACGCCGGATCGGTCCTGGTGCAGGCTCAGCTGCACGACGAGGGAGAGGGAGGCGGCGGTGTTGCCCAGCATCCGGGCGAGCTTCTCCTGCACGAGCTGGAACCCGCCGAGGGGCCGGTCGAACTGCCGCCGCTCCCGCGCGTAGCGCACGGCGGCATCGAGCATCCCCGCCTGCAGCCCCGCGGCGATCCACGCGACATCCGACCTCATCGCGCGGAGGATGCCGGCGACGTCTCGCCACCCGTTCACCCGCTGCAGCCGCGCCGACCCGGGCACCCGCACGCCCTCCAGGGCGATGCGGGCGTTCTGCATCGGGCGCAGCGCGATCTTGCCGGTGATCGGCTCGAGCCGCACGCCGTGCGCGTCGGTGGGCACGAGGAAGGCCTTCACCGCGTGATCCTCGGCATCGCGGGCGAAGACCACGAGGACATCGGATGCCGCGGCCCCGCCGATCCAGGTCTTGACGCCGTCGATCACCCACGAGTCGCCGTCGCGCCGCGCGGTGGTCGAAAGACCGCCCGCGATGTCGGAGCCGTGGTCGGGCTCGGTCAGCGCGAAGACGCCCTTGAGCGCGAAGCTGCGCACCAGCGGATCGAGCTCCTCGGCCTGCGCGGGCGACCCGCCGAGCGCGAGGGCCGTGCGGAAGAGCCCGGACTGCGCGTTGTAGAGCGTCGCGACCGACACGTCGGTGCGCGCCAGGACGTAGTTGCGCAAGCCGCAGTAGAGGCTCGAACGCGTCTCCGCGGCATCCATCCCCTCCGGCTGCATGAGGTCGAGGGGGATGAGGGCGTCCAGCACCTCTGCCGGCATCGTCGCGGTCTCCCACGCGTCGGCGAGGAGCGGGCGGATGTCAGCGTCGAGAGTGTGCTGCAGCCGGTCGAGGGCGCGACGCGCCGCCGGGCTCAGGTGCGCCGCGGCGATGGCGTAGGGATCGAACCCGAAGGTCGCGTCGGCCTCGAGAGCGGGCATGTCAGCCGCCCAGCCCGAGGAGCCGCACGGCGTTGTCCTTGAGGATGCCGGGCATGACCTCCGGCTTGAGCGCGGTCGTCGCGGCGTCGCGCTGCCAGCGGTCGGGGGTCAGGAGCGGGAAGTCCGACCCGAAGAGCACGCGGGTCTTGAGGTAGGAGTTGGCGGCCCGCACGAGCGTCTCGGGGAAGTACTTCGGGCTCCACCCGGAGAGGTCGATCCACGTGTTGTGCTTGTGGGTCGCGACCGAGAGCGCTTCGTCCTGCCACGGGACCGAGGGGTGGGCCATGATGATCTGCAGCTCGGGGAAGTCCGCCGCGACGGGGTCGAGAAGCATGGGGTTGGACAGGCCCAGACGCAGGCCGCGACCGCCGGGGAGCCCGGCGCCGATCCCGGTCTGGCCGGTGTGGAAGAGCGCGGGGACCGCGGCATCCTGAATCGCCTCGTACAGCGGATAGTGACGCTCGTCGCTCGGATCGAACCCCTGGACGGTGGGGTGGAACTTGAAGCCGCGCACGCCGTGCTCCGCCACGAGCCGCCGTGCGCGCTCGACCGCATCGTGCCGGTGCGGGTCGACCGATCCGAACGGGATGAGGACGTCGTTGTTGCGGGCTGCGCCCTCGGCGATCTCGGCGCTCGACACGGGGGCATGCCCCAGCTGGGTCTCGGCATCGACCGTGAAGACGACGGCGGCCATGCGGCGCTCGCGGTAGTAGGCCGCGACCGAGTCGAGATCGGGCCGGGGGCCGTCGGCCGAGAAGTAGCGCGACGCGGCCTCGACGAGATCGTCCGGGAGGGAATGATGCCCGTGGTCGTCGACCTCGATGTGCACGTGCACGTCGATCGCCGTGAGGGCGCTCACATCGATGGCGGGTTCGTAGCGGGTGGTCATGGCGTGCTGCCTGTCGCTTCGTCGCGCGCGAGGGTGGCTCAGCGCTGCAGGTCGTCGGGGAGGGGCGGGAACTTCTCGCCCACCGACTGCTGGTTGCCCTCGATGAAGGCGGGGAACTCCGCCGCCAGGCTCTGGAAGGTCCAGCCGCCGTCGTGGTAGGCCGTGTGCACGGGCTCGGGGTGCGACCACAGCTGCAGGCGGTCGCCGCCGACGCCGATGGCCTGACCCGAGACGCCGGCCGCGGCATCCGACGCGAGATATGCGATGAGCCCCGCGACGTCGTCCGACGTCCCGAAGCCGAGGTCGTGGCGGAAGAACGCCGGCATCGGCTCGCCCTTCGCCTCGGCCTCGACGGCCGCGGCGAAGTAGGGGACCGTTGCGGTCATCGCCGTGGCGGCGACGGGGATCACGGCGTTCACCGCGATGTTCGCGCGCTTGAGCTCGAGGGCCCACGTGCGCACCATGCCGACGATGCCGGACTTGGCCGCCGCGTAGTTGGTCTGGCCGAAGTTGCCGCGCTGCCCCGTGGGGGAGCCGATGCAGATGATGCGCCCCGCGACCCCGTTCTCGCGCATGTAGGTCGCCGCCTCGCGCACGCACGTGAACGTGCCGCGGAGGTGGATGCCGATCACGGTGTCGAAGTCGTCGTCGCTCATCTTCCACAGCACCGTGTCGCGGAGGACGCCGGCGTTGGTGACGAGGATGTCGAGGCCGCCGTAGGTGTCGACGGCGGTCTGCACGAGCTGCCTGGCCGTCTCGGTGGGGCCGACCGGGGCGACGACGGCGACCGCTCGGCCGCCTGCCGACTCGATCGACGCGACGGCGGCCGCTGCCGCGTCGGCGTCGACGTCGTTGACGACCACCGCAGCGCCCTGGCGGGCGAGCTCCTGCGCGTAGGCGAGGCCGAGTCCTCGACCCGATCCCGTGACGATGGCGACTTTGCCGTCGAGTTCCATGCGATCTCCTTCGTGACGCGCTGCGGAGGGCATCGAGTGCCCGCGATCATGACAGCACAGATTGATTGAAAAAGTCAATGGTTGTCGATCTCACTCTTTGGTAGAGTCTCCCCATGTCGACGAAGCCCGAGATCGCGCGCAGCACGTCTGAGCGCCTCCGCGAGAGCGGGCTCGGATCCGACATCAGCTTCCTCCTCGCTCGAGCCAACGCCCTCTCGGTCACCGCCGGCAACGCCGCCCTCGCGCCATTCGGGCTCAAGGTGCGGTCGTTCTCGGTGCTCGCGCTGGCGGCGGGCGATGTGCGGCCGACGCAGCGCGACCTGTCGGAGTTCCTGCGCCTCGACCCGAGTCAGGTCGTCGCCCTCATCGACGAGCTCGAGAAGCGGGGGCTCGTCGAGCGCCGGCCCGACCCGGCCGACCGCCGCGCCAATGTCGTGGTCGCGACAGACGAGGGACGCGCTCTGCACACGGCGGCCTCCGCCGCCACGAGTGCCGCCGAGCGCGTGCTGCACGGCGACGTCGATGAGGAGGACCGCCGGCGTCTCGCCGACCTCCTCGGGCGCATCGCCTACCCGCGCTGAGCCGCGGCCCCGCGGTCGGCGACGGTGTGGCGGACATGCTCGCGATCTGGCGCGCGCCGTTCGAAGATGGAGTCGAGCTGGCCTCCGATGCGATCCGCGTCGTCCGCAAGGGCTGGGCCGACAGCACTCCCGGCAGACGAGCACACCGACTCGCGCGCAGCACCGGCTGACGCGCTCACCCGAGGAAGGAACGACGATGTCCACCACTGTCGAGGCGACAGCATCCCTCATCGACGAAGCCGCGTTCCGCGGTCGCATCCACATCGACGGCGAATGGGTCGCCGCGGGAGGCGGCGAGATCGCCTCCGTCGCGCCCGCGACCGGCGAGACCATCGCCACGGTCGGCATGGCGTCACCGGCCGATGTCGCCCGTGCGGCCGCCGGAGCCGCGCGGGCTCAGAAGGAATGGGCCGCGACGCCCCATCCCGTGCGCGCCGCGGTGCTCCGCCACGCCGCTCAGCTCTGGGAGCAGCACGCCGACGAGATCATGGGCTGGAACGTGCGGGAGGTCGGCGCCATCCCGCCGCTCGCGGGCTTCGCGCTGCACGTGACGGCGGCGGAGTGCTACGAGGCCGCGTCTCTGCCGTCGGCGCCCCTCGGTTCGATCCTGTCGAGCGAGGAGCCGCGCCTCTCGCTCGCGCAGCAGGTGCCCGTCGGCGTCGTGGGCGTCATCTCGCCCTTCAACGTGCCGCTCATCCTCGGAATCCGCGCGGTCGCACCCGCCCTCGCGCTCGGCAATGCCGTGCTGCTCAAGCCCGATCCGCGCACGGTCGTCACGGGCGGCGTCTCGATGGTGCGCATCTTCGAGGAGGCGGGACTTCCCGCCGGACTCCTCCAGCTCGTCCCCGGCGGAGCCGAGGTCGGCCAGGCCATGGTGACCGACCCGAACGTCGCCGTCATCGCCTTCACGGGCTCGACCCGCGCCGGCCGCATCGTCGGCGAGCTCGCGGGGCGGCACCTCAAGCGCGCCCACCTCGAGCTCGGCGGCAACTCCGCCTACATCGTGCGCGAGGACGCCGACGTCGACCAGGCCGTCAATCTCGCGACGTGGGGCTCCTACCTGCACCAGGGCCAGATCTGCATGACCGTCGGCCGGCACATCGTCCACGAGTCGATCTTCGACGAGTACGTCGCCAAGCTGAGCGCGAAGGCCGACTCGATGGTCGTGGGCGACCCCGCCGCCGGACAGGTGCACCTCGGGCCGCTCATCGACGAGGTCCAGCGCGACCGCGTGCACACCCTCGTGCAGGACGCCGTCGCACAGGGCGCCGAGCTGCGCGCAGGCGGCGACTACGACGGCCTGTTCTACCGTCCGACGGTGCTCGCCAACACGCCGCGTGATGCGGCGGCCTACCATGACGAGGTCTTCGGGCCCGTGGCATCCGTCGTCCCCTACTCGACCGACGACGAGGCCGTCGAACTCGCCGCGGCGACCGAGTACGGCCTCGCGCTCGGCATCGTGAGCCGGGATGTCATGACGGCGCTCGCGATGGCCCAGCGCATCCCGACGGGCATCGTGCACATCAACGATCAGACGGTCAACGACGAGGCGAACAGCCCCTTCGGCGGCACCGGCGCCTCGGGCACGGGCTCGCGGCACGGCGGCGCGCAGGCCAACATCGACGCGTTCACCGAGACGCGCTGGATCACCCTGCGGCGCGAGCCGGGTCAGTACCCGCTCTGACGCGCGCACGCGGCGCGCCGGAACGCGCGGATGTCAACGCCGGGAACGGTTCGACGGCATCCGCGCGTTCTCGCGGAGTGACGGATGCCGCGCCTCAGCGCGGCTCGAGGACGTGGCGGTCGCGACCCGCGAAGACACCCGTCACGGATTGCGCGACGAGCACGACGAGCACGAGCACGAGGGGCGCGACCCAGCCGCCGACGGTCGCGTGCACCCAGCCGAAGAGCACGGGCCCGAGCGCCGCGAACACGTACCCGATCGACTGCGCCATGCCCGACAGGGCCGCCGACGCGTCGTGGTCGCGCGCGCGCTGGGCCATGAGGGTCAGCGTCATGCCGAGCGAGGCGCCCGAGGACAGCCCGATCAGGACGACCCACGCGATGATCGCGTCCGGCGCCGCCATCAGTCCGATGACGCCGATGATGCCGAGCGTGGGGATGAGCGCCGGCACCCAGCGCTCCGCGCCGCCGCGCAGCACGAGCGGCACGACGAGGGAGCCGACGAGCGAGAAGATCTGGTAGATCATGACGTCGATGCCGGCGACGACGGCGCTTCGCCCGGTGGACGCCGAGATCGAGGCGAGCCAGGTCAGCAGCATGTAGAAGGTGGATGCCTGGAACCCCATGTAGGCCGCGACCGTCCACGCGACCGGATCCGACCAGATGCCCGTGCGTCCGCGTGCGCCGGCCGTGCCGGCGGGTGCCCGGGCTCCGCGGGTCGCCCACGCCCACGAGCCGATCGCGAAGGGGAGGAGCGCGAGGCCGATGACGAGGAGGGCGAACCGCCATCCGGCCTCGCCGCCGGGGAGATCGACGTGGGAGACCGGCACCGCGACGCCCGAGGCGATCGCGCCGACACCGCCCAGCAGGGCCGTGTAGACCGCCATCATGGCGGGCACGCGCCGCGGGAAGTCGCGCTTGATGGCCGCGGGCATGAGCACGTTCACGATCGCGAGCGCGGCGCCGATGATGACGGTGCCGATCCAGAGGCTCGCCGTGGGGCCGGGAACGGACCGCACGACAGTGCCGAGCGCGAGGACGACGAGCGACCAGGTCACGGCACGCGACATCCCGAACCGGCGACTGAGCTCGTGGGCGAGCGGCGAGATGAGGGCCCAGGTGATGAGCGGCACGGCGCCGAGCAGGCCGAGGAGAGTCGGTGAGAGCCCCGTCTCGTCGCCGATCTGGCCGAGGAGCGGCCCGACGGCCGTGATCGTCGGCCGCATGTTCGCCGCGACGAGGCATGTCGCCACGACGAGGGCGACGATTGCCGGAGTCCGCTTCCCTTCGCCCATAGGTACCGGACTCTACACCCCGGCGCGGGTGGTTCGGCGTGGGGGGCAGGGCGCGGGGGGCGGCAGGTCGCGGGGTGGGCCCGGCGGGCGCGGAGGGCGGGGCGGCACGAGCGTAGGAGATGGCGCCGGGGTAGGACCCCGGCGCCGGGATTCGTCCTACGCTCGCGCGGACTCCTACCTCCGTGACCTCCGCCGCGCGCCGGGCCAGCCGGGCCGTGTCGGGCGGGGCGGCACGAGCGTAGGAGATGGAGCCGGGGTAGGACCCCGGCGCCGGGATTCGTCCTACGCTCGCGCGGACTCCTACCTCCGTGACCTCCGCCGTGCGCCGGGCCAGCCGGGCCGGGGCGGCGGGGTCAGCCGAGGCCCTCGAGGGGCCACCCCGTGTAGGCCTCGGCGAGGTAGGCGCGGCCGTGCTCCGACTCCACGACGGAGCGCAGCTCGCCGAGCTGGCGATGACGGTCGAAGTCCGAGGCATCCGGAGCCACATGCAGCATGCTCGTCATCCACCAGGAGAAGTGCTGGGCCTTCCAGATGCGGTGCAGCGCCTTCTCGGGGAAGGCGTCGAGCAGGCGCGCGTCGCCCTCCAGGAGCAGCGCGCGCAGCGCCTTCTCGAGCACGACCACGTCGGCGACCGCGAGGTTCATGCCCTTCGCTCCCGTCGGCGGCACGGTGTGGGCGGCGTCGCCGATGAGGGCGACGCGGCCCTTGCGCAGCTCGTGCGCGACGAAGCTGCGGAACCGCAGGACGTCGCGCTGGAAGATCGGGCCCTCCTTGAGCGTCGTGCCGGGGACGCGCTTCTGCAGCTCGTCCCACAGCTGCGCCTCGGAGTACGCGTTCGGGTCGGCCTCGGGATCGCACTGGAAGTACATGCGCTGCACGGTGGCGCTTCGCTGGCTGATGAGCGCGAAGCCGTCGGGGGAGTTGCTGTAGATGAGCTCTTCGGAGCTGGGCGGCGCTTCGCAGAGGATGCCGAACCAGGCGAAGGGGTATTCGCGGAAGTATCCGCCGGTCGACGAGCCCGTCACGGCGGCGCGCGCGACGCTGCGTGAACCGTCGGCGCCGACGACGAACTCGGCCTCGATCGTGAGCGCCTGTCCGTCGGCGTCGACTGCGATGACGGCGGGCCGGTCGGTGTCGGCGCCCTCGATGCGCTGCGCGGTGACCCCGAAGCGGAGGTCCTGCCCTGCGGCGAGGCGCGCCTTGATGAGGTCTTTCAGCACCTCGTGCTGCGGGTAGAGGTAGACCGCCCGCCCGACGAGTGCGGCGAAGTCGATGCGATGGCCCTGGCCCGCGAAGCGCAGTTCGATGCCCTCGTGCCGGTTGGCCGCGGTGACGACCCGGTCGGACGCGCCCGACGACGACAGCACGTCGACCGTGCCCTCCTCGAGGATGCCGGCGCGGATCGTCGTCTCGATCTCTTCGCGCGAGCGCTGGTCGATGACAACAGATTCGATTCCGGCGGCATCGAGCAGGTGCGACAGCAGCAGGCCGGCGGGGCCGGCGCCGACGATCGCGACGCGGGTGCGAACGGTGGCGGTCATGGGCGTCTCCTTCGACGGGCGGATGCTGCGACCCAGTGTGCGACGGGGCGTTCGACGGGTGCGCAGTCCTTCCTGATGAATGGGAAACAATGTGCCTCGGAGGTTCGGGCTCGTCCCCTCCTCTCGCTTCGCCCGCCCGGGGACCGGAGGTCAGCGGCGGGGGCGGGCGCTGAGGGCGGCGCGGATGTCGCGGGTCGCGCGCAGCAGTTCCGCGATCGCGACCTCGGGCGGAGTCTCGCGCGGGAGGACGACCGAGAGTGCCGCGACGACCTCGCCGGTCTCGTCGCGGACCGGCACGGCGACACCCGTCGAGACCGCCTCGACCGAGCCGGGCGAGACCACGAACCCCCGCCGACGGATCTCGGCCAGCGTGCGGCGGAGGGACGCGGCATCCGTCGTCGTCTCGGGGGCGAGAGCGGGCAGCGGCCCTGCGAAGACGCGTTCCTGCAGCGCGGGGTCGGCGTAGGCGAGCAGCACGAGCCCGGACGACGACGCGTGGAGCGGCAGGCGCCCGGCGACCCGGGTGATGTTCGCCCCCGCCTCGGGGTGCGACAGGCGCTCGAGGAAGAGGGCCGAATCCTGCTCGAGCACCGCAAGCTGCGTGTGCTCGCGCACGCGGGCCTGGATCCGCTCCATCGAGGGGAGCGCCGCCTGCCGGAGGCGCAGAGCGCGCGAGCCGCGCAGGGCCAGCTCCCACAGCCGCAGACCGAGACGCACGCGGTGGTCGTCGTCGCGGTCGAGGAGACCCTCGGCGACGAGCTCGTCGACGAGGCGGTGCGCCGTCGAGGAGGGGAGCCCGGCGTGGCGGCCGATCTCGGAGGCCGTCTGGATCGTCCGCTCGGCCGTGAAGGTCTCGAGCACCCGCACGAGCCGCTGCGTCATCGAGTCGCCCGACGGCGAGTTGGCCATGCGCCCAGGATGCCACGCGTCGCGCACTCCCCACGCCGCGTGGGATGCCACGCGTCGCGCACTCCCCACGCCGCGTGGGATGCCACGCGTCGCGCACTCCCCACGCCGCGTGGGATGCCACGCGTCGCGCACTCCCCACCCCGCGCGTCGCGCCCCGGTAGCCTCGGACGCAGGAGGAACCGTGGCCGACGACGGAGAAGGCATGCTGGCCCGTGCCATGCGCGTGCTGCAGTGCTTCACCGACGACGAGCCCGCGCTGTCGGCCGCTCGCCTGGGCGAGCTGACGAAGCTGCCGAGCTCGTCGCTGCACCGGCTGCTGTCCGCGCTCACGGAGTTCGGCCTGCTCACTCGCGCGCCCGGCCACCGCTACACGATCGGCGTGCGGCTGTGGGAGCTCGGCGAGCTCTCGCCCCTGTCGCTGCAGCTGCGCGAGACGGCGCTCCCGCACATGCTGCGGCTCTACGAGGCGACGGGCGAGAACGTCCACCTCGCGGTGCTCGACGCCCCGACCCCCGCGACCGCCTCGGCGCTCTACGTCGGGCGCCTGACCGGCACGGGGTCGATCCCGACCCTCAGCCGCATGGGCGGGCGGCATCCGCTGCACACCACGGGCGTCGGCAAGGCGCTTCTCGCCACGCGCGACGCGCTGTGGCTGGAGGGGTTCTTCGCGACGCCCCTCGAGCGCGAGACGACCCACTCGATCACGTCGGAGGCCGAGCTGCGGCTCGACCTCGAACGCACCCGCGCCCGCGGCTACGCCACGACGCACGAGGAGATGACCCTCGGCAACGTCTCGGTCGCGGCCGCCCTCGGCCCCGTCGACGGCCTCCCGCCCGCGGCGATCGGCGTCGTCGTGCACCTCGCCCGCGCCGACGAGCGCCGCCTCGGACCCCTCGTCGTGCAGGCGGCACGCGACACCCGTGCCGCCCTCCTCGCCGACTCCCGCTGAGCGAACCGACCCCGCCCCCGCCGAGCGAACCCCAGCGATCGATTCCCACTGAGCGGGATCGGTCTGGGGGATGGCCCCGACCCGGTGCGACGCTGAACCCGACCACGTGAACCGTCGAAGGGGACTTCATGACCGTCGACTCCGATGCCAGCGAGCAGGAGGCGTTCTCGTCCTCCGTCGTGCTCGACCAGACCGTCGCCGCACCCGAGACGCTCCTCGCGTCACACGACATGCCGACGCAGAACCAGATCACGCAGGAGATCAACGATCTCCACGCCGACGCCGAGCGGCGCCTGGCTGCGGGCGAGCGCGTGCCGTCGACGCTGTACGACTTCGCTCCGTACCGATCGAGCATCCTGCGCCACCCGACGAAGAACCCGCGCCTGGTCGACCCCGAGACCATCGAGCTGTGGTCGCCCGCCTACGGCCAGCGCGACGTCGCCCTGATCGAGTCCGATCTGACGCTGCAGCACACGGGCGAGCCGCAGGGCGAGCGGATGACGATCGAGGGGCGCCTGCTCGACTCGTGGGGCCGCCCGCTGCGCAACCAGCTCGTCGAGATCTGGCAGGCCAACGCCGCCGGCCGGTACATCCACCAGCGCGATCAGCACCCGGCTCCGCTCGACCCGAACTTCACCGGCGCCGGCCGCATCGTGACGAACGACGACGGCTACTGGAAGTTCACGACGATCAAGCCGGGCCCGTACCCGTGGAAGAACCACATCAACGCCTGGCGGCCCGCGCACATCCACTTCTCGGTCTTCGGGTCGGCGTTCACGCAGCGGATCATCACGCAGGTGTACTTCCCCGGCGACCCGCTCTTCCCGCTCGACCCGATCTACAACACGATCCGCAGCCAGAAGGACCGCGACCGCCTCATCGCGAGCTACGACCACGACCTCACGGTGCCCGAGTTCTCGATGGGCTACCGCTGGGACATCGTCGTCGACGGTCCCGACGCCACGTGGTTCGAGCCCGAGGGAGGAGAAGCCTGATGAGCACGCACGACAGCTCCGCCGCGCTGGATGACCGTCCGGCCAAGACCCACGAGCCGACGTCGGGCCAGACGATCGGACCCTTCTTCGCCTTCGGCCTCAACTACCCGAAGATGCACGAGGTGGCATTCCCCCACTCGGCCGGCGCGATCGTGCTCGAGGGCACCGTCTACGACGGCGCGGGACACCCCATCCCCGACGCCTGCATCGAGATCTGGGGCGCCGACACCGACGGGTCGATCCCGCGCGGCCGGGGATCCCGCCGCCGCGACGACCACACGTTCACGGGCTTCGGCCGCTCGCACACGAACGACGAGGGCCACTTCGAGTTCTGGACGCGCAATCCCGGCTCGGTCGACGGCGAGGCTCCTTTCTTCGCGGCGGTCGTCTTCGCCCGCGGACTGCCGAACAAGCTCCACACCCGCATCTATCTCCCCGAAGACGCCGAGCGTCTCGCCGCCGACCCGCTGCTGTCGTCCCTCGACGAGAGCGAGCGCGCTACGCTCGTCGCGACGCGCGGGGCGGACGGATCGCTGCACTTCGACATCCGTCTGCAGGGCGAGCGGGAGACGGTCTTCCTGACGTTCTGACACGCGCGACTCCCGGACGAAAGGGCCCGATGTGAGCGAGTCGCCGGTCGACGTCGGTCTGCTGACACCCGTTGCCGTGGGCAACGACGAGGCGGTGACGGATGCTGCGTTCCTCGCCGCGCTCGTGCACGCCGAGGTGGCGCTCGTCCGCGCGCACGAGGCGGTCGGCGCGGCGCCGGCGGGCACGGCGGACGCCGTGCAGGCAGGTCTCAACGCCGCGGCGCCGATCGATGCCGCGGCGCTGGCCGAGGCATCCGTCGCCGGAGGCAACCCCGTGATCCCGCTCGTCGCGCAGCTGAAGGATCGCGTGCCCGGCGAGGCGAAGACGTGGATGCATCGCGGCGCGACGAGCCAGGACATCCTCGACACCGCCCTCATGCTCGTCGCGCGCGATGCGTCCGATCTCGTCGCGGGCTCGCTCCACGAGACCGCCGAGGCGCTCGCCGCGTTCGCGCGCGCCCACCGCGACGACGTCGCCGCCGGCCGCACGCTCACGCAGCACGCCGTGCCGACGACCGTGGGCCTGCGCGCCGCGAACTGGCTCCGCGGGGTCCGCCGAGCGGCTGCCCGCCTCGATGATGCGACACGCGCTCTGCCCTCTCAGCTCGGCGGCGCCGCGGGAACGCTCGCCGCGCTCGTGGAGATCGCGGGGACCGATGCCGCGGCCCGCCTTCCCGCCGCGTACGCCGAGGTCGTGGGCCTTGCCGCGCCCGAGGCGCCGTGGCACACGACGCGCTGGCCGGTGACCGAGCTCGGCGATGCCCTCGTGCAGGCGATCGACGCCGTCGGGGTCATCGCCGCCGACGTCGCGACGCTCTCGCGCACCGAGATCGGCGAGCTGCGCGAGGGGTCGGGTGGCGGGTCGTCCGCGATGCCGCAGAAGCGGAACCCCGCGGCATCCGTCCTCATCCGCTCCGCCGCGCTGCGCGCGCCGCAGCTCGGCGCGACCCTGCACCTCGCGGCCGCGCTCGCCGTCGACGAACGCCCCGACGGAGCGTGGCACGCCGAGTGGCCGACGCTGCGCGAGCTCCTGCGCCTCGCGCTCGGCGCGTCCGCGCACGCCGCCTCGCTCGCTCAGGGGCTGCGGGTCGACGCCGCCGCCGTCGCGCGCAACCTCGGCGCCACCCGCGGGCTCATCCTCGCGGAGCGGCTGTCGATCGTGCTGGGCCCCGTGCTCGGGGTTCCGCGCGTGGCGGCCATCGTCCGCGCGGCGGGCGAAGGCGAAGACCTCGAGGCCCTCATCGACGAGGCGCTCGTCGAGCAGGGCGCGTCGGCGGTCGACGTCGGTGCGCTGCTCGACCCCGCGAACTACACGGGCCTTGCCGGCGACCTCGTCGACGGCGTCGCCTCGCCCGAGAACGAGACCCTGCGCGCCCCCTGAGGTCGTCCCCGACACCGAGGCCCGACCACCCGAGAACGAGGAATCGTGACGACACCACCCATCGCCCTCACCGATCCCGTCGGCCCCGACGGTGCGCCCCTGCTCGTGCTGGGCGCCTCCCTCGGCACGTCGAGCGTCCTGTGGGAAGACGCGCTGCCCGCACTCGCCGCGCGCTACCGCGTCGCCGTGGCCGATCTGCCCGGCCACGGTGCCGCCGCGCCGGCGCGCGAGCCGTTCACGATCGGCGAGATCGCCGACGCCGTCGCCGAGGCCGTCGCGCAGCTCGGCGAGCGGCGCGTCCTCTACGCGGGTGTCTCGCTCGGCGGAGCCGTCGGCCTCGAGCTGATGCTGCGGCATCCGGATCTCGTCCGCGCCGCCGCGATCATCGCCTCCGGCGCGGAACTCGGCGCGCCGCAGGGCTGGATCGACCGCGCGGCTCAGGTGCGCGCGCAGAGCACCTCGAGCCTCATCATCCAGTCGGCGCAGCGGTGGTTCGCGCCCGGATCGATCGAGCGCAATCCGGTCATCACGGGCCGGCTCCTGCACGCTCTGCAGGGCGCCGACGACGAGAGCTACGCCCTGTGCTGCGAGGCGCTCGCGCAGTACGACGTGCGGGAGCGCCTCGGCGACATCGCCGTGCCCGTGCTCGCGGTGTGGGGAGCCCACGACGCGGTGACGCCCGAGGAGTCGCTCCGCGTCATCGCCGAAGGCGTGCGCGACGGCCGTGCGGTGGGGCTTGCCGAGGCATCCCATCTCCCTCCGGCCGACGACGCCGCAGAGACGGCAGCCGTCCTCTTGCGCTTCTTCGACGAGGTCACGAAGGGAGAGACGGATGCCGCGGCCTGACGGAGACGGACTCACCGACGCCGAGCGGTGGGAGCAGGGAATGCGCGTGCGGCGCGAGGTGCTCTCGGACGAGCACGTCGACCGGGCGATCGCGAACACGACCGAGCTGACCGGCGACTTCCAGGACTTCATCACGCGCGTCGCGTGGGGAGACGTGTGGTCGCGGCCCGGGCTCGACCGGCGCTCGCGCTCCGTCGCCGTGCTGACCTCGCTCATCGCGCACGGACACCACGAGGAGCTCGCGATGCACCTGCGCGCGGCGCTGCGCAACGGGCTCACTGTGGACGAGATCCGCGAGGTCATCCTGCAGTCGGCGGTGTACTCGGGGGTTCCCGCCGCGAACACGGCGTTCCGCATCGCGTCGCAGGTCTTCGGCGAGGACGCGACGGCCTGAGACCTGGGTTGCCCTGAGGAGGGCTGCCCTGCCCAGGCCTGCCCGGCCCTGCCCGGCCCTGCCCGGCCCTGCCGTGCCCGCGGGACGGGAGGGTCTGACCGGAAGGGAGGGCCGACACGCCGTGCCGCGGACCTCCCTTCCCGCGACAACCTCCCGTCCCGCGGGCCCAGGCACCGCGCCGACGCCTGGCGCTCCCGTCCCGCGCGCCCCGGGCTCTCCCACGATGGCCCGGAGTCCCACCGAACGGGACCATCGCGGCCGGGGCGCGGCATCCGCGGTATGTTCGCAGTGAACCATCCTGCGAACGTGCGTTCGCACAACGAACCGGGAGTCCGAGTGATCGACAAGACTGTTCCGGATGCCGCGGCCGCCGTCGCCGGCATCCCCGACGGTTCGACCGTCATGATCGGGGGGTTCGGGCGAGCCGGACAGCCGGTCGAGCTGATCGACGCGCTCATCGAGCAGGGCGCGGCCGACCTCACGATCATCAACAACAACGCGGGCAACGGCGACACGGGGCTGGCGGCGCTGCTGGCCAAGGGGCGCGTCCGCAAGATCGTGTGCTCGTTCCCCCGCCAGTCCGACTCGTGGGTGTTCGACGGCCTCTATCGCGAGGGCAAGATCGAGCTCGAGCTCGTGCCGCAGGGGAACCTCGCCGAGCGGATCCGCGCCGCGGGTGCGGGGATCGGCGGGTTCTTCTCGCCGACCGGCGTCGGCACAGAGCTCGCCGAAGGCAAGGAGGCGCGCGAGATCGACGGCCGGCAGTACGTGCTGGAGTATCCGATCAAGGCGGACTTCGCGCTGGTCGGCGCTCTGAAGGCCGACCGCTGGGGCAACCTCGTCTACCGCGAGACCGCGCGCAACTTCGGCCCGATCATGGCGTCGGCCGCGACCACGACGATCGTGCAGGTCGACGAGGTCGTGCCCCTCGGATCGCTCGACCCCGAGACGGTCGTCACGCCCGGCATCTTCGTCGACCGCGTCGTCGCCGTCGGCGAGCGACGCTGGCTGAAGGATGGACAGTTCGTCGGCGGTGTCGACCTCGAAGGCCGCCCGCTCGCCACGACCGAGGAGGGCGACAAGTGACCACGCGCATCACCCGCGAGGAACTCGCCGCGCGCATCGCGGCCGACATCGCCGAGGGCTCGTACGTGAACCTCGGGATCGGCGCGCCGACCCTCGTCGCGAACTACCTGCCCGCCGACCAGGAGATCATCCTCCACACCGAGAACGGCCTGCTCGGGATGGGCCCCGCGCCCGACCGCGAGCAGGTCGATCCCGATCTCATCAACGCCGGGAAGCAGGCGGTCACGGCGCTCGACGGTGCGGCCTTCTTCCACCACGCCGACTCGTTCGGAATGATGCGCGGCGGCCACCTCGACGTGTGCGTGCTGGGCGCGTTCCAGGTGAGCGAGACCGGCGACCTGGCCAACTGGTCGACCGGCGCGCCCGGCGCGATCCCCGCCGTCGGCGGCGCGATGGACCTCGCGATCGGCGCGAAGGCCGTCTACGTCATGACCGACCTCCTGACCAAGACGGGCGAGTCCAAGCTCGTCGCCGCCTGCAGCTATCCGCTCACGGGCGTGGCGTGCGTGAGCCGCGTCTACACCGACCACGCGGTCTTCGACGTGACACCCGACGGCTTCGCCGTGCGCGAGGCGTTCGGCGACAACACCGTCGAGTCGCTCGCCGAGCTCACCGGGCTGCGGCTCATGCCGGCGCCGCAGGAGCCGGGAACGGCGCCCCGGGCGACCCCGGCGCCCCAGGCGTCGCAGGAGCCGGGAACGGCGCGCCAGGCGCCCCACGAATCACCCTCGACCCCCGGCATCCCGAGCGAAGGGAACTGACATGACCTCCTCCTACATCTACGACGCCGTCCGTACGCCGTTCGGCCGCGCGGGCGGCGCGCTCTCGGGCGTCCGGCCCGACGACCTCGCCGCCGTCGTCATGAAGGCCGCCGTCGAGCGCACGGGCCTCGACCCCGCCCGCATCGACGACGTCATCTTCGGCGATGCCAATCAGGCGGGCGAGGACAACCGCAACGTCGCACGTTTCGGCGCGCTGCTGGCGGGGTTCCCGACATCCGTTCCCGGTGCCACGGTCAACCGCCTGTGCGGATCGTCCGTCGAGGCGGTCATCCAGGGCTCGCGCGCGATCGAGGCCGGAGACGCCGATGTCATCCTCGCGGGCGGCGTCGAGTCGATGAGCCGCGCGCCCTTCGTCGTCGAGAAGTCGTCGAAGCCCTTCCCCGCCGTCGGCAACCAGACGCTGTGGAACACGGCGATCGGCTGGCGCATGGTGAACCCCGCGCTTCCGCGCGAGTGGACGATCTCCAACGGCGAGTCGGCCGAGAAGCTCGCCGAGATCTACGCCATCTCGCGCGAGGCTCAGGACGCCTTCGCCCTCCGCAGCCACCGCCTCGCCGCCGACGCGTGGGCGGCGGGGGTGTACGACGGTGAGGTCGTGCAGGTGCCGGGCGCCGAGCTCGCGCGCGACGAGGGGATCCGCGACGACACGACGCTCGAGAAGCTCGGCGGCCTGCGCGCGCTCTTCGCGAAGGACGGCTCGGTCACGGCCGGCAACTCCTCGCCGATCAACGACGGCGCGTCGGCCGTGCTCCTCGGCGGGGAGGGGACGGTGGATGCCGAGCCCCTCGCCCGCATCGCAGGTCGCGGCGTCTTCGGCAACGACCCTGATGTGTTCGGCGTCGCGCCCGTCGAGGCCGCCAACCGCGCGCTCGCGCGGGCCGGTCGCACGTGGGCCGACGTCGACGTCGTCGAGCTCAACGAGGCTTTCGCCTCGCAGAGCCTCGCGTGCCTGCAGCTGTGGAGCGACCTCGACCCCGAGAAGGTCAACATCCACGGGGGCGCGATCGCGATCGGCCATCCGCTCGGCGCCTCCGGCGGCCGCATCATCGGTCACGCCGCGCACGAGCTGAAGCGCCGGGGCGGAGGAGTCGCGGTCGCCGCGATCTGCATCGGCGTCGGCCAGGGCCTCGCCGTCGTGCTCGAGCGCTGAGATGGACGAAGGGACGGATGCCGCGGCATCCGCCGACTTCGTCCAATCCTTCGCCCGCGGACTCGCGGTGATCCGGGCGTTCGGCGAGGGTGACGCGCAGCTGAGCCTCAGCGACGTCGCCCGGCGCAGCGACATGCCACGCGCGGCGGCGCGGCGGTTCCTGCGCACGCTCGAGACGCTCGGGTACGTGCGGGGCAGCGGCGAGGGTGCGAACCGCACCTACGCCCTGACCCCGCGCGTGCTCGAGCTCGGCTTCGGCTACCTCTCGTCACTCTCGCTCCCCGAGATCGTGCAGCCCCACCTCGAGCTCCTCTCGCGCGAGGTGAGCGAGAGCGTCTCGGCCGCCGTGCTCGACGGCGCCGACATCGTCTACATCGCGAGGGTCCCGACGCGGCGCATCATGAGCGTGCGCATCACGATCGGCACGCGCTTCCCGGCCTATGCGACGAGCATGGGGCGTGTGCTCCTGGCCGCAGCGGGGGAGGATGCCGCGGCCGCCGCGGTCGAGGCATCCGTTCTCGAGAAGCTCACCGAGCGGACGCTCACCGACGCCGCCGCCCTCCGCCGGGAGCTCGCGCAGGTGCGCGAGCAGGGCTGGGCGCTCGTCGACGGCGAGCTCGAACCCGGCCTGCGGTCGGTCGCCGCGCCTCTGCACGGACGAGGGGGAGCGGTCGTGGCCGCCCTCAACGTCTCGACGAGTGCGACCCGCGACTCGGTCGAGCACCTCGTCGAGGCGTACGTGCCGGCGCTCCTGCGGACGGCCGCCGCCATCGACGCCGACCTGCGCCTGGTCTGAGGGGCGCGCGAGCCGCCGCGGGAAGGGAGGATCTCACCGGACGGGAGGGCCGACACGCCGTGCTGCGGCCCGCCCTTCCCGTGAGAACCTCCGCTCCGCGCACGGCGAAGGGCAGGGCGCGCGCCCCGCGCGCGGCGAGGGCCGCCGGGAAGCACCCGGCCGGTCAGACGCGCTCGACGAGGGCGCCCGGGCCCTCCGACACCTGCGCCGCGGCCTGCTCGAAGAGCCCGCGCATCCACGTGTGCTCGGGATCGCGGCCGTGCACCGGATGCCACCACAGGGCGTTGACGACCGGGGTGGCGTCGAACGGGGGCTGCAGCACGCGGATGCCGGGCACGCTCGAGGCGTAGTCCGACAGGCCGGCCTGGATGAGCCCCAGCCGGTCGGTGCCGGCGATGAAGTGGGGGAGCGCGAGGAAGCTCTCGACGACGGCCTCGACCCGGGGCTCGATGCCGAGCTGCTGCAGCTGGCGCGCGGCGGAGGTGAAGGCCGTCCGCGTCTGGAAGGTGAAGACCCACGAGAGCAGGCCGAGCGTCTCCATCGTCAGCACGTCGCCGACCTGGTCGTTGGACTCGGAGGCGACGACCACCCAGCCGTCGCGCCACAGGTCCATGTACGGGAGCTCGGTCAGGTGGCCGTGCGGGATCACCATGCCGTCCGCCGCCCGGAGGCGGTTGAGGGCGTCGTCGACGATCGAGGGGTTGTGCAGCATGAACCGGAAGCGCACTCCCGGCGCCTCCTGCGCGGCCAGGCGCGAGACGGCCTTGCCGATCGTCGCGAACCCGTAGTCCGAGCCGTAGATCGAGAACTCGCGCGTCGAGTCGTGCGGCGTCCAGATCGCCTGGCTCTCGAAGACCCGGCGGGCGGCGTCGAGCGCCGTCGTGGTGTGCTCGGTCAGTCGCAGGGCGAGCGGGGTCAGCTCGTAGGTGTTGCCGCGCCGGGCGAGGATCGGGTCGTTGAAGTGCGTGCGCAGCCGCGCGAGCGAGGCGCTCAGAGCCGGCTGGCTGAGGTGCAGCCGCTCCGCGGCGCGCGTGACACTCCGCTCCGTGAGGAGGGCGTCGAGCGCGACGAGCAGGTTGAGGTCGAGCCGAGAAAGAAGCGGTTGATCGGTCACGGCGGTGTGATCCTTCGGTACGAGGCTGACCACGAGTGTATCAACGCAATCTATGCCGTTGAGAGGTCGCATCGCCCGCAGCGATAGTCGACGGATGCCGCGGCATCCGTCGTCGTAATGTGTGCATCCGTCCTACTTATGCCTGAAAAGAACTAATGCTGTTAGCGTGGAGGAGACGCCATGGAGCGCCGGGCCACGCCGCGCCCCGACGAAAGGGAGCATCGATGCTTCTCGAGAGAGATCTCATCCAGTCCACGGGATTCCGCAATGTGCGAGAGGGCGGGGAGGTCACGGGCTTCCAGCTGCGCGTGCGCATCCCCAACTACCGCGGGCTGTACGCGTCGCTCATCGACGGCATCTCGGTGCGCGTGGGCGATCTCGTCGACGTGCCGCACGACGTGCCGCTGTGGACGTTCGGGGGTCAGACCTACACGCTCGCGCAGCTGTGGGACTCCGACGACGTGCGCTGGCCGCTCGAGGAGGCGGCGGTGGTCACCGTGCCGTTCCCCGGCGGCCTGCCGGAGGGCACCCACGAGGTCTCGGTGGAGGTGCTGCTGCGCGCGTCGTACATCCCCATCGAGCACCAGCCGAGCCGCACGCGGGCATCCCGCTGGGTCACCCTGACATCCGAGAACGACGGCGGCCCGTTCCGGTACGGCGTGAGCCTCTACAGCTACACCGACGACTTCACCACGGTGCTCGGCCTCGACACGGCGATGGCAGCGATCGCCGACCTCGGCGCGACGGGCATCGAGATCCTGGGCGAGGGGCACGTGCCGGGCTACCCCGACCCGTCGAGCGCGTGGGTCGACGAGTGGTTCCGGCTCCTCGACGTCTACGGGCTCGAACCCACGAACATGGGGTCGTGGATCGACACGCGCCTGCACTCCAGCGGCGCGAACGGCCGCGACATGACGGCGGCCGAGGGCGCCGCGGCGCTGCAGCGCGACCTCCGTCTCGCCAAGCGGCTCGGCTTCCGGTTCGTGCGGCCGAAGATCGGCGTCGTGACCAGCGACCTCGTCCCGCACCCGATCTGGACCGAGTCGGTCGAGCGCAGCCTCGACCTCGCCGCCGAGCTCGACGTCGTCATCGCACCCGAGATCCACTCGCCGACGCCGATCAAGCACCCCGTCGTCGACGACTACATCGACCTCATTCAGCGCACCGGCACGAAGCACTTCGGCCTGCTGATCGACACCGGCATCTTCCAGGACCGGCCGATCCCGCTCCGCCCCGGCGAGACCCGCGAGACGCGTCCCGCGTTCCTCGACGGGATCGGCGTGGATCCCGCCGACCTCGCCGCGATCGGCGAGTACGTCGTGTTCGTGCAGGCGAAGTTCCACGACATCGACGAGAACCGCGAGGATCAGCAGATCCCGTGGCGGCCCGTCCTCCAGGGGCTCAAGGACGCGGGTTACACCGGGTACCTCTCGAGCGAATACGAGGGCGTCCGCGAGCCGTGGCGCTCCCTCGAGCAGGTGCGCCGACAGCACTCGATCATGCGCGAGATCGCGTCGACCCTCGACTGAAACGACAAGGACCTGCCATGCCGAACGGACTCATCTCCCACGACAGCCTCCGCGCCCACCCCGAGGGTCTCGCGCTGAAGCTCACGATCCCCTGGTACCGGAGCCTCTGGCTCTCGTCGGTCTCGACGCTGCGCGTCACGGTCGACGGAGCCGAGGTCGCCGCCGACGATCTCGCCTTCGAACTCGACGGGCGCCGGTTCGCCATCGCCGAGCTGCCGCAGCAGACCGAGACGCTGTGGTTCTTGCAGCAGCATCCGTCTCTCATCGTCCGGCGAAACGAGCCCGTCGCCCTCGGCGAGGAGCACGAGATCGAGATCTTCGGCGAGCTGCGCCTGCCCTACATGCAGATCGCGCCCGGCCAGGACGGCGGTCCGGGCCTGTACGTGCCGAACATCGTGCGCCAGTCGCTCACGCTGACGGTCACCGATCGCGACGAGGCGCCGCTGGCGACGACGTCGGAGGTCGCGCCGCCGCCCGCTGCGACCGAGGACGACCCCTTCAAGCTCGGCCTCACGCTGTACTCGGCGAGCGCGGAGTTCCGTGCCGGCTGGTACGACTTCGACTCGCTGCTCGACCGCGTGGCCGAGCTCGGCATCGGACCCGGGATCGAGATCGTCGCCTCGCAGATGGTGCCGACCTACCCCGTCGTCTCCGACGAGTTCGTCGCGCAGTGGCGGGCCGCCTTCGACCGGCACGGCTTCGACGAGAGCTCCTTCGGCGCCAACCTCGACATGGGCCGGCGCCGCGACCGCGACATGACGCCCGACGAGGAGTTCGAGTTCAGCGAGCTGATGTTCCGGGGAGCCAAGAAGCTCGGGTTCCCCCTCGTGCGCATCCAGAGCGCCAAGCCGGAGCTGCTGCGCCGGCTGCTGCCGATCGCGGAAGACCTCGAGCTCAAGCTCGCCTACGAGATCCACGCGCCGATGGGCCCGAACGCTCCCGAGATCCTCAAGGTGCGCGACGTCTACGCCGACCTCGACTCGCCGCTGCTCGGCTTCGTCGCCGACTTCTCGTCGACGATGCACGCGATGTCGCCCACATTGCTGCGCGCCGTCCGGCGAGCGGGGCTCGACGACGAGGCGATCCTGCGCCTGCAGCAGATCTGGGCGACGGATGCCTCGATGCGCGACCGGCAGCAGGAGTTCATCGCCTACCTGAACAGCCGCGACTTCGACCCCGGCCGGCTCGGATCGTTCGCGCACCTCGCGTTCAACATGCACGGCCACGTCGACCCGCGCGAGTGGGCCGACATCATGCCCCAGATCCTCCACGTGCACGCGAAGTTCTACGACATCGACGAGAACGGCCAGGAGCCGGCGATCGACTACCCCGAGCTCGTGCGCGTGTTCGTCGAGGGCGGCTATCGCGGCTACTGGTCGAGCGAGTGGGAGGGGCACGCGTTCGCCGAGCTCGGCGAGGTCGACCCGCTCGTACTCGTGCGCAAGCAGCATGACCTCATCCGGGCGTCGATGCGGGCGGTGCCGGCGCATGCCTGAGACCGACGTCGACTTCCGCACGCTCCCGCTCCCCGAGGTGCTCCGCCTCTTCCGCGAGCAGGGCGAGCCCGCCGATCCCCGTCCCGACATCGACACCGCGTCGCTCGTGCGACGCTTCCCGCACCTCGCAGGCGTCGGGACGACAGACGTCCGCATCGACGGACCGCGCGGCCGGGTCGTGCCCGCGCGGCTGTATCGGGATGCCGGGGCCGAGGCATCCGGAAACGCCCTCGTGTGGGTGCACGGCGGCGCCTTCATCGGCGGCCACCTCGACATGCCGGAGTCGAACTGGGTCGCGCGCGAGCTCGCCGCACGCGGCATCCCCGTGCTCGCCGTCGACTACGTCAAGTGCCTCGGCGAGGTGCACTTCCCCGAGCCGTCGGACGACGTGCTCGCCGGGTGGCAGCACGCCCTCGCGCACGCCGACGAGCTGTTCGGCGTGCCGGCCTCCGCCGTGTTCCTCGGCGGCGCCAGTGCGGGCGGCAATCTGACGGCCGGTGCGACGGCGCGGCTGAGGGATGCCGGGTCAGAGGCCCCCGCCGGGCTCGTGCTCGTCTATCCCGTCGTGCACCCGAACGGGCCCGACGCTTCCCCCGAGGTCGACGCCGACTCCCCGCACGGCGCGCTCGCCGTCAACTTCGCGGGGTCGCCGGAGGGTCTCGCCGATCCGCACGCGTTCGCGGCGCTCGGCGCGGCCGAGGGCTTTCCGCCGACGTTCGTGCTCGTGTGCGAGCACGACGCGCTGCGCCCTTCGGGCGAGGCGTTCGCGCAGCAGCTCGAGGACGCCGGCGTGCCGGTGGTCTTGCGCGTCGAGGCCGGAGCCGACCACGGCCACATCAACGAGCCGGCCGATCCGACGGCGCTGCCGACGATCGAGGCGGTCGCGGCGTGGATCGGGTCGCGCGCATGAGCGGCCCGCGCTGGCGCGTCGAGAACCGGCAGCTCCTGTTCGACGGCGAGGCGGTCCTCCTTCTCGGGGGCCAGCTCCACAACTCCACGGCATCGAGTTCCGAGGCGACGGCACGCGCGTTCGCGCACGCGGCGGCTCTCGGGGCGAACGCCGTCATCGCCCCCGTGAGCTGGGACCTCTGCGAGCGGGAGGAGGGCGACTTCGACTTCTCGGTCGCCGACGCGCTCCTGACGCACGCGCACACGGCTGATCTGCGTCTGGTCGTGCTGTGGTTCGGGGCCTTCAAGAACGCCGCCTCCACGTATGCGCCCCGCTGGGTCCGCGCGGACGCCGACCGATTCCCCCGGGCCGTGGTGGGCGCACACGACCGACCGCCGTTCACGTACGAGGGCGCGACGCACAAGCCCGTGCTGAGCGTCTTCTCGCCCGCCCTGCGGGACGCCGACGCCACGGCGTTCGAGCGGTTCGTGCGGTTCCTCGCGGTGCATCCCTTCCGGGACCGCGTCGCACTCCTCCAGGTGGAGAACGAGGTGGGTCTGCTCGCCGACAGCAGGGACCGCTCCGCGATCGCCGAGGTCGCGTGGCGTTCGCCGGTCCCGGACGACTTCCTCGAGTTCCTGCGAGGGTCCGCGCAGGAGTCGACCGCGCGGGGCCTGTGGGAGGCGCGCGGCGCGCCGGCGTCGGGGACGTGGTCGGAGGTCCTCGGCGACGGATGGGAAGCCGACGAGGTGTTCATGGCCTGGGCCTTCTCCACCTATGTGGAGTCGCTCGCCCGTCGCGCCGCCGGCATCTGGCCCCTCCCGCTGTACGCGAACGCATGGCTCGGACCTCAGCCGGGGCAAGACCGCGCAGGGCAGTATCCCTGCGGCGGTCCCGGGTCTCGGGTGCTCGACGTCTGGCGGGCGGGTGCGCCGTCGCTGGCGATGCTGTGCCCCGACATCTATGTCGACGAGGCAGCACCGGTGGTGCGCACATACGCCTCCGCCGATCGGGCGCTGTTCGTTCCCGAGTGCCGCGTGCGCGTAGGAGACATCGCGACCTCGCTCGCGGCGGGCGCCGTGGGGTGGTCGGCCTTCGGGCTGGAAGACATCCGGGTCGGCAGTCAGGTCTCGCAGCTGCTCGGGCAGCTGACGCAGATCGAGTCCGTGCTCGTCGCCGCTCAGCAGGAGGGACGACTGACCGCCGTCGTCCTGCCTCCGGACGCCGAGGCCGAGAGGGTGGTCGTGGGTGACCTCGAACTCGTCGCACGCGGCACGCGCGCGCTGTTCGAGAGGATGCTGCTCGACGCGGGTGTGGGCCATCCCACCGCTCCGCCGTCTCCGCCTGAGGAGACGCTGCCCGGTGCGGCGGTCGCCAGCCCCCACGACACGCGCCCGTTCGGACTCATCCTCGACGAGGGCGACGACACGTTCCTCGTCTTCGGGCAGGGCCTTACGCTCGACTTCTTCCTCGCCGACTCGGTCGTGGAGTACGACTCGGTCGTGGAGGGATGCTTCGTCGACGGCTCATGGATGCCGGGGCGTTCGCTCAACGGAGATGAACGCCTGCGCATCCTGCCTCTCGACGAGGTCGGCGTCGTGCGTATCCGTCTCGTCCGCGTCTCGGGGGCGACGACATCTTGACGACCCGCTACGTCCACCGGCGCTCGCCGTCCGTCCCGAGAGGGGGCTTCGATGCCTGAAACACCGACGTTCGTGAACCCCGTCCTCGGGGGCGACCGCCCGGATCCCGCCGTCATCAAGGTCGGCGACGAGTACTGGATGACCTACTTGTCTTTCGAGTCGGCGCCGGGGCTGCTGCTCTACCGTTCGCGCGACCTCGTCACCTGGACCTCCGCCGGGTCAGCGCTCGCCGAACCGCTCGGCAGCACCTTCGCCGTCGACATCGCCGAGGTCGACGGACGCTTCTTCATCTACATCCCGTTCATCCCGGCGCCGTGGTCGGCGCTGGAGGCGCCGGCCATCTTCGTGATCCACGCCGACTCGATGGAGGGCCCGTGGTCCGAGCCGATCGACCTCGGCATCCGGTGGGCGATCGACCCCGGACACGTCGTCGGCGAGGACGGCAAGCGCTACCTCTTCGTCAACGGCATCCGTCGCATCCGACTCGCCGACGACGGCCTGTCGACCGTCGGCGAGCTGGAGCACGTCTACGACGGCTGGCGCTACCCCGACGAGTGGATCACCGAGGCGTACGCGCTCGAGGGCCCGAAGCTCTTCCGGCGCGACGGCTGGTTCTACCTCGTGAGCGCCGTCGGAGGCACCGGCGGGCCGCCGACGGGGCACATGGTCATCGTCGCGCGGTCGCGGTCGGTGCACGGGCCGTGGGAGAACAGCCCGCACAATCCCATCGCCCGCACGCGCGACGCGGCCGAGAAGTGGTGGTCGCGCGGGCACGCGACGATCGTCCCCGGTCCCGCCGGGGAGGGTTGGTGGATGGTGTCGCACGGCTACGAGAACGGCTACCGCACGCTCGGGCGTCAGATCCTGCTCGAGCCGATCGAGTGGACCGACGACGGCTGGCCGGTGGCCGCGCTCGACGACATCGGGGGAGTGCTGGATGCCCCGGCCGCGGCATCCGTTCAATCCCCGCCGCCCTCGTTCCACGACGACTTCTCGGTGCTGCGGCTCGGCGAGCGGTGGACCTTCCACGCGCCGTCGCCGGGCGAGGCGCGGCGTCTCGCGCTGGATGACGGGCTGGTGCTCGCGGCGAAGGGGCACGGCCCCGGCGACACGTCGCCCCTCGCCGTGCTGACCGGCGACCATGCGTACGAGGTGGAGGTCGACGTCGAGCTGCTGGGCGACGGCGTCGAGGCGGGGCTGCTGCTCTTCTTCAACGACCGGCTCTTCTGCGGCATGGGGATCGACGGGAATCGGATGCCGAGCTACGCCGGAGGGCACATCACTCACTGGCGCGAGCCCGCGCCGGCGGTGCGCCGCCTGCAGCTGCGGCTTCGCAACGACGAGCACATCGTGACGGGGTGGTATCGCGAGCCGGGCGGTGAGTGGACGCGGCACGCGATCCGCTACGAGACCTCGGGCTACCACGCCAACACGATGGCCGATCTGCTGAGCCTGCGCCCCGCCCTGTACGCGGCGGGGGACGGCGCGGCGCGGCTCCGCGACTTCCGGTACCGCCCGCTGCGCTGACCCGCGCGGCCTCCCGGCTCGGCTGGGCGTGGCGTTCATGACTCCGGAAGAACGGCGCGCACCCGCCGGCTGAGGGGTGTTTCCGCCCTCGGCGGGCCGATTCTTCCGGAGTTATGCGCCGGCCGGCGGGCGCGCGCCCAACTCCCGGTACCGTCGCGCCTCGCGCGGCCCCGCCCGACCCGGCCCTGCCCGACCCGGCTCGACCCGTCCCGTCACGGCCCCGGCCCGGGCGCGGCGCCGCCCGCACCGACCATTCCGCGCCCGCCACCTCGGACTTCAGCCCAAGGAGTCGGTTCGCCGCGGGCCTAACTCAGGATGAGCGCGCCCGACACGCCGTTGCGATGCGCGCGGCGGGCCGCTGGACGACCTCTCATCCTGAATTGGGCCCGGGGGTGGGCCCGAGGGGTTTGCTGGAAGTGCGGGTGCCGTGGCGGGGTGGTCGGCGGCCGGCGTTGCGGGGTGGGGGCGCGGGGTGGGGGTGCCGGATGGGTGTTCATAACTCCGGAAGAACAGCGCCGCCCTGCCGCCGGAGGCGGGTTCTGGCGGCGGCGGGCCGGTTCTTCCGGAGTTATGCGCAGACCGACCCCGACCCCACACCCCTACCGGGCCCGGACGGTGAGGGCGACGGGCTGGGCGCGGTCCAGCGTCGGGCCGACGTGCAGCACGAAGGCGCCCGGCTCGACGGTGAAGCGTCCGTCGAGCCAGAAGCCGAGCTGCTCGTCGCCGATCTCGAATGAGAGGGTCGCGGTCTCGCCCGGCGCGATCGCCCGGCGCTCGAAGGCGGCGAGACGCCGGACGGGCGGAGCGGTGCTCGCCACGAGGTCTTCGACGTAGACCTGCACGACCTCGTCGCCCGGGAGGTCCGACACGTTGGTCACGTCGATCGACAGCGTGACCGCCTCACCCTGCGTCAGCTCGGCGGCCGACACGCGCGGCTCCCCGTGCCGGAACGACGCGTAGCCCGACCCGTGCCCGAAGGCGAACTGGGGCCCGAGCTCAAGATCGAGGTACTTCGACGTGAACTTCTCCTGCAGGTTGTCGGGTCCGTGCAGGCCCACGTCGGCCACTTCCGTCGTCAGGGTGCCGCCGACCGTCGCGGGGCGGCCGGTGTTCTCGTGCGCGTAGTCGATCGGGATCTGGCCGACCGAGCGCGGCCACGACATCGGCAGGCGCCCCGCGGGCTCCTCGTCGCCCACGAGCAGGTCGACGATCGCGGCGGCGGCCTCGGTGCCGCCGTGCCAGGCGACCACGACGGTCGGCGCAGCCTCGATCCAGTCGGCGACCACGAGCGGGCGACCCGTGACGAGCACGACGATGAAGGGCGTGCCGGTCTCCGCGATCGCGTGGATGAGCTCCTCCTGGCGGCCGGGGAGTCGCAGGTCGCTCCGCGAAGCGGCCTCGCCCGACAGGGCGCTCGGCTCGCCCACGAGCACGACCACGACGTCGCTCTCGCGGGCGGCGGAGGCCGCGCTCTCGATGTCGGCGTCCGAGCCGGCGAAGAAGTCGACGCCCGGCACGGCCGTCACGTCCAGGCCGCGGCCACGAGCCTCGGCGGCGACGCTCTGCGCGCCGGCGGCGAAGAACTGCGTCCACGCGCCGAGAAGGTCCGGCGACTCCGCGTACGGCCCGGTCAGCAGCACTCGGCCCCGGCCCCGGAGGGGCAGTGTCCCCTCGCTCTTCAGCAGCACCGACGAGCGCGCCGCCGCACGGCGCACGAGGCGGCGCGAGTCGGCCGTGGGCTCGGTGCGCTCCTCGTCTTCGGCCACGAAGGGGTACTCGAAGAGCCCGAGCGCCTCCTTCACCGCGAGCACCCGGCGGACGGCATCGTCGATCCGCGCCGGCTCGATCTGCGCGAGCGCCGCCTCGGCGACCTCGCCAGGAGTGCCGCCCATCTCGATGTCGAGTCCCGCCTCGAACGACCGGGCCACGGCATCCGTCAGACTCTCCGCCACCCGGTGCGCGAGCAGATTTCGCACGCCCTCGGCATCGCCGACGACGACGCCCTCGAACCCCCACTCGGTCTTCAGCATGTCGGTCAACAGGCCCCGGTTGACGTGCATCGGCACTCCGCCGACCGTGTTGAACGACGCCATGACCGAGGCCACGCCTTCGTCGACGACGGCGCGGAAGGGCTCGAGGTAGACGTTGCGCAGCCGGTGCCCCGACACGTCGACGCTGTTGTAGTCGCGCCCGCCCTCGGGCTGGCCGTACGCCACGAAGTGCTTCGCGGTCGCCGCGATCGAGGTCGGAGCCGCGAGGTCGCCGCCCTGGTAGCCGCGGACCATCGCGCGTCCCATCACGGAGGTGAGGTGCACGTCCTCCCCGAAGCCCTCGACGACGCGTCCCCATCGCGGGTCGCGCGAGACGTCGACCATCGGCGAGAAGGTCCAGTTCACTCCGCCCGACCGCGCCTCCGCCGCCGCGAGCGCGGCGAGCTCCTCGACCAGGGCGGGGTCGAAGCTCGCGGCCTGCGCGAGCGGCACGGGGGCGATGGTGCGCTGGCCGTGGATGACGTCGAGTCCGACGAGGAGAGGGATGCCGAGGCGGGTCTCTTCGACGGCGACACGCTGCAGCTCATTCGTCTTCGCCGCCGACGGCGGCCAGAAGACCGATCCGAGCCCTTCGCGTACGAGCTGCGCGGCATCGTCGGGCCGAGGACGGAAGACGATCTGCAGCTGGCCCAGCTTCTCGGCCGGGGTCATCTCCGCCAGCAGTCGCTCGATCCGTTCACTGGTCATGTCTCATCCTCCGTCGGGGAGAAGCGGGCAAAAGGAGTGCCGCCCGGGGCCGAAGCCCCGGACGGCACGTCTCAGTGGATCGTCCTGGTGATCAGTTGCCCCAGGCGGCGTCCATGTCGGACAGCACCTGGTCGACCGTCTTCTGGCCGGTCAGCAGGCCCTGCACACCCGTGCCGAGCGCGTCGTACACCGCGGGGTTCGGCCAGCTGGCGTTGGGAAGGCCGACGAAGTCGCCGTTCTCGAGCTGGTCGGCGATCGGCTGGTAGATCGGCAGGAGGTTCTCCGCCGTGGCGCCCGTGATCGGCACGAAGCCCGAGAGGTCGGCGAACGCCTTGGCCTGCTCCGGCTGGGCCACCCAGTCGAGGAAGGCCTGCGCCGACTTCTTGGCGCCGTCGCCGGCCTTCGAGTTGATCGCCCACGCATAGTTGGCCGAGGCGAGCACGAAGGGCTTCTGGCCCTCGGCGGGCGGGAAGGCCTGCACGTCGAGCTTCAGGCCGGTCGCGGCACCGATCGAGAGGGCCGCGGAGCCGGGGACGGCCGCGGTCAGCGACTGGCCGCCGGCGATGTTGGCCGTGATGTTGTCGAACGTGCCGCCCGCGGCGCCGTCCTGGAAGCAGCCCTTCTCGTTGAGCTCGACGACGTCCTGGAGGGTCTCCTTCCAGCCATCGCTGTCGGCGAAGGTGACCTTGCCGTCGGCGCGCTGCTCGTTCCAGTCGGGCGTCTCGGCGTAGACGCGCGTCGCCGAGATGAGCATCGAGAGGAGGCCCGTGTTGAAGGGGATCGCTCCCGCGACGACCGTGAACGACTTGCCGGCGTCCTTGACGGTCGCGCAGTCCTTGAGCATCTGGTCGTACGTCGCGGGGTACTCGCTGAGGCCGGCGTCTTTCGCAGCGCCCGGGTTGTAGACGTAGCCGACGGGCGCAAGCGCCGTGGGCTGGCCGTAGACCTTGCCGTCGCTGCCGTAGAGGTTCTCGGTGCCCGCGGGGATGATGCCCGCCGACGTCTTGTCGAGAGGCTCGAGGAAGCCGGCGTCGGCGAGCGTGACGACCGAGATCGCCTGGCCGGTGCCGGGTGCGAGGACCATCATGTCGGCGGCGTTGCCCGCCTGCAGCTGCGTCGTGACCTGCGTGTTGTACGCCTCGGAGGGGTAGGGGATGACCTCGACCTTGACGCCGGTCTCCTTGGAGTAGGCGTCGAGGGTCTTGGCGTAATAGTCGTCGGCGTCGTTCGCCTGGGCGACCATGACGGTGAAGGAGTCCCCGGCGGCGGCGGCGTCGCCGCTGCTCGTGCTTCCGCCGTCGGAGCCGCCGGCAGAACATCCGGCGAGAAGGAGGATCCCGACGACCGGAGCCGCGAGAAGCGACCACCGGAGACCGGGAGCTGTGTGCTGTGGCATTTCGACCCTTTCGTGACTTCGTTGTCGCCAGC